>NZ_JACGVE010000064.1:0-22119 GCF_014077065.1 Colwellia sp. MB3u-4 | reverse complement strand
TGTAAAACTGTATATGGGAGTATATAAAACTGCATATGGGAGCAAGTAGAACTTTATATGGGAGCATGTAGAACTGTATATGGGAGCATAAGAAAACGGCAAATCCCTTGCTATGTATATGTTTTATTAAAAACGATAGCTTTAATAGTCTTAATAGACTTAATACTATTAATATGTAAAAGACTTTTTCTGTTTTTGTATTTTGTTAAGGAAATCTTGATTTCGATTGATATGTTCATTTATATTGTTGCATTTGTAATCTTAGAAGCTGAATAAGATGGATTCAATTAGTTTTTATATATTATCTTTAATAAAATATAAAACGCTTTAAAAGTGCATTTATAATGCTGTAGATTGCTTAACTGTTTCTAAAATGATCGACATTGTATTATTCATATCCATCACTAATGTACTAAAAATCATCATTGTTAGTACTTTTCCATACGTAGTTGAAGAAGATCCTTCTGCCACAGCTTTTAATAAAAACACTGCTTTTATAAAATAAATTAACCCAATAGCACTAAAACAAGTGAATAAAATCCTCACTCGTTTTTTCATTATCTCTAATGATTTACCTTCCTTTTCTTCTAATTTTTTAAGCATTTCAGGAGAAAGATCAGCACCATCCTGATCATAGCATTTTCCCCCGTTAGGATTGATTTCATCAACTTTTTCACCTTCTTCATAAACTACAAAGCAATGCCCTTGATTGTTAGTTAATGTTGCAGTGAACATGCTAATACTACTATTTACATTTGATAGTAATGCACCTCCAATCATTATTACTAATGCAACACTTAGCTTATTGCGCGGATCATTTGGGTTTTTTCCATGTTCGACAAGCTTAAAAATCGCTATAAACATCATCAAAGCACCCAGAAAACCTGCTATATAGTTAGCGCATAGAAGATATAAATTTGTGAATAACTCTTCCATTTTTACACACATAAACCATTAATTGATTGAATCACAGTAGCTTTATCTTGCTCTCTGATGCTTGACCATTTAGCTAAAACGTGAGGCTTTGAATTGTAAGAAGTATCGAATTTAGAACCGTTCCATTTTCCATTACAATTTACTTTAAAAGAATATCCGTACATCCACGTTGAAACATTTAATGTTTGTGCAGTTTTTAAAAATTCAATTTTTGATTCACTAGTAAGATCTTCATAAAAGTATGCTTCACTAGCTACAATTTGTTTTGTGCAAAAAATCATTAAGAAAGCACCAACAAATGCTACAAAGTGCCATTTGTCCCACTTTAAAAAATCATATAACCAATTCAACATTCCCTTTGTTTTTTTCATTTTAAAATCCCTTTTTTATTATTGTTATCCATAACTTAAAAATTATATCAAATTTGATATGTTTCAATATCAAAAAACTACTAGATAGAAATACAGTATTATTTATTACTCTTTTACTATCTGTTTTTTCCTTTCCATTTTTTATTTTTAGATTTTGAAAAGTAAATCTCAAACCTATTAGTGCTTAAGTTACGTTTTATAAAGTTATTATCTTTACTCATATCTCGAAGTAACGATTGATGTTTATTTTCAATTTCCTCTGCAATATGTTCAAATTCTAAAAACTTTACTGCTTCTAGCTTTTTCTCAAAATTTTTCCCAAAATTCTTTAATTGTGCTTTTAGCTCAAGACTTTTTTCAGAAGTTAATAAGTTATAAAATTCATCAATATAATTTTTTAACTTGAAAAATAATGCTTTAAGTTCATCACATGACTTTTTCTCATTAATAAAATCGAGCAATAATTTTTGTTGTTTTGTAACTGAAGAACTTAGTTCATTTGCTTGCTCGAATGTAGCTACAGCATTAATATTTGGGGTGTGAAGTAGCTCATAAAATACAATTTGATGTTGTTGCATTAAATAAATAAAATCGTTGTAAACATCTATATCAGTCGAATAATCATATTGTTCACAAAGATTATCAAAAGCTTCTTCAATTTTTTCTTTAGATACTTGATTAGTCATTTTCAGATCTCACTTGTGTTAAATCAGTTATTCTAAAATGTAAATCTTCATTTGATTTTATTAAGTCAATCAAACGTTTATTACTATCACAAGCTACAATATAAAGATTAGAGAGTTCTTTAATTAATATTATTAATTCGTCTTTATCTAAAATTTCAGATAATGACAACTCAAATTCAAAAAATAATTTTTTATTCTCGAATTTAATTATTTCATTATAAAAAGTTGGTGACGTTTCAATCAGTTTTGATAAATTCACATCACAAATATTCGCTTCATAATTAAGATCAATAAGATCGTTACTAAGCTCAAGATTAAGATCGTCATCTTCACAATATTGATCAATTAATATATTTAGTTTTTTGAATAACTTTTTATTTCTAATTTTCATTTTAAATTCCATTTTTATTAACTGCATATTCAAAATAGTAAGTCAAAAAAGAAAGAAATCAATGGCTACTATTTATTATCCTTTATCTATTAAATTTTTTTTAATTTATGTAACAGTTAAATTAACAGTAACCAGAGACTTAAAATATAACCAACCCGCTTCGCTATGTTGTAACTCGCAGGCTCTTTATATTTTCTGGCAATTGCATTGAGCTAAAAAAATTAACAAACAAAAAAGGAATATTAAAATGGATTTTAATAATGAAAAAAATAACGCGAATAATGCTTTAAAAAATCAAAAACAAAGTGAAGCGTTATCAAGAAAAAAAGATGCTGAATTGAAAAATGCTACTGCTGATATGAACAGTAAAAAAGATACAGCAGAACGACAAGCAGAAGCTGAAATATCAAAATCAAAAGCAGCATCTAAAGCAATGGAAAGTGATGTTAAAAAACTTGCTCAACAAGCAAATATTGGAAAACTTAGATCTCAAAAAGCTATAAAATTAATTACAAACATTAGAAGTCGTTTACCCATTGATAAAGCATTTAATAATGCAATGTCTGATGTGTTTAAAAGTATAGGTAAATCACCTAGTAAAATGACCACTGCACGTTTTCAGCAACTCAATTATAAAGCAAAGGCAAAAGGTTCAGAAAGCATAAATGCGCTTAAAACAGCACTTTTACATACGCTTAGATTTGAAAATCAAAAACGCGATACTCTAGAGTGGCATGATGAATTATTAAATCAAAATGTGTACTTTTACGAAGATGAATATTATACGCATGATGAAATAGAACCTATCAGACAAGAGATTTTTGACAAAATTATTGATGATAAATTAGCTGATATTAATAATGAAGATGATATTCAAAACAAAAAAGACGTTAAGAAGTCATCTACTTATAGAAGTAATTATAAAACTAAAATCTTAAAGCTTGCTGCAAATGATGAAGTACTTAAAAAGGCTATTAATAGCTTAGAAAATAAAAAAAATAAATTAGTGGGAATAGATAATAATAAAGTAAAAATTCATACGGATAAAATTAAAAAATATATTGATAATCTAATTGATCAAGATGAGCTTGAAAAAATAGAAAATGGTGATAAACCAACACCATCAGGACGTTTGAAAGCAAAAAAACAACTGTTTGATACTTTTCTTCAACACAGAGAAGCACATATCAACGCTTTAAGCTTCAAAAGAGCGATAAACAGGTCAGATTCGTCAATTATTAGCGAGATGAATTTTAAGCTACCTCATGCCAATGGAAAATTTGATATTTCAGGTAAAGAATATCTTGAAAGCATGAATTCTTTCTTTCAGATTCACTTCAAAAACAACAAGATCTTAACTTCTGTCTGTCATTTAGATGAAAGCATATCAACAGAGTCAAATCAGCGCACAGGCGACAATATCCACCTTATTTTGGAATTAAAAAATAGTAAAACTAATCAATACGATTGGAGATTACAGCAAATTAACTTTGCTCGTAAAAATCAGAAAATGATTAATGAAAAATACGGTTTAAATTTTGATATTCCTGAAGATACAAACAACCTCACAAAAGAACAAATTTGTCATGTAGGGCAACTAATGCAAATTTCATTTATTCAGCACATGCAAGATTCAATTTTTACTAAAAAAGGCTATTGCATCCGTTTTTTAAATGAAGATCAAAGATCTGAACATCAATATATTTTAAGTATATTAGAACAGAACAAGCCTTTAAGTCAAAGATCAGCTAGTAGACACGCTATGTTTGAAGATCATATAACAAAGCAACAACAGCAAGAAAAACAACTTGAAAACTCTATTAGTAATAAAGCACAAAAGAGAAAAGAATTATCTTCTGAAATTCTGTCAATGCTTGGAGATAAAGATCAGATTGGGGCGGACATTAAAAATTTAAAAAATGAAGCACTAGAACAAGCTTTAACAAAAGTTAATGCTTGGATGCGTAACATTAATAAAGATGATAATAAAAACGGTTTTACAGGGCTTACAGCTAGTGCAGCAGCTAAATCTATTGATAAATTAGCAGAGGAACAGCCAGAAATAGCCAAGCAAGTTACTAAAACAGCAGTTACTTTTGAAGAAAAACAAGAAAAGGCGATTGAAGAACACTTAAAAGTATCTAACAAAGTTAAATCAAACATTGAATATAGTGAAGATGATTTAAAACAGATTGAAGAAAATAAAAGTAAATGTATTCACAATAAAGATCCTCAAAAGTGTAAAACTTGTTCAGCTAAAAGTGGCAGCGGTTCTAAATTAAAAATATAACAACTATTAGTTGTTACCCACCCTTTTAAATTCTAATGCTCAATCTGTTTTTATTATTATATAAAACACTTAAAAATTAAGTGTTTTATATTCCTTTAACTTTAAAATAACTTTTAAATATTTATTTAATTTTAAATCAATATCAATTAATAGTTGACTTTATACTTCAAAGTATTATTATTTAAATATAACAAATAAGGATTAAAAAGGTGAATATAAAAAACATACATTCTATTTTAAATATAATAATATATTTTAAATTAAACACTACAGAAATAAGTATTTTTCAAGATGCTTTACTTTTAAGTCAATCTAAAAATGACTTTTATTTAAACAGAACTCATTTACAATTCAAATCTGTCGAAGAATTAACTAAACAAGCTATTTCAAAATCAATAATTTCTTTAGAAAACAAAGGGATTTTAGAACAAATCGGAAAACGTGGAAACCAGATTCAACACAAGCTAGTTGAGGGGGTTTTCAATGTCTAATAATCTAATAGAACAATTCACATTTGGTCAAATAAATACAATTAAAAACCATCCAAATGGAGAGCTATACTGTAAACATCATAACATTGATTTTAATGAGTTTTTTGATGCTTATCATAAAAAATTAAACGCTATAATTGATAACTCTGATTACCATATCGTTTATAAGAACAGTTATTACAACGAGTCTTTAAACAGTTTTATAAGCTTTAATCTCCAACCAGCTAGCGGTTATATAGACTTTAAAACCACACCATACGAGGGCTTCATAGACAGTGCAATTATGTTTTCCGAGAAAGGTAATATTAGTTACTTATCTGCAATAAAATATCTTTATAGCAACACATATGGATTTGAAGTATATGAAACTTTCACCACTCTTTTTGATGAATTAAAAAACTTTGAAAGTGGTAAAGAAATAATATTACAAGCAATAACAGAGCAATACCTATTAATTGAAAATTCTGATACACAGCTTTCTTTCGATAATTTTATTAATGATGTTTTTTCAGATCCCATTTATATAAATAGAACAAGAGAATTCTTTATTGAAAATTATAATATTGAAGAAATAAATTCATCAGAAGATTTAAACGATATATTACTTTCTTGTTATCAAGAAGCTAACCAATTTGAATCTCAAATAATCGAATATTCTGATAATTATAATATGTCAGATGTAAACATAAATGAACTACAGAATGATCTTGTTCAAGATACCCCATTTGAACACTTATCAAATGGTATCAAGGAAGATACAACACCCAAAAAAAACAAACTAAAAAAAGGATTTTAAAGTGAAAATTATTCCACTACAAATTTCAAAAAACATTGATGTTAAATGTTTAGTGAAAAAAGAAAACAACGTTATCAACATTGATTATCAGGTGATTTTTGACAACAAAAACACAGTTGTTAATTGTGATCATTTAGAGATTGAAATTCACATGAATGATCAAGCTAGTGAACAAGTAGATCACTATAGATTAATCGGAATAAACGACAGTAATTATATACTTTATTCAAAAATAGACAGCGCATTTTTGGATGAAGAAAAATTTAAAAAATTAAGAATCTACATTAAAACAAAGCGAGGTTAATAGAATGTATAACGAAAGTGATATGCATACAGGTTGTGAATCATGCGGTAAATCAATCACAACATACTATACAAATAATTTTGGTTTTTATTGTGATATATGCATAGAAGAACATTATCAATCAGAAGTTATATTAAAGAAAGACTGGTCTATTTTCAGTGAAAAACTAGCCGCATACATATATAGAGCTGATTGTGGAAACTTAAAATTATCTAGTATTAAATACTTTAAATCATCTTATTTTAAAACTTTTTTATTATTTAATAAAGTTGATAGAACTTACATGATTAGAAAAGCAATTTCGGCAATTAGAATAATGAGAAGCTATAGAACTTGGGAAAACTCTTACAGCGATCAGCAAGAATATATAACAAGAGAAATTTTAAAATTATTATTACAACATAGGAGATAATAAAATGAGCAGTACAAAAGAATTAGAAACGATAGAAAAAGGAATTGAAGAACTAACTTACCTTTTAGAAAATGAAAATGTAAATCACGAAGCTACCGTAAAAGAGCTTTGTGTTTTAGAAAAAATAAAAGACTCTTTATATATTTTATCAGACGATGGACTATATTTCAGCCCAATAAATCAATTTAATTCAGTATCTTATGGATTAGGTTCCAAAAGTAATTTCAATTCAGAAACTTATGGAGACAGTTTAAAAAGTAACTTCTACACGTTTTTAGTCACTAAGTATGATAAAAAGTTTAGAGATTGCGATGGTTGTAACAAGTCAAAAGATAAGATGGAAATGCAAGTTTTTATGCCAAGCTGCATGCAACATTTATGTTTAAACTGTTTTGATATTGAGATGAAAGAAAATTATATAAATGATAATTTCAATTTTGAAATAATAGAGATGCATAAAGACATTTCTGAGTGTAAGTATAGTTTTTCATACGACTGTGTTTCATTCGTATTTGATACATTTACATACTATCAACCTACAAAAACAGAAGATTTATATTACATTAGTTTTTATCAAAAATCTGATCTAGGTGAATTAAAAGAAGTCTGTTCATTAACAAGGTTTGAGTTATCAAAACGAGAACTTAATTTCTTGAAAACACAATATAATCTAAAAAATAGACATTAAAACAAAACGGGATTAAAAATGGGATATATGACCCAGATGAGTAAGTTTAAAAAAGCTTATACTAATTTTGAAAATAAAATATTAACAAAGGTACTAATCGTATTTTTAATATTATTCAGTTTATTAAGTATTTATGTGTATTTGGAGACACAAACAAATTATTTAAATTACCTCTAACGCACTTCGATTGTTTACTCAAAATTAACAACAAAAACGAGTTTTATTATGAATTTTCGAGTTCCATTAAAACAGAAATATTAGTCCAGCTTCGGTTCTGCTGGATTATTTAGATCAGAAGCTCACTAGAAAGCTATATAAAGCACGATCTCATTTTATTCATGCAATCCCCCACGTAAACCTTTTTTACGATTGTTTAAGCTATTGCTGACATTCCAATTAACTTAAAAACAATCAAACAAACGAGGAATAATGTTTAATATCGAAGATAAGCATAAAGAAGAAATTAATATATTATTACATCACAAATTATTTAAAAAATCTTATGTCACTAAAGATAAAAAAAATCTTGAAAACTATCGTTACTCTGATGCAATAGACAATGAAGAATCATTAATTAATTCAGAATATAAAATGTATTGTACAAAGTATTCAACTAATGAATTAAATATTATTTTTAAAGATAAAGAAGAATATGAAAAAAAATTATTTGAGAAAGCTTTTATAATAATATTTCAAAAAGAAGCATTAAATCAAGTCACAGCTTCAGTTTTGTTATCAACGCTTGCCTCTTCTTGTATTACAAGCAAAGAACTAAAAATTGCTGCTTATCTAGCTTGTAGTGATGAATATGCTCAAATGAGTGATAAGTTTTTTATTATAAATCAAAATGAATTATTGGTAGCTTACAACTATCATCACTTTACATCTACTGAGTTAAAGCAGTCTCATATTTCAAGATTTTTAAAAAGTCTTGTTGAAAAAGATATTTTAGAAAGACTTGATAATCATTACAGATTTAAGCTATTTGATGATTTAGTATAAAACATGCTGTACACGAGTTTAGCAGTAATAAAGGGCGGAGTTAGCCCATTTATCTTAGTTATAACGATCAAATTCAATATAAAATAAGATCTCAAATAGATCTTTGTTTTTTGTTAATAGAAAGCCCAACAGCAAGTCTTAATACTTAGGACTTTGTTTCATTCAGTTATATTTTAATATAGCTTTAGATCGTTCTTGAAAGCATCAGAAGTAACAAAAAATTGTTCTTTCTCTTCATCCCATTGAATTTCTACAGAATCTAGCTTTGAACCGCCAAAATACACTGAATATTCTGTTTCACTATTTTGATCGGTCTTTGTAACATCACAGTTCTGACTTAAGAAAACATTAGAATATTTATGTGTGTAATTGTCATACATTGCTTCACGATTTCTTAAAGCATCGGGTGTAGCAAGGTATTGTGCGCTTCTCCAATCATGCTTCTTAATCGCAACACAATATTCATTTGCAACATCTTCTACACTTTGACTACCGCAAGCACTTAAAACCGTAACAATTGGCATAGCTAATAATAATTTTTTCATTTACTAATTCCTTTTTAATTTATTTTAAATTTGAGTAATTGATAGAATTAAAAGATGCTTCTAACTTTATAAAGATTATTTTCATCTTTGAATATTTTAAGTTTTTCGACAAACTTCTCAAACGTAACAACTGTATATCTTCGCTTTTCTTTCATATCAGTAACAATACAGATCGATTCTTCTAGCTTCTTTCTAGAACTGGTTATCAAGCCTTTATCTAAAATGCTTTTTGTTTTTTTCACATTTTTTTCTTCTAAAAATGGAATTATTCTATCTGCATTCATACTTACATACGCTTTACACGCTTCTGTTGCTGCTTCTTTCATTGAAAGCTTTGCAATCTCTTCTTTACTTAATACGTCAGAACACCCAGCAAGCCCAGATACAGCGATGGAAACCGCTAACATTAATATTTGTTTTTTCATTTAATGAATCCTCATTTAATTCAACCCAACACTCCAACTGTCAGTTGGAGCTATACTTTATAATAAAATTTAGAATGATGCAATAAGGATCTGTTTTTATTGAGAATTTTTTAAATGATCATACAAGAAGAAGTTAACTTACTGATAAGTAAGAATATAAGAAAATTGAGGATCGAGGGTGGTGAGTCTTTACAAAGTCTTGGTGAACTTTTAGGGGTTTCAAACCAGCAGATTTCAAAAATGGAGCTTGGTAAAACTAGAATTTTCGCTGCACAATTAGCTGTGCTAGCTGATTACTATAAAGTTGATGTTTCATTTTTTTATATTTAGCATTAAATATTGTTTTTTGAATACTAGCTCTAGTAACCTATTGTAAAATCTTATATAATTTTTTTGGGCTACCGCGCACTTAACCGCAATGATGCAATCAATTTACCGCTTGTAAAAGGGTTTGCAGGAGTTGTCAGTGGCTAGCACTGTCGTAGATATACGAGGTTACTAGCATGATAGTTAAAACTGTTTTAGTTAGAAAATATCAGCGTTTTCGTCTAGGAAAGTGGGAAGATGTTTCACAACATCTTCGTTCACTACCTAGATAATGAGCGTTAGCGGTAGCCCACTACTACACTTCAACAGTTTCTTTTTCAATTGGAGTAGCAGGATTATCAATTCCCATCATTTGATAATAATGATCTGAATATCCCGTATTTTCAAAAACTTGTTTGAACTTCTCAATGTATTTTTCAACATCAATCCCTTCAAAGTCATTTATGTTTATTGAATCAGAATGTGATTCTCTATTAATATATCTAAATAAAGGCTTAAATTCTGACGAAGTTTTTCCTAAATCTTCCAATGTCTTCTTCAGAGCATCTTTCTTATGAATAAAGGTGAAGTAATGTTCAAGAATGTTTCTCATAGCATTTGGTAACATATTTGCGTAACTATGACTCTCTGAGCAATCTTTTATTATTTGCCAATATGTTTGATAATCATTTTGAATTTCATTTCTTTGAAGGTCTTTAATTTGACTAAAATCTGATTTAGTAATTCTATGTAATTTATAAGGGACTGCGCGATTACTAGGCGCTTTAAGCATTAGTAATTCATGAAAGAAAAATAAATTATGAGTAAGAATAAATATTTGCTTAAAATCAGCTACCAAGACTTTATGATGAATCAATGTTGCTATGTCGTAAACATAGTTATGAGAAAGACTTGAGATCGGATCATCTATTACAATGATCCTTCTGTTAAGTATAACTGTGGACTCTTGATCTGTCGCACCTGTACAACTTTCTAGAAAATATAAGAAAGTTATTAAAGTCTTTTCACCTTCACTTAAAGTATTATAAACATCTTCATCAGCTTCGCTTTCTCGCACAATTTTATAATGTTGTGAGTCTTCTGACGCTTTTTCAAGTTGAAAACCTTGTAAGCCTAATTCTTTAAGCTGACTATTAATATTTTTTATTGAAAGATCTATATTGGTTATTTTTTTACTATTTTCGATAATAATATTATCTTGTTCTCTCTTATCTTTGTTCTTATTTTTATAATCCTTTCCTAATTGTTCTACCTCTAGGTTTAAAGATTTTGTTTTATCAGTAGTGGCTTGTATTAAAGCAGCATATTCTAAATTTAATAATGACCAAAACTTTCTGTTTATGTTGGTTAAATGAATCTTCTTATTTTTAATTTTGTCATTGAAAGTTTCTACTTCAGATTGAATATTTATAATGACATTATTTAAATTATCAATAAGTTCAGTAGTATCTAACAGTTTTAGAACTTCACTAGGTTTAGTATATTTATCATTAATCAAAGACAGGTTATCTTTTAAACAAGTCAATAAAAGTAATTTTGTTGTACTAAACTCAGAATTATCAACAACGTACTCTGCTAAAAATGCACCATTAACTAAATTAGACTCAAGTGTTGAGATAGCGTTTTCATACACATTTTTTAAATTAAGAATTTCTTCCTTTTTAGATTGGTAAGTAGTATCAAACAATTGATTTATTGAAGTAGAAAAATCAGCTTTTAGGTCTTGTTGGCAAAATGGACAAGGTTCATCATCATTCAGGTACTTCATACCAGATTGAACCCAATCTGAATTACCAAGTTTTTCGACCAACTCAGCTAAATAGGAGTCTTCAGATCCTACAATTCTTGATTCAAAAACCTGCTCACGTTCTATATAACTTCCGCTAAAAGAAATAGTTTGAATATTCTCTCTTGCTGTACCATCTTGCTCATTTAATTCTTTAGCTTCAGCTTTAAGATCTTTTATAGTTGAATCACAGGAAGATTGGCTCTCTTTAATCTTTTGAAGAAATTTATCTTTAGTCTTAAACCCAGCTAAACAAAACTCAACCTCTGTACGCTCATACTTGGATTTAGATTTCCAAACAGCATCTTTTAAAGTACTTTCTTCATTTGTAATTTCTTTGATCTTTTTGTCTGTCTTTATTTCAATTTTACTTTGAGACTCTTCAAGTGTTGTTATAGCTTTTTCCGCTTTTTCAATAGCCTCTTCCGCTTCTTTGTTAGCTTCACTTAAAGTAAAAATACCTTTTTGTTGTGGTATTTCATAAAAATTATCCCGAACAAAATTTTGATTATAAACAATTATTTCATGCTCAACATTACTTGGTAAAATTTCACAATGTTGATAGACAGGATCAGTTTTAGACTGTAAAAAATTACCTAAGGTAGATTTTCCTGAACCATTTAATCCATAAAATAAATTTACTTTCTTATTATCTGTATTAACAATGACAGGGGTTGTTGGCGAGTAACTAGCCACATCCATGAGCTTTATTGAGGTGATCACTTTATAAATCCTTTTTTAGTTTTTATTAATAATAAATATTATATTGTCAGATTACTTCACTACATTGATTAAATGCACTATTTAGTTCAAATTATTGTTATATTATTTTAATGACTAAAATTTTCACTGTTTATTTGTATATCATAAAAAAGCCACCTAACAGGTGGCTCAATGATTTATATAGCTATTTTATAATTAAAAAGTTTGAAGTTAGTAGGTAGGTAAATATTACCCTCCCTATTAATTTGTAAATCCATATTACTATTTTTTACTACTTTCAATTATAGATTCAGCAAGTACACCTGCTTTCAGTATCAGCTCCTGCCTTTTTGACTTATCCGCCTCGTTATGTGCTTTTTCAACGATCAAAGCTAATTTTTTATGACTAGACTCTGATTTTTTAAAAACAGGTAATTCCATGTGTTTAAATATATTACTAACTTGGATCGCTATTGTGTGACTTTCTACAAACTCTTTTACAATTGGAGCAGTAAGTAAGCCACAAAGATAATGAGCTTTGTTTTTATCATCACAATCTACAAAATATATTTTATGGTCTGGTACATAAGGCTGAATACCCTTTAATGGCATTTCTTTACTCGAAACAACCGCAGCTTCAAATTTCCCACTTTGTTCAGCCCAAATAACCTTGTATGGGGCAAATGTATACTCCCCTACATTGTAAATCATATAGTAAGCATATTTTTTCAACCTCATTTTATAGGTTGATCGATCAGCTAATAATTCTTGATATGACTCAAAATAGCGGTGTGTTTTCTTCAAATCACCTTCAACTATATCTTCAGCATCGAGTAAATAACTTTTTGTAATTCCTTTATTCGGAACCAACACATAAAGATCATTTTTTGGCTTAAAATAGCAAGATGAAAAATCACTTGCACCTTTTACCAGTGGATATAACAAATCAGGTTCTATCCAAAACCTTTTTGCTTTTCCAATATCTTTTTTGCCTGCATTAGGTCTTGTTTCAATAAGAACAAGCTGATTTTTTTCATCTACATCTAATATTTCTAGGAAGTAAATTCCATTCAGATCAGCCGTTACACCTTTTCGACCTTGAATCCATTCAGATTTACCACGTATCGCTTCAGTTTTTTCAAAATGGCTAGGTAACATAATTGCCCAAGGAGAACGGAGATCTCCAACAGGATTGGCTTCTTTTGGAATAATTGAAACACTATTTAAGACTTCTTCTTTCGAATTGGTTTCGGGTATTACCTTCTTGAAGCCCTTTGCATTTTCCCATACGTTATATTTAACTGGATAAATATCTTTTCCATCATGGCTTTTAGTTAATACCTTTTTAAAAGTTGCTATAGCAGTTTTATTTGCAGCATCTGCAAAGGGTTTAAGTAACTTAAGATCATCTACTTCTATTGGTACTAGTGCCGTTTCATCATTTATTATAAAACTTCTAAAACCTTGTGAAGACGGGGCTTGAAAGTGAGTTTGTGTAATAACAAATATTAGTGTTCCTGATGTCTCTAACCATTTGTCAGAAACGGTATAAGTAATCATTCCTGATATATCTAATTCATTACCACCATGAAAAGGAGTATCTGAGAAGATAGTGTATTGTTGACAAATAGGTTTTATTTTTTTTCTATAATCTTCAGGAAGATTTGACCAACGTACCCAAGGAGGATTACCAAGAATAATATTAAACTTACCAGCAGTGGCAGACCAAAAAAAGTTTCTAACAATTCTAAACCAAATTCCATTCCAATTATTTTTATGTAATTCTAATACTCGATTATAAGTTTCTGAAAGTGGGGTTTCCCATTCTTTAGATTCCTTTAATGTTAATATTTTTCTTCTTACCAGTTTAGTTGCTACATCTTTGTATAAAATTTCTTTTTCAACTGATCGTCCCATTTCTTCAAAAACGAAATCTAATCGTTCACGATCAAATGCTAATTCAGAAGGGAGTTTAATAAGTAGATCAGCATGTGTACTGCCTATTCGATACTCAACTATATCATCATCTTTTGATGGTAAGTGTGCAGGAGAATAAACACTATCCGCTAATAGAATTGGAAGCTCAATCTCTTTACCTTTACAGTCAGCAAAAAGATCCGCAATAGCAATTAAAAAGTTAACACGAGCTGATTGTACCGCCAGTGGATTTAGATCAAATCCCCAAACATTATTAATTAAATTATCGAGTGTTTCCTCAGAAGATAACCCTTTAATTTCTGCTTCTTTTCGTTTCCTAGCTATAACATTTAATAAAAATGAACCAGATCCACATGTTGGGTCTAAAACCCTCTGTTCTAACCAACTATCTACATTAGCTTTATCTGCTGTAACATCAACTAACCAATCTGGAGTATAAAATTCACCTAAACTTTTTCTCAATACATCAGGAACAAGTGACTGATAAAAACCTTTTAAAACGTCTCTTGAACGGGCTGCTGATAAGTTATCCATTCTATAAAGAGATATTTGAATCAAAGCTTCTTTAACAGCTTCGATTATATCTTTTTTATCTTGTTTATCTGTAGCATCTAAGTACCAAGAAAATATAGCTTCCTCAACAAAGCCTTTAATTCCTACATTGTCGAATAAACGACTTTTTTCAATATCGTCTCTTAGTGTGTTAATAATATTATCATCACTTTGATTCGCTAAATTTTCACAAAAATCTTTGTACTGAGTCAAATTAAGGTAAGAAACGATTTCAGCACCTAGTAACTTCATAACAAGTGCATTATAGGTGTGAATTATAAACAATACGCCTGGTATTGAATTCTCTCCAATATCAGGTATGTCAAATTTCAAAGATTTTTTAATTTGTTCTATTTGTGCTGGTGATAGGTTTGATATTTGTCCAAAAAGTGTTTTCCACTCCTCAAATAACATTTTTATTTTATTATTATTTTCATTATTAAAATGTTCAGTCAATTCTTTAGATAAAGCCCCCATTAACTGAGTACCTACTTTTGAATTATGACCAAAATCTTCAACTAAGTTTGTTGTTGTTAACGCTCTTCTAGTATCATTTAATAACGCCTTTGCAACTTTTGTTACAGAAACTTCATTCAAAGGCATTAAATCTTGATGATAAATCTTGTCGTCTTTCATATAGCAAAAAACAATATGATCACCATCAGATGCAATACCTGTATATTCGCCTTGCTCTATTCCTTCGGCTTTCGATTTTCTTAATATGTACTTATACAAGCGGTCATAGACTGCTTCATTAAATTTTTCACTTCCAGCTCGACCTCTAAATAGACCTTTATTTTTAAACTCTATAATTATTTGGTTGTATGAAGCGTCATTGCGATCTCTTTCAGCTTTAAAATGAATTCCCAGCATTTTAGAAAATGTATTACTCCAAGCAAGCCTTACTTCTTCTTCCGTGACACAATCACGGGATTTTTCTTCTAACTCTTTATAAAGTTCACTGTACATTTTCAATTCTTATTAGGAAATAATTATGATGATTTTACAGAGCTTTCAATGATGTATAAAGCTCTAGTTTTAGAAAGTGACACAATTATTAAAAGATATCGCCACTAAACAAATTTTGCTAACATTAGCTCGATTTTGTCATGAAAAGCACGGATTTAGCTTAATTAATGGATTATCTGCGTTATGCACTGGATTGCGTCTTAACGCAACAAGGGATTACCCATGGCTAATCAAAAAAACGCTTCAACATCATCAACAATGTACCTTTTAATGGCTGAATATGGCGCAAGAATCATGATACCGCTTGAAGAACTTGCTTTTAAAGTCTTGGGAATGAGCGTTAACACAGCTAAACGTAAAGCAAAAAGTAATGAACTGCCTTTTGCTACTGTAAAGCTAAATGATAGTCAAAAAGCACCATATTTAGTTAACATTCAAGACTTAGCTAGTTACATTGAAGATCAATGTAACTCAGCTAGAATTGAATGGGGAAAAGCACAGCGTTTTTAATGTAAGCACTGACTAGGGGTAAGAAATTGCCCCTTTTCTTTATTCTGATTTTGCACCCATTTGCACCCACCAGAACATCATAGCATCGTAACTACCTGATAAATATTAATTATTTAAAGCAATCAGTCCGATCGAGCATAGGGGCAATAGAAAGTTTATGTGAAATCATAAAGTGGTAAAAAACCTTTAAGTGTAAAGCGAAGGTAGCTGTAGATAACAACTCCTGAAATATTGACTAATTATAAAGGCTTTAGTGATGCGAAACAAAAGAAATAATATTGTGCTATGGCACTGACAATGCCAATAGCTTGCAATTTTTTGTTTAAATATGACTAACAAGACAAGCTTAAGTAATTCAATTTAGCTAATCATTAATGAACAACTTATCACTTAAGCCGCTAAATACTGCTTAAGTTTAGCCCTTAATTCTTCGTTAGACTTACCCAATATAGCGATATCAGCTAACGCTAGTTCTAACTCAGCTTGCACAGCCAAGATGTTACTTATGGTCTTTTTTTTATCTGCCTGTGCTGAAACCTCACGAGCTTTTACGTTAGCTAATTGCGCTTTGGTTTCGCCCAACAGCGCTAGTAAGCGAACCACATCTTTATTTTCTTTAACTATTTGGTCACTGCCTACTTTAACTATCATCGGTTCATCTGCGTCAATAAACTCATCAGTTTTATTGAGTAAATACAGCATCGACAAACGCAGGATAAAAAATAATAGCGTAAAAAATAACACCAGCACATATTGATGAGAATGTTCAACTAATGCAGCATTTAATCGTTCTGTAAAGCCACCATGACTGACAACAAAAGTAATAAAAATTTGATTGTGCCAAGCCAGTGATATTAAAAGATAGATGAGGATAAAGTTTGGCGCTTTATTTTCTGAACGATTAAAAATTAGCACTGATTTTAGAAATTTTGAAAACATAAAAATCCTTTTTTATAGATAACAGGGGTTAATATCGCTGAATATGGCTGAAGAAAGCTGAATAAAACACTGGTTCTGCATACTTTACGACTACAAAAAATTCGTGAAATTTAACCGGCCTATTCTTGTTATAGATTACAAAACGCTAAGAGCTTTTAAAATAATTCATCTTGTATTCACTATACCAAATAAACAAACTTATACTGCTGAAAAAACAACAGATTTTAATCGGTCAGTGCAATCGTTTCATCTTCATTAGCATGAGT
Source organism: Colwellia sp. MB3u-4 (assembly GCF_014077065.1). NCBI lineage: Bacteria > Pseudomonadati > Pseudomonadota > Gammaproteobacteria > Alteromonadales > Colwelliaceae > Colwellia > Colwellia sp. MB3u-4. The sequence goes on along the minus strand of NZ_JACGVE010000064.1, from coordinate 4,793 downwards.
TAATCATAACTTTCTCTGCATTATCTCTTCAACAGTTCGAGGTTAACATAGTTTTTAAGCTCAGTAATATCACTAAAACCTAGGTGTTGAATGATGTGATATTTTGTCTATGACTTGAATCCAATAAAAAATTTTTTGAGAGAAATGCTGTAACTATTGGATACCAGAATGTTAACAGCTGCCAGAAAGTATTGAGTAAAGTGCTGGTATTAATCCTTAGCGCCTAATCGGTTCCGTCACAATAAACATTCAACAGCAACAACTTAACCTATTTATTGTGCAATTTGTCGCATATTTCACTTCGCCAACCTGACCTATTGGTTAAAAAAGTGTTATAACGCATGATTATTAAGAAATTACTCGGTTTACAACTATCAGGGGAATCATGAAATATTCAATTAAATCAGCCTTACTTTGTGTTTGTATTGCTGCTAGTGGCCAGGCCTTAGCAAAAAACAGCATAAGTGACGATAAATTTCGTCAACTGGAAGAGAGCTTACCAACGCCAAATACTTATCGTACGGCGTCTGGCGCACCGGGTCATCAATATTGGCAACAAGATGTTGATTACAAAATTAATATTCGATTAAATGACGAAAAGCAAACCCTGTCAGGTGATGAAACTATTGATTACACGAATAATTCTCCTGATACCCTGCGTTACTTATGGATGCAGTTAGACCAAAATAAGTTAGCCGAAAACTCGGGTGCAAAAACAACGCAAACCGCGCCTAAGAAAAAAGTGACTTACAGTAGTTTCCGCAATGCCATTCAAACAGACGAGTTTCAGGGCGGTTATGATATTACTCAGGTTACTGGTGCAAACGGCAAAGCCTTAAGTTATGTCATTAATGGCACTATGATGCGCATCGATCTGCCAAAAGCACTTAAATCTGGCGATAGTGTCGAGTTAAACATTAATTGGAATTACCAATTACATGAGCAAAAAGTACTAGGTGGCCGCTCAGGTTACGAATACTTTAAAGAAGATGACAATTACCTTTATGAAGTTGCTAGCTGGTTCCCGCGCGCGGCAGCCTATTATGACGTAATGGGTTGGCAAAATAAGCAGTTTATCGGCAGCGGTGAATTTGCCTTAGAGTTTGGTGATTATAACGTCAGCATTACTGTTCCTGCTGATCACGTTGTTGCGGCAACTGGTGTCTTGCAAAACCCGAAAGAGGTCTTAACAAAAAATCAGCGTAAGCGTTTAGAAAAAGCTAAAAAATCTGATAAGCCCGTTTTAGTTATTACCCCTGAAGAAGCGTTAGCAAACGAAAAGTCTCGCGCGACTAAAACCAAAACTTGGCAATTTGAAGCGAAAAATGTTCGTGACTTTGCCTTTGCCTCAAGCCGTAAATTTATTTGGGATGCACAAGGCTATCAAGAGGGTAAAACTGACACTATGGCAATGTCTTACTACCCGAATGAAGGTAATCCATTATGGGAAAAGTACTCTACTGAGGCCATTATCCATACGATGGAACAATATAATAAGTATACCTTTGCTTACCCCTATCCTGTTTCTATCTCGGTAAACGGTCCTGTTGGTGGCATGGAATACCCCATGATCACTTTTAATGGCCCACGCCCGACGTTAGATAAAGAAACCGGTGAAAAAACGTATTCTCGCAAAACTAAATACGGCCTAATTGGCGTTATTATTCATGAAGTGGGTCATAACTATTTCCCCATGATTGTTAACTCTGACGAACGTCAGTGGACCTGGATGGATGAAGGATTAAACACTTTCCTACAATTTGTCGCTGAGCAAGCATGGGAAGAAGGCTATCCTTCTCGCCGTGGTAATGCCGCTAATATGATCAGTTACATGAAAAGTAATAACCAAGTGCCTATCATGACTAATTCAGAGTCAATTTTGCAATTTGGTAACAACGCTTACGGCAAACCAGCAACCGCATTAAACATTTTACGTGAAACTATTATGGGTCGTGAATTGTTTGATTTTGCTTTTAAAGAATATGCCCAACGTTGGAAGTTTAAACGCCCGACCCCTGCTGACTTTTTCCGTACCATGGAAGATGCCTCAGGTGTTGATTTAGACTGGTTTTGGCGTGGTTGGTTCTACACCACAGATCATGTTGATATTGCTTTAGGTAACATTCACTTGTACCGTCCGAATAGCCAAAACCCAGATACAGAAGAAGCTTGGGAACGAGCACTATACAACGAACAACCTGACTTTATTAGCAAAATTCGCAATAACGGCCAGTGGCTTCGCACGGATGACAAACCTCAATTGTTAGATTTTTACAACGAACATGACAAGTTTACCGCGACAAACAAAGCACGTAATAAATATAACAAAAGCCATGAAAAATTAGAACAATGGCAAAAAGACCTACTACTTGACGAAAGAAACTTCTACATTGTTGATTTTGAAAATAAAGGTGGCTTAGTTATGCCGATTATTTTAGATCTTACTTATGCTGATAACAGCGTTGAACGGGTCACAATACCCGCTGAAATCTGGCGTCGTGACAGCAAAAAAGTGTCTAAATTGTTTATTCGTGACCAAGAAATAACCGGCATTGCGATTGACCCTAACTGGGAGACCGCTGATGTAGATGTGAGTAACAACTACTGGCCTGCACGCCCAATTAAGTCTCGCTTTGATTTATACAAACGTAAGAAAAAAGACATGATGCGTGATTACAACGTTGAATTAAAAAGTACTGATGAAAAAAGTGCAGAAGAACAAACGGAGGTTGAACAGCAATAATGTTGTTAAACCTAGCTAAACGCATTTTTGTTTTGCTATTGTGTGGGTTAGCCGTTAACGCGGTTGCCCACCGTTATTTTTTTAGCATGACGGATTTAACCTTAAATGAGCGTACTCAGTCGATTGAAGTTATTCACCAAATAACCGCTCACGACATTGATAACGCGATTGCAGAATCAAAGCAGATCCACTTTTCAATTGCTCATCCAGATTACGAAAATATTATTCGCCAATATATTGAAGAAAATTTTCAGCTTTATTATCAAGGCCAAGCAATACCCTTGAACTGGATCGGATTTGAAGTTAATAAAGGCAAAATTTTTCTTTATCAAGAAGCGGCGTTCGATCATTCGTTGATTGGACTAAAAATAATCAACAGCTTGCTAACCAAGCGTTATCCACAACAGGTCAATACCGTTAATTTTTACAGTACAAGGATAAAAGGTAGCTTAACTTTCAACAAATCAGTTACTATGCATCACATTAAAATTAATGATTAATATAGTTACATTTAGGTTTTGCTGATAAATGTGCAAAATCAAGTAACTACATTAAAGAAAAGCTTTTGGAAAAACATTTATGAATGTAGACTTTATCAACCCCTTTCTTTCTTCAATGCTAAACGTTATGTCAACCATGGCGCAAATGGAATTAACGCCTGAAAAACCTCGTTTGAAAAAAAATGAAATAGCAAAAGGCGATGTTTCAGGTTTAATTGGTATGGTAGGCAAACAAACTAAAGGTTCTTTATCTATTACCTTTGAAGCCAAGTTAGCACTGGCCACTATGAAGAAAATGGTTGGTGAAGGCCCAGATGAAATCAATGACGAAATTACTGATTTAGTGGGTGAAATTACCAATATGGTTACTGGCGGCGCAAAACGTATGCTAAGTGAGAAAGGCATTGAGTTTGATATGGCAACCCCTATAGTGGTTTCTGGCATTGATCACACTATTCATCACAAAGCTGACGGACCCGTTATCATCATGCCGCTAACGTCTGAATACGGTACTGCGTATATTGAATTTAGTTTCAATAAATAATCGATTTACATAACAATATTTAGCCTCGTTTACACGGGGCTTTTTTATGTTCAGAAAAAACTAAGTACCTAAACTAAGTACCTGCATACAAACACGTGGGATTCGTTCTAGTCACAACCCAAGTATCAAGATCCATGTCGCTACAGGTTTATGGTTTAAGCAAACATTAAATCAACATTACATATAGCGCCTATGGCAGGCTATATAGTGTTTGGCCATTTCTTTAGGTCGAACTTCAGTCTGTCAACGTGACGGGCCAAATATAAACAACCCAGTTAATTTCATCTGAGGCGACAACCATTAACCACAACAAAGCGGCATATTAAGACCTGACTCTAACGACCTATATTCATCCCACAACATACACCTCAATGTAAAAAACCTATACACTATAATAATACGTTAATTAAAATTACCATTGGAGAAGCCTTATGTGGCAACAAGTAGAGTTAACACTACAACCTTATCAACGTGGTTTTCACTTAATCACAACTGATATTGAGCAAATACTCGCTGAGCTCTCCCCCGTGCGTTTTGGCTTGTTACATCTTTTCATCCAACATTCTTCAGCATCGTTAACGATTAACGAAAATGCTGACTCAACAGTGCGTGATGATATGGAACGTCACTTTAATCACTTCGTCCCAGAAAATGCCTCTTATTATCGTCATACTTATGAAGGCCCTGATGATATGCCGGCTCACATTAAGGCAAGTACCTTAGGCAGTAGTGTCAGTATTCCGTTAAAAAATGGCCAAATGAACTTAGGACTTTGGCAAGGAATTTATCTAGGCGAGCACCGTGTTCATAGCAGTGCAAGAACCCTAATACTGACCGTGAGTGGCGAGTAATGTATCGCCATATTATACCAATCTCATTACGTTATTGCCCACTTGTGCTGGTTAAAATACACCAAGGCTACGGTGCTCTCAATCACAATAGCCAGCTATTGCTCAATCAAGCGTCTTGCCCAGATGCATTTTCTCTGCGCACAACAAGATCACAA
>NZ_JACGVE010000063.1:0-8918 GCF_014077065.1 Colwellia sp. MB3u-4 | reverse complement strand
AAATACAAAATGGCAGAACAGCAAGTTGAAAAGTTACTCGCTATACAACCTGACAACCTGAGCTTTAAAGTCGCTAAAGCGAGTGCCTTAACAGGTTTAGGTAAAATAGAGCAAGCCATCATCCTGTTTGAACAAGCTGTAGAGCAAAACGATCAAGTTGCAGGCTTTCAACTGCAGCTAGGCCATGCGCTAAAAACTAAAGGTGACATAAAAAAAGCCATTACGGCTTACCAAAGAGCCTACCAGTTAAACCCAAGTTATGGTGATGCTTTTTGGAGTTTAGCCAATACTAAAACCTACCGTTTTAGTGATGAAGAAATTGCTCAAATGCAAACACAGCAAAATAATAAAGCCTTAGCACTAACAGATAAGGTTCAACTACATTTTGCTACCGGTAAAGCCTTTGAAGACAGAGAAGACTATAACCAAGCGTTTCAAGCCTACCAAGAAGGCAATAAATTACAACATGCTCATAGTGGCTTTGACATTAGCAAAGTAGAACAACAAGTTTCCGAGCAAATAAAGTACTGTACCGCCGAGCTGTTTGAGAGCCGTGGAAATTTAGGGCTTAATTTACCCGATCCGATATTTATTGTCGGTTTACCGCGCGCAGGCTCTACGCTACTTGAACAAATACTGGCTTCACATAGTCAAGTTGACGGCACGATGGAGCTACACAATATATTAGGCTTGGCATCACGACTACGAGGCCGTAGTCATAGTCAAAGCGATCAAGAAGCCCAATATCCAAAAAACTTAAATGAAATTAATCCCGAGTATTTCAAACGCTTTGGTCAGCAATTTATTGACGAAACTCAAGTCTACCGAGAAAAGGCACCCTTATTTATTGATAAAATGCCCAATAACTTTCTCCATATTGGCCTAATTCGATTAATACTGCCCAATGCTAAAATTATTGACGCTAGACGCTCCCCCATGGCTTGTTGTTTCAGCGGCTTTAAACAGTTATTTGCCGAAGGACAAGATTTTAGTTACGACCTTGGAGACATGGGTCGTTACTATCAAGCTTATTTAAAATTGATGGCACATTGGGATAATGTCTTACCGGATTATGTATTAAAGGTAAATCATGAAGATGTGGTTGATGATTTAGAAACACAAGTACGAAGAATGCTTGATTTTTGTGGCTTAGAGTTTGAACAATCGTGTGTCGATTTTCATAAAACCAAGCGCAATATTAAAACCCCAAGCTCTGAGCAAGTGCGTCAACCCATTTATAGAAGTGCCACTGAACAATGGCGACATTTTGAGCAACATTTAGCGCCCTTGAAAAAAGTACTTAATATAGAATAAGTTTGATCTAGATAAAGAGCATATCATCGTTATTTCACATCGGCGTGTATGTTTTTTATCTAGATAAGTCATTAGAGTAATGCAGTAGCAATTACCGAGATGACTAAGAAAGGCTATGTGATCACGACATTGCCGACATAGATGTCGGTATTTAATTTTTGTCTGGAACAAAAAACTGCCCCTTCATCCTGAACATAAAAGCGAACAGGTTAATGTTCGCTTTTATGTTTATCGCTAAGGAACAAACCTTAGTGAAGTGGCATAGTCACTGCACTTTTTTATTTAGTCAACACGTTAGTGATTAGCTAAATACCTGCGCTATATTTTCTCTACTTTAATTTTATAAAAAACACTGTAAAGCACAGGTACGGCTATCATGGTCAAGATAGTGGCAAACGCTAATCCGCCCATAATGGTCACCGACATATCAGCAAAGAAAGGGTCAAATAATAATGGCATAACACCTAATATAGTGGTGATAGCTGCCAGTGAAACTGGTCTCAAACGACTCAAGCTTGCTTCAACGATGGCAATTGCTTTTTCTTTACCTTCTATAATTTGTAAGTCAATTTCTTCCAATAGCACAATAGCATTTTTAATTAACATACCAAATAAACTCAAAAAGCCCAGTAACGACATAAAGCCAAAAGGTAGGTCTGCTATTAGTAAGCCCGCAACCACCCCCACCACAGCCATAGGTACAATCAGCCAAATAATAATCGGTTGCCTTGCCTTACCAAAGAGCAAGACACTGATAATAAACATAATTAAAAACCCCAGCGGCAAGCCTTTTCCTAAAGCGGCTTGCGCTTTACGTGACGACTCATATTCGCCGCCCCAGTCAAGTTTATAACCTTCTGGTAAAGCAATAGCAGCAATTTTAGCTTGTGTACGATTAAACGCCTCACCGGTAGTTTCATTGTATCCGGCCTCCGCTTTGACGGTAATAGTTCGTACACGATCACGTCGATTAATTAGAAGCTCTTCACTGGCATAGTTCATTTTGCCACTTACTTGCTTAAAGGGTATATAAGTTCGTTGACTACTGCTCCACACTAAACTGTTTTCTAAGCCGGCTAATTGATCAGGATTCGTGCTACTATTTCTGGCAATAATTGGATAAAGGTAATCGCCATCTTGTAATTGCCCTATTTGCAAACCATCACTATAAAACTTTATCGCTTGACTAAAGTCACTCCTTGAAACACCGGCAATGCCTGCCGCTATATCATCATACTCAGGTGCTAAAACAATACCTTTATCGCGCCAGTCATCACGAATATCACGAATATTACCATCTGCAGAATAAATCGCTTTTGCTTGCTCAGCTAACTGCCTTAAAATGGCGGGATCTTCGCCAGAAAATCGTGCCTGAATTTTAGCACCCGCACCAGGGCCAAATTGCATGATTTCTGCGTAAAAATTTACCTTAGGATTTGCTAATCTTAATTTATCAGCAACTGCTTGCGCTAAGCGAGGGATCTCAGCCGCGTCATGCGCTCGCACCATAAATAGTCCATAACTCTCATTCGGTAATTCAGGGGCAAATACTAAGGTAAAGCGTTCTGAACTTTCACCGATGAAAGTGGCTAATGATTCGACACCTTCAGTGCTAAGGATCAGCTTTTCACCTTGTTTCATATACTTTTCAGTGGCTCTAATATCAGAGTCTTGCGGGCCCCAGTAATGAACAAAAAACACTGGGGTATTTGAAGGAGGGAAAAATCCTTGTTTAATAAAACCAAAGCTTGCGTAGGCGCTAATCGTAATCACCACCAATAACCCTAAGGTTACACCACGCCAATGCAAAGCATTACGTAAAACAACTAAATAAGCTTGATGAAATAATGAATGCGACGCTTCTACACCGGCTTTATCACCCACTTGATAAAAGTATTTACCTAATAAAGGCGTTAACGTTACCGCAAGTATCCAACTTAACAGCAAAGATATTAGTACGACGGCGAACAGTGAAAATAAAAATTCACCTGTGGCATCATCTGATAAACCAATACCCGAAAACGCCGCTATACCAATAACCGTAGCGCCCAGTAATGGCCACTGTGTACGTTTAACAATAAAGCTGGCAGACTCCACTGCCGACTTACCTTTCTCCATGCGTAGCATCATACCTTCTGCTACTACAATAGCGTTATCAACCAGCATTCCCATGGCAATAACCAAGGCTCCTAGTGATATACGTTGTAGTTGTAAATCATAAAGCCACATGATCAAGACAGTCCCTAATACCGTGATCAATAAAGTACCACCAACAACAATGCCCGAACGCCAGCCCATAAATAGACAAAGCGCTAAGGTCACTACAGCAACTGAAATTTCCAGATTTAAGATAAAACCGTCAACGGATTCATCAACGATTTTCGCTTGGTTATAAATAGAAGATAACTGAATACCCGCCGGTAATTTAGCCAGCACTTCAGCCAGCTTAGCGGAAATTTCCTCACCAACTTCAACAATATTAATATCACTTTGCGCCGATACCGCTAAGGTTATCGCACGTTCACCATTAAAGCGTTTTAAGCCACTTGGGATAGCTACAGGTTCAATACTGAGCTGAGCAATATCTTTTATCTTTATTGAGGCATTTTTACCCGGAATAACGATAGAGAGGTTTTCTATCTCTGCTATTTTATTGGTTGAGCTTTCAACTGGGATCCTAATTTTTTTATCGCCAACGTATAATCTTCCACCACTAAAGGGTTTTAAATTATTCGCCAGTACTTTTTGAATATCAGGAAAAGAAAGCCCTAAACCGGCAATTTGATAGCTATCAATGGTGGCAACAATTTCTTCTTCTAAAATACCGCCAACTTTTACTTTAGCAACCCCGTCAACGGTTAGCACTTCGCGACGAATTATACGGGAAAATTCACGCATTTGATCAGCACTAAAGTCAGGTGCAGATAAAGCATAATAAATGCCATAAACATCACCAAAATCGTCGATAACCACTGGAGCACTAGCACCAAGTGGTAAGTCGTGTTCAATATCACTAAGGCGTTTGCGTAGTTCGTCCCAAATCTGGGGTAATAGTGGCCCATCAATATGTGGTTGTATTTCCATGGTTACTCGGGATAAACCGGGTTTACTGACTGATTTCAACATATCTAATTGCCACATTTGCTGCAGCGCTATTTCAACTTGCTCAGTAACTTCTTTTTCAACTTTTTCCGCACTTGCCCCTGGATAATAGGTAAAGATAACGGCTTTTTTTATGGTAAAGGCGGGATCTTCTAGGCGACCTATTTTGCCCATAGCAACAATGCCACCAATGATAAAACATATCGCCATAAGCCAAATATTAATGGGCTTAGTCAACGAATAACGTGCAATATCCATTAATATGTCGCCTTATATTCTCTGACTATTAGCCCCTCACGCATTTGCCCCACTGCGGCAGAAACCACTTTATCATCAGGACTTAATCCCACAGAAATCATGGCGTACTCGCCTTTTAACTGAGAAACCTTGACCTTGACCTTAGTCAGACTATTTTGTACTTGATTAAAGCGCCAGACACTAAAGCCCGAGTCGTTATTACCTACTAATGCACTTAATGGAATAATTAATGCCTGTGAGTGACTATTATTTTGTTTAATGTTAACAATGGCTCTCGAGCCTGGATAAAAAGACTTAGCAATTTCACCGTCAAGTGCAAAGGTTACGCCATAGGTTTGAGTAATGGGATCAGGCGTGGTTTTATGTTCAACATAACGTATGTCAAATATCTTATCTTCCTGGCCAATAATATGAGCAGTGGCTTTTACATCGCGATTGCCAGCATTAGCGGTCATAATGCGTTCAGGCACCTCAAAAGTAAAATAAAGCGCTGATCTATCTTGTAAATTAGCCAGTGAATCTCCGGTACGAATTAAACTATCATTTTCAATGTACCTAGCACCAATAACAGCATCAAATGGGGCTCTTATCGTGCAGTAACTTAAATCTTGCTTGGCATTAGTTAATGCTATTTTAGTAATTGAAAACTGAGATTTTGCTTCATCGTAATCACGTTGCGACGCAACATTCTTTTCAAAAACATCTTTAATGCGTTTTAAATTTCGTTGCGCGTCTTCATGACGAATGCGACTTTCTTGCACTTTACGTTGAAAAGGTTTCGGATCTATTTTTGCTAAAATTTGACCTTTTTTAACTTCACTACCTTCGACAAGGCTCTCGAAAATTAAACGTCCTGAGACTTCAAATTTAAGGTCAACACTCTTCACTGCCGACACCGTGGCTGGAAATTCATAGTCATTCACTAAATTTGTTAGCCGGGCACTGGTGAGTTGAACCACTACAGGTGCAACCTCTTTTGTGACCTCTGTTGGTTCAGAACAAGCTTGCAGTAAAATAACGGCTCCGAGCATAAAAATTCGCTTCACATCAATCCCAAAATATAAGTTAAATTATAAAAATAAGTAGGCGAATCATAACACAGGTTTACACATTAACAACTAGTGTAAACTTGTTGTTTAATGTAACCACTCACGTTAATATATCGATACTTCAATGAGTAAGAGCAGATGATTTGCCAAGTACTACCGATAAAATACTAAGTGCCGCTATGGATTGTTTTTTTCAGCACGGCTACGATACCGCAAATATTTCTATGGTCAGTCGTTATGCTGGCATATCGCGTGTGACTATACATAAACAATTTAAATCAAAAGAGCTATTATTTAGAGCTGTTGTTGAAAAACATTTTCAGCAACATAATATATTGATTAGTGTCTACAGTAAGTCAGAAATAAATTTTTGGCAGGAAACCCAAGTGCTTACTATTCAACGATGTGAAGGCTTATTCAATCACGTATCCAGTAGTTTAGTTAGGGCTAATTTAATACACGCCGGTCAAGCATTTTGCAAAGACCTTATTCAAGCAGAAGAAAGCTTAATAAAAAATAGTATCCAATTGAGAATTGAAAAAGAAATTTCCGCCAAGCGTTTAACACTAAGTAAAATAGGCTTGTCGGCATCAGCATTAGCTGAAACACTTCACTTTGCACCATTTGGCATCACGGTATCAGTATCAGATAAAAACAATACTACCTTTGTAGAAAATTTAATGGCGATATTTAAAGCATCAACGTCACCACTTTAGTGCGATGTTATCCCTTAAAAATCTCTATTTATAATTAGCTTTTATCTCGCCAAAACTGACTAATTAAATGACTCATTCTGCCTAATGCTCAGTAGAGATAAAAATATCGAACTTTAGCTTCGCTATTTTTAGTGTAACTTTATATTCAAGTAACTAACTTCATCAATGTGCCTTTAAAAACTCAAATATTTATTTGAGGCGTTAATTGAAGAACCAAATACCAAGCCTGTTTTAAACAAGTCTTCGGCACTGTACATTTGAAACGTGGAAGATATAATCCTTGATATATCGGATTGTGCTCGCGTTTACCTTGAACAGACGAGTAATAATGATATGCCAATAAATAGCGCTAAAAATTTTAATAAAAAACAATGAATAGTTAAATTATAATAGCGTAAACTATTGCTACAGTCGTAACCATCAACAATACAGAACCTATTTAGTCACATGGCCACACCGTTAAAGTACTTATCTCATTATTCTATTGATATACAGCAGCAAGTCGCACAGCTTATTAAGGAAAACAACTTAAAAGCCTATTTATTGGCGCAATTTCCTGCGCCACATGAAGTTACTACTGATAAAGCATTACGCGAATACTCCATCGCGTTAAAACAACAATATTTAAAAAAATCAGCGCCACTTAGTCAAGTAAAGTACGATGATAAGATTCATGTTGTGAACAACGCGCTAGGTTTGCACACTTATGTTTCTCGCGTACAGGGCAATAAACTAAAAAGCAAAAACGAAATCCGTATTGGTAGCATGTTTAAGCGAGCGCCCGAAGCGTTATTAAGTATGATCGTGGTGCATGAACTGGCCCATTTGAAAGAAAAAGAGCATAACAAAGCCTTTTATCAACTATGCCAACATATGTTACCAAACTATCATCAATTAGAGCTAATGACTCGTATATACCTTACTGAGCTTGAAAACAACGGCAGTATTTATCAATAAACATTGCCGCTTATTAATGCCTTTAGGTATATAAAAAGTGCCTAAATCAAGAACAGCATATGTTAAGTGTCAGTGGGATACTCATCTATAAACAAACGCTTCTATTTCTGCCACTATTTTTAGCGTGATATAAGGCGGTATTAGCTTGTTCAAATATCGCTGCCCAGTTTAATTCCTCTTCTCGTTGTACTACACCAATAGAAACAGAGATTTTAGGTAGATTGGCTTTTGAGTCTCTTTGCATCAGTTTTAATTGTGAAATCGCTAGCCTGATATTTTCTGCAACTTCATATGCCTGCGTTTTGGTTTTATTTACCATAACAACAGCAAATTCCTCACCACCAAAACGAACGGCAATATCGTTATCCGATATAGATGATAAAATCACTTTTGCAATGCGCTGTATCACTTTATCGCCAATAACATGGCCAAACTTATCATTAAAATTTTTGAAATGGTCAATATCTATTGCTAATGAAGAATATACTTGTTCAATATCTAATTCTTTTAACTTAATATCACAGCCACGACGATTATATAAACCAGTTAAAGAATCAACTATTACTTCATTACGTGCCGCTTGAAGCTTAGATTTTAAAAAATTAACTTCACCACAAGTCCTGGTCAGATCTAAAGATAAGTCGGTATGCTGTTGTTGAGAAAATGTAATATTTTTCATCAAAAAGGCAACAATATTTTGCATAGATTTATGGTGTTCATGTTTAGAAAGTGCTTTTTTCGCTTTTATTAAGTTAGAAGTTGCCGCTTTAGCACTATCTACTTGTAAATTAATTTTTTCGAGAGTAGAAGTTAAAGACTTCTCAATTGGTTCAAGTATTTGTTTATCAATAGTATGAGAATTAGAAATATACTTTTCAAATAAACCTTCAATAAAAGTTAAATCAACGTCCTGAAAGGTTTGGACATGCCTTTCTAACTCTGCAGTTAATTTTTCATTACGCTTACTAATATGCAAATAAGTGACTGAATAATTTACTGGACTAGCTGGGATTTGATAATGAGATAAAAATTCGTTTGTTGATGCACTAAACTTCAGTACCTCATCAAAATTATCTTTAATAAGCACGAGCACTCCTTAAGAGTATATTTATTATTTTAATGTTAACAATCACCTGTTAACATTTACTTGTTAACGAATAGAATCACAATGTAAATAAGATGTTACTTACCTTTCATGAGAATATCTAAATTAGCAACGTTCAACAAGCATTAAAATGCTAAATATCACTTGTTAGAGCTTTTTACCTAATAATGAAGTTTTTTATATAAACTTATTAGCCTATAAAAAGATTATTATAGGCTAATAATAAAGATTCATTGTATCGAGATAACTAGAACCGCTTTTTAAAATGGCGATTAATACATCAAATTGGTACTTATACCATTTTGATTAAATTTGTGATCTAATTGGTTTCATTTTTCATACATTGATATCAGTCGTTATGATCACACTTGAATCCATTGATTTTAAATCTCTTATAGCAAAAGAAACTAATGGGCG
>NZ_JACGVE010000062.1:0-35983 GCF_014077065.1 Colwellia sp. MB3u-4 | reverse complement strand
TCCCATTCCGAACTCAGAAGTGAAACGTGTTAGCGCCGATGGTAGTGTGGGAGTTCCCATGTGAGAGTAGGACATTGCTAGGCTTCTATTTAGAGAAACCCGTAGCTGACGCTACGGGTTTTTTGTCTAAACCTTATGACTTAGCTAATTTTTAAGTTAATTAACTCATAAAGTTTTTTGTCTGATGACAATAGCGACATGGCCCCACCTGATCCCATTCCGAACTCAGAAGTGAAACGTGTTAGCGCCGATGGTAGTGTGGGAGTTCCCATGTGAGAGTAGGACATTATCAGACTCCTATTAGAGAAGCCCGATTCGAAAGAGTCGGGCTTTTTGCTGTCTGCTATTTAAATACTATAATAAAGCTAATCTGAAATGAATATAGCGACTTAACGCTAATCGATTACTATTCGGCTACATTTATATTCGAAAGTTAATCGTAAATTTATTTACCTGTTTATCAGATCGCAATTAAAGTAGCTCAATGTCGACGTGCTGTATTTTTGCTGTCTGTATTTATTTCGTTTAAAGTATGGCTCTTTTAAATTCTAAGCTTATAGGTAACTGTATTAATGTCATGGCAACCGAGAATGAATTGGCCGCATGCCAAGCAACGGGCACAGGTTTTAGGTCAAATACGGGCATTTTTCTTAGCACGAAATGTGATTGAGGTTGAAACCCCGATACTTGCTCATGCAACCGTGACCGATGCACATTTAGATGCCTTCGTAACACACTATAATTACTCACAAGATAGCCATTGCGATGAGTCAATAAATTTATTTGCTCAAACTTCGCCAGAGTTTGCGATGAAGCGCCTTTTAGCCAGTGGCTATGGTTGTTGCTATCAAATTTGCAAAGCGTTCCGCCATGAAGAGCAGGGTCGTTATCATAATCCTGAATTTACTATGTTGGAATGGTATCGCATTGATTTTGATCATTTCCAATTGATGGATGAAGTTGCCGCGTTAATAGAGTTAATCTTAGGTTGTGATCAAGCTGAACGTATTAGCTATCAAGCACTTTTTATTCGAGAAGTTGATATTGATCCTCTAATGACCAACAAAGAGCAATTACTTGCTCTTATTGCCGGTCGTGGTAAGTTGAGTGATTGGCTAGAAAAAGAAGACTCACTTGATACTTTACTGCAATTTGTCATGGCTGAGTTAATAGAGCCTAATATAGGTAAAGATGCGCCTTGCTTTGTTTATAATTTCCCAGCAAGTCAAGCATCGTTAGCTAAGATCAGTTCACAGGATCTGCGTGTTGCAGAACGCTTTGAGTGTTACTTTAAAGGTATTGAGCTTGCGAATGGCTTTCATGAGTTAACCGATGCTGAGCAACAGAAATTACGCTTTGGGCAGGATAATGAAATTCGTGCACAATTAGGTAAAGCTAAGCATAGGATTGACGAAAATTTTATTTCAGCACTTGAGCATGGTCTGCCATCTTGTGCAGGTGTTGCTCTTGGTATTGATAGACTGATTATGCTTGCTTTATCAGCGAGCAAAATTGACCAAGTTATTACCTTTTCGATAGCAAATGCTTAACTTACTGTATTAGTGTGATTACCAAAGGATTGTGTCGGTCTAATTACCAAGCGATTTTGTCGAAAGCAGCATATAAGCCAGTTGGTAAACTGGCTATGATTTATGTCGATTCTTTCAATTTACATTATTGTGTTACCCGATTAATTAGCTAATCAGGCAGATTTAATTCTTTTAATTTTCTTGTTAAAGTGTTCCTACCCCATCCTAAGCGTTTGGCCGCTTCTTGTTTATGGCCTTGGGTGTATTTTAAGGCACTTTCTAGCAATATCTTTTCAAACTCAGGTAGGACTTGTTCGATAATATTACTCTTACCTGATGATAGCTCTTTGTCGAGCCAAGTTTTTAAATTATCTTGCCAGCTATCATGTGAATTTTTCACACTGAGGGGTTTTACAGTAAGTTCACTTGGTAAATCTGACATTAAAATTTCTTTACCACTGGCCATAACTGTGAGAAACCGACATATATTTTCTAATTGTCGAACATTGCCTGGCCATTCGCATTGCTCTAAATAATCTAGGGTACTTTTATGTAATGTTTTAATTTCAACGGCTAATTCTTTTGCCGCCTGTTTTAAAAAGTGTTGTGCTAATTGATTAATATCTTCCTTTCTTTCGCGCAGGCTAGGTATTTGGATCCTGATGACATTGAGTCGATGAAATAAATCTTCACGAAAGTCACTACTACTAACCCGTTCTTCTAAGTTTTGATGCGTCGCGGCAATGATTCTTACATCAACTTTTATCGGAGAATGACCACCGACTCGATAAAATTGACCGTCTGATAGTACTCTAAGTAGCCTTGTTTGAATATCGAGTGGCATATCACCAATCTCATCTAAGAAAAGTGTACCTTGGTGCGCTTGTTCGAAACGGCCATGTCTGACGGCACTTGCGCCAGTAAAAGCGCCTTTTTCGTGACCGAATAGCTCTGATTCTATTAAGTCTTTCGGTATTGCAGCCATGTTGAGTGGTATAAAAGGTGCTGATGAACGTGGACTGTGCATATGTAATGCGTGTGCCACTAGCTCTTTACCCGTACCGGACTCGCCATTGATCAGTACACTGATACTTGAACGAGATAGTCGGCCAATCGTCCTAAATACTTCTTGCATAGACGGTGCCGCGCCTATTATGCCAACCGCGTCAACAGAGGGGATATTAAGTTGTTTTGTCGACTTTAATTCTCGAGCATGGGTTAAAGCTCTTTTGGCCAGGGTAACGGCGTCAGCAATATCAAAAGGCTTCGGTAAATATTCGAATGCTCCTCCTTGATAGGCATTTACTGCACTGTCTAGATCTGAGTGAGCGGTCATTATGATGACAGGAATGTGGGCAAACTGGTCATTAATTTTACCTAATAGCGTCATGCCATCAATGTTAGGCATACGAATATCAGAAATAATCACCTCGGGTTGGTGATGTTCTAAAGCAATTAACAGATCTTCTGGATTATGAAACGTACCTACGCTTATGTTAGCGTTCGACAGGGCTTTTTCTAGCACCCATCTGATTGAGCTATCATCATCGACGATCCATACTTGTTCGGTGATCATTAGTTTTTCTCACTTTCAAAAGGTATTAAAATAGTAAACTCTGTATGCCCAGGACGACTTTTACAGGATAATTTTCCGTGATGTTGATGGATAATAGTTTGGCAAATGGAAAGTCCTAAGCCGGTACTCGAGGCACTACCTGAAACCATAGGATAAAATAATGTACTGCGAATATGCTCAGGTATACCAGGGCCGTTATCAATTATGCTTATTTCTGCACAAAGTTTGATACGCTTGCCATTAATAGTTTTATTGCTTGCTGCACGAGTTTTTAAGGTGATTTTACCTTCACCATTTAATGCTTGCATGGCGTTATGGACAATATTGATAACGGTTTGTTGGAGCTTGTCTTGATCAAAGGTTAATTCAGGTATGGATGGGTCATAGTCACGGGCTAAAGTAATATCTTTGGGGTTATCAAATTTTGATAGTTGAAAGACTTTTTCAATCACGATATGAATATTTTGCAATTTCATTAGAGGCCGGTTGTTAGGTCCTAACAAACGATCAACTAAATTGGTTAATCTATCGGCTTGTTCTATGATCATCGCGGTGTATTCTTTTTGTTCGAGGTTAAGTTCTAAATCCAATAATTGTGCCGCGCCGCGCAGGCCACCAAGGGGGTTTTTAATTTCATGGGCAAGACCACGGATAAGATCGCGTGCAGACTCCCATTGTTGTTGTTGAAATGCTTCTCCACTGATCTGTTTTTGTTGATCAATTTGTTTGAACTCGAGCAAAATGTGTGGGCATTGTTCAAAGGTAACTGCAGAGGCAGTAATTTCAACGGTGATTTGTCGCTGATCAAAAAACTCAATCGTTACATCGCTATCACTAAACTCTTGTCCTGTCGTCAGTAGTTGTTGTAAACGATTATTATTAATAGGGGTATTATAAAAAACTTGGTCAATGGGAAGTCGGTATATTTTACTTAAGCTTTTAACTAGCAATGCTTCGGCAGCAGGATTGACATAGCAAATAGCGAGTTCACGGTCTAACACAGCAACAGCTGTTACCATTTGATTAGGTAATGCTTGTTGATAATGCTTTTTTATTTTGTCTAAATTGATCACGTTATTAAACATCACTTTTCCTTGCACTAAAATGGTGCGTTAAGTAACGAGTGTAAATAAAGTTGGTGCAATATGCACTGAAATCCGGTTAGTTTGCCTTGTTAACCGATATTCTGTGCATATAAAACGTTACTGGAGAAGACGTTGCAATAACCTTGCCTTTATCATTAAGTAAGGCCATTTTTATTTGATGTTCACCACGATCAATATTTCGAAGGACAAACATTGAGTGTGTTTGTGGTTTTTTATAGGGCTTGTCATCTAAGTATAATTGTATAGTAAGACCACGCTTGAAGATGGGCTTGATTCGGCCTGAAACATAAGCTGAACCCGTATTATCTCTAATGGTAGCTTTGTCCTCGGGTTGGATGATCTCTACTTGATAATTGTTATCTATGGCTTTGGGTTTTATATCTAAAATTGAAGTGTCGATTGAGGATTTTATGGTGTTAGGTTCTTTGACATCTAATTCCACTGCACCGGGTTTAGGGCTATCAGAAAAAACCAGTACCCCTTGCTCGCTGCGCCAGACATAAACTTGAGCAGAGCCTGCAAATACAGTAAAAGCCTGCGTTAGTAAGAGAATAAAAATGAAAAAACGTGCAGTATGAATCAAAAATAATATCCTTTTTAAAAATGTTCAAGCTTAATCTATCCAAATAATATCAAATTTACCACAAAAAAAGCTCACCGAAGTGAGCTTTTTACTTATCTATCTATTTGTAACGTTATACGCTGTAGTACATATCAAATTCAACTGGGTGAGTTGTTAAGTTCAATAATTCTACTTCGCCACGTTTGATACCTATGTAGGCGTCGATCATGTCTTTATCCATAACACCACCTTCAGTTAAGAAGTCCATGTCATTTTCTAAGGCATCTAATGCTTCAGTTAACGAAGTGGCTACTTGTGGAATTTCTGCTGCTTCTTCTGCAGGTAAGTCATATAGATCTTTATCCATGGCATCGCCAGGGTGAATTTTGTTTTTAATACCATCAAGACCAGCCATCAACATAGCTGAGAAGCCTAAGTAAGGGTTCATTGTTGGATCAGGGAAACGCACTTCGATTCGCATGGCTTTTGGTGATGGTACAATTGGAATGCGAATAGATGCAGAACGGTTACGTGCTGAGTAAGCTAGCATTACAGGTGCTTCAAAACCAGGTACAAGGCGCTTGTATGAGTTAGTAGAGGCGTTAGTAAAAGCATTTAGTGCTTTAGCATGCTTGATGATACCACCAACATAGTAAAGTGCCATTTCAGATAATCCGCCGTATTTATCACCAGCAAATAAGTTAACACCGTCTTTAGCAAGAGATTGATGAACATGCATACCTGAACCGTTATCACCTACTAATGGCTTAGGCATGAAAGTTGCTGTTTTACCGTAAGCGTGTGCAACGTTGTGAACAACATATTTATATATTTGCACTTCATCGGCTTTTAATACCATAGTATTAAAGCGACAAGCGATTTCGTTTTGACCTGCAGTCGCTACTTCATGGTGATGCGCTTCAACCACTAAGCCCATTTCTTCCATCACTAAACACATGGCTGAACGAAGATCTTGTGATGAATCAACTGGTGATGTAGGAAAATAACCGCCTTTTACACCAGGACGATGTCCCATATTGCCTTCTTCGTATTCTGTACCCGAATTCCAAGACGCTTCTTTATCATCTATTTTATAAAATGAACCACTCATGTCTGTGTGGAAACGAACATCATCAAAAACAAAAAACTCTGGCTCTGGACCAATTAAAACGTTATCTGCAATGCCGGTACTACGCATGTAATCTTCAGCGCGTTTTGCCACTGAACGAGGATCACGGCTATAGCCTTGCATTGTTGTAGGTTCAAGGATGTCACAACGAACATTCAAGGTAACTGCTTCAGTAAAAGGGTCAAGTACTGCAGATTCAGCAATAGGCATCATCACCATGTCTGATTCGTTAATACCTTTCCAACCTTGAATTGAAGACCCATCAAACATTTTGCCGTCTTCAAAAAAATCTTCTGTTACTTGATGATGAGGAATTGAAATGTGTTGCTCTTTACCCTTGCTATCAGTAAAGCGTAAATCAACAAATTTGACGTCATGTTCTTTAATTAGATCTAAAACTGCGTTTGACATTGAATGTCTCCAGTGTAGTTAGTGCTTAAATGCTCAAAAACTTAATTCTCTATTACTTGTGCTTAAGCGAATACTGTGCCAAAGCTAAAGTCATTGAAATATATGATTTTTATGTTTTTTATTAATTTAATCTGCACCATTGCAGTGCGTTGTTTGCTGTATTTTGGTGCGTATACTCTGATCTGATCATCGGCAGTATAACAACTGAATAATATTTTGTTGGTTATATTTTTCTATTGCGGTGTATTTGCTGAGACTTGTACTGTATAATATGCGCCCAATTGTAGCCCTATTCGTTAATTTGCTTAAAGTAGCAATAAACGAAAGTAACAGCGAGTAACGCCTGTGTTAGATAAATTAAGAAATGTAGCAATTATTGCTCACGTTGACCACGGAAAAACCACTTTAGTTGATAAATTATTAGAACAGTCAGGTACGCTAGACGCCCGAGGCGGTCTAGAAGAACGTACAATGGACTCAAATGATATCGAAAAAGAACGTGGTATCACAATCTTAGCTAAAAACACGGCTATTAACTGGAATGGCTACCGTGTAAACATCGTAGATACTCCTGGCCATGCTGATTTTGGTGGTGAAGTTGAACGTGTAATGTCAATGGTAGATTCAGTTTTACTGATAGTTGATGCACAAGAAGGCCCTATGCCACAAACGCGTTTCGTTACGAAAAAAGCGTTTGCTCAAGGTTTAAAGCCAATTCTTGTTATTAACAAAGTTGATAAGCCTGGTTCTCGCCCTGATTGGGTTATGGATCAAGTTTTTGAATTATTTGATAACCTTGGTGCAACTGACGAACAACTTGACTTTAAAGTTGTTTACGCTTCAGCAATCAATGGTTGGGCCACGCTTGAAGAAGGCGCAACTGGTACCGACATGACTCCTTTATTTGATACTATTCTTAAAGAAGTGCCAGCACCAATCGCGGATCCTGAAGCTCCGTTCCAAATGCAAATTTCTCAACTTGATTACAGCTCTTACTTAGGTGTAATTGGCGTTGGCCGTGTTACACGTGGTTCAGTTAAGCCGAATCAACAAGTGACTATTAAATTAGCGACTGGCAAAGTTCATAACGCTAAAGTAGGTAAAGTGTTTGGTTACTTAGGCTTAGAAAGACTGGATATCGAAGAAGGTTTTGCTGGTGACATTATTGCACTTACTGGCTTAGGCGAATTAAAAATATCTGATACTGTTTGTTGTCCAACAGCAGTTGAAGGTTTACCAGCGTTATCTGTTGATGAACCTACTATCAATATGACGTTCCAAGTAAATACCTCACCATTTTGTGGTAAAGAAGGTAAATATGTTACTTCACGTAACATCAAAGATCGCTTAGAAAAAGAGCTTGTTCATAACGTTGCTTTACGTGTTGAGGAATTACCTGATGCTGATAAATTTAAAGTGTCGGGCCGTGGTGAACTTCACCTAGGCATTTTAATTGAAAACATGCGTCGTGAAGGTTTTGAATTAGCGGTATCACGTCCTGAAGTTATTATTCGTGAAATTGATGGTGTAACACAAGAACCTTACGAGAACGTAACTATTGATGTTGAAGAGCAACATCAAGGACCTATCATGGAAAGAATGGGTGTTCGTAAAGCTGAATTAACTGATATGGCACCTGATGGAACCGGCCGTATTCGTATGGACTTCATCATGCCAAGCCGTGGTTTGATTGGTTTCCAAACTGAATTTATGACCTTAACTTCAGGCTCTGGCTTAATTTATCATACATTTTTTGAATACGGACCTCACAAGGGTGGCGATATTGGCCAACGTAAAAATGGTGTCATGATCGGTAACGCTACGGGTAAAGCCTTAACTAACGCTATCTTTAACTTACAATCTCGTGGTCGCATGTTGATCGGACACGGTGTTGATATTTATGAAGGTCAAGTTATTGGTATTCATAGCCGTGACAACGACTTAACCGTAAACGCGCTTAAAGGTAAGCAGTTAACTAACGTTCGTTCATCAGGTACTGATGAAGCACAAACGTTAACGCCGCCTATCGTTATGTCACTTGAGCAAGCGCTTGAATTTATTGATAACGATGAGTTGGTAGAAGTAACACCACTAAACATTCGAATTCGTAAGAAATTTTTGAAAGAGAATGATCGTAAGCGTGAAGGTCGTGGACCAAAATAACCTGGTAAGCTAATCTTTATATAAAGCCACCTAAAGCAATTTAGGTGGCTTTTTTTTCAATTTTTTTAAACCGCTTCGAATACCTCTAAATACCTCCAAATACCTCTAAATAGTTTCATAGATAATCTTGATGACTTTAGCTCTAAGGTAAAATTATTGAGATTATGACTACCGTTATTTTAGTCATTGCCTTAAAATAAATGTAATGGCTCTAACTAGTAATTTATATGCACCCGAGAATAGAAGAAATAAAGCAGCATCGTTACGTCAAATCAATACTTGGCTTTTGGTTATTGTTTTTTAACAATTTTCAAAAAGAACGTATTCATGTCACTGCCGGCTATTTATCTTATGTTACCTTGATGTCTTTGGTGCCTTTGATGGTGGTGATGTTATCTGTGATGACCGCTTTCCCTATTTTTTCTGAAATAAGAGAATTGATAGAAAATTTTATCTATCAAAACTTTGTCCCAGCTTCTGGTGATGTTGTGCAAGAGCACATTACTGGCTTTGTCAGCAATGCCTCTAAAATGTCGGCTATAGCCATTACTGCGCTATTTATTTTTGCCATGTTACTGATTTCAGCGATTGATCAATGTTTAAATAAATTATGGCGAGTCAATGAAAAACGTCGAATTATCACATCATTTTCAATGTATTGGATGGTATTAAGCTTAGGTCCAGTTTTGGTGGGGAGTAGTTTGGTCATGACCTCCTATATTCTGTCGTTGGTATCGATAGGGGATTATGATTTATTAGGGCTAAGCAATATTGCTGTTCAGGCTCTGCCGTTAGTCGCTTCAATAGCCGCTTTTTTTATTTTATATATGGTGGTGCCCAATAAGGTTGTTCCTGCTAGATTTGCGCTTGCGGGTGCGACCTTAGCCGCGGTTTTATTTGAGATAGCAAAAAAATCTTTTGCAATTTATGTGACACAACTTCCTTCTTATGAGGCTATATATGGTGCGTTATCAAGTATTCCTATTCTATTTTTATGGGTATACTTGAGCTGGTTGGTGGTGCTTGTAGGGGCATTATTTACCGTGTCATTAGAAGATTATGACAGCGAAAAAAAGGCAAAATCATCTCAGCAAGCTGCTGATTAAATATAAGTAGACTGAATAGATTATCTATAAGGAGCGGTATATGTCTAGAGTGCTTTTCCCCAATATTGCGGTTTATCAACAACAATGGCTTGACGTTGGAGATGGACATCAACTCTACCTTGAGCAGTCAGGTAACCCCAATGGTATTGCCGTGGTATATCTACATGGTGGCCCTGGCGGCGGAACAAGTAAAGATCATCGCCGATACTTTGATCCCGACAAATACCGTATTATTTTATTCGATCAACGCGGCTGTGGACGTTCTACACCATCGCCAAGTGTTCGCCATAATACCCCCGCGCATTTAGTTGCTGATCTTGAGCTAATCCGTCAACATTTAAGTATTTCACATTGGTTAGTGGCCGGAGGTTCATGGGGCACCACCTTGGCATTGCTTTATGGCATTCAATATCCTGAAACCGTGTTAGGTTTTATTTTAAGAGGCGTTTTCCTTGGCACAACATCTGAATACAACTGGTTGTATGGTCAAGATGGCGCCGCCGGATTTTTTCCTGAATATTACCGAGAATTTACTGAGCAACTTATTGACGTTAAAGCTGATAATATTGTTCAAGGCTATTATGATGTGCTGACGGGAAGCAATGAAATTGCCGCTATTGCCGCCAGTAAAGCTTGGTGCTTATGGGAGCTTAGGTTGTCAACCATTGAGCATCACCCTATTGATATCCATCACATAGAAGATTCACATCAAGCCTTATGTATGGCGAACATATCGAGCCATTATTTTGTCAATAAATGCTTTATTGAGGAGGGCCTGATTTTAGCGTCGATTGAAAAAATTAAAGCGATACCGGCGATTATCTTACATGGTCGCTATGACATGGTTTGCCAATTGCGTAACGCGGATCAGTTGGTGAAAAAATGGCCCAATGCACAATTACAAATATTACCCAAAGCAGGGCATAGCGGTTTTGAATCTCAAACGATTGATGGCTTTTGCAAAGCAACAGACACTATGGCTAATTTTATTGCCGAACGCAGAGAGCGTGATTAAATGATAGCCTTGATGCAAAGAGTATCCGAAGCAAGTGTCACCGTGGATCATAATATTGTTGGGGAAATCGAGCAGGGTTTATTGGTGTTTTTAGCGATTGAACCTGCAGATACTCAAGCAAAGGCTAAGCGCTTAGCTGAACGTGTTGCCGGTTACCGAATTTTTGCTGATGATGAGGGTAAAATGAATCTAAATGTTCAGCAAGTCGGTGGTGAAATATTAGTCGTTTCACAGTTTACCTTAGCGGCGAATACCACAAAGGGAATGCGACCGAGTTTTACCCGTGCAGCACCGCCAAGATTGAGTGCCGCGCTTTATCAATATTTTTGTCAGCAATTGCGCGAGCTTGGCTTTAGAACTCCGACCGGGGTTTTTGGTGCTGACATGCAGGTGCGCTTATTAAATGACGGTCCGGTAACCATCAATCTACAAGGTTAATACAAAATTAATAGCAATAATATTTACTAGTTAGCGCGCATATGATGACTAAAAAACTTTCGCCATCTAAGGTATTGTGGTGCGGGTAGATAGGATATTTTTGATCGCTTTTTTAGGTTATCTAGCATCCAATGCTTTGGCAACAAATGAATAATCACATTGAGATAGCGTGGAATATGAAAGTAGATAATATGATGCGAACTTTGTAGTTGCCTTAAAATGGTCAAGCATAAGTTAATTTCTTGATCGTCAAGATCAGGTAAATTCAGTGTTAAACAAGCATCATCTTGTAAGTTATCTATCAGTGCGGTTAACAGCGCAACTCGACTTTGAAAACTATTAGCATGGTGTTGATAAACGTCACAAATTAACCAATCAGCGGATGACTTTGCTGGACATTGACTTTGTTGCAGCCAAGCTAAGGCTTCGCTATTTTCAATCACTATCTGCTGTTGTAGCGGGTTAAAATAATGTTGAAAGCACTCGATCACCGCTTGAGACAGTTCGATACTCGTGACTTGGATATTGGGCTGTAGCGCACTTAAGAATCGACTCAAATTTCCGCCACCAAGACCCAACTCTACCACCTGATTTGGTTGAAAAAACAATAAAGGCATTAAAGCCGCGTAGTGATGAGGTAAGGTTAGTTTTTCTGGACACCGTAAATGCATAACACTTTGAATAACGTCGTCAAATGCTAACCAGCGATAATGTGCATTTTCACTAATGGTTATTTGGTCTGTGGTGTTACTGAGGTACACTAGTTGACCTTGGTTAACATGTTGGTTAAGTTTCACGTGTTGTTAAATTCCTGAAATAAATATATTTCACTTGCCGTAAGATGAATAATAGACGATGTACAAATGCAGAGCGCCAAAAAATCAAGCTGAACTAGCACAATATTATCAACTACGCTGGCAAGCGCTCCGCCAGCCATCGCAACAACCCATGGGTAGCGAAAAAGATGAGCTTGAGGCGCAATCATACCATCGGGTCATCGTTGACGATATGGATAAGATTGTTGGCGTTGGGCGATTACACAATGCTAGTCAAGCGCAAGCACAAATTCGCTATATGGCGATCAGTGACCCTGTCCGTGGTCAAGGACTGGGTAAATTACTGATCAGTGAGTTGGAACGGATTGCAGCAGAAGTTGGGGTGAAAACCCTAGCGTTAAATGCGCGCGTTAATGCGATTAGTTTTTATCAGCGACTTGGTTATAGCGATGAAGGATATTCACATACCCTTTTTGGTGATGTAAAGCACAACAAAATGATTAAGAGCATAGCAAAACCCGATAGTCATTTAGCTGAACTTGCCGACAACTTACAGCAACTTTGGCATCAAACTATTCCGCTTAGTAAAGCCATGAATATTAATATTTGCTATTTTGATCAACAAAAATTGCGCACTAATTGTGAGCCAAACTTTAATAAAAACCTTCATAATACTATGTTTGCAGGCAGCATTTATACGTTGGCAACCCTGACCGGTTGGGCTTGGGTGTATCTGGCTCTGCAAGCGCAAACACAGCAAGCTGACATTGTATTAGCGGAAGGAAATATTCGCTATATTGCGCCGCTGTTAGGTGTCGCCTATGCCCAAACCTCGTTAAACCGAGTTATGGGTAGCCTAGAGCCGTTACTCGATGGCAAAAATGCTCGCTTTAATATCGAAGTAGAAGTGTGTTGTGGTGATAAGGTTGTCGCACTTTTTACCGGGGCTTATGTTGCTATGGCAAAACGATAATAAGCTGTTGGCAGTGGTACTCAAGGTATTAACCTTGCTCGCATAACACCATTTCTGAGTTATTGTTGAGTTATTACTGAGCGAAAATTTCAAACTAAAAGTAGAGCAATATGTATAAAATTTTTATAGGGTTTATATTCTGCAGCTTCCTTGCCACGGCAACTGTGCCGGTAAACAGCGAGCTTGATGCGGTATTAGATAGTTTTCATCAAGCGGCAGGCGAAGCTAACGAGGAAAAATATCTTGGCTTATTGGCAGAAGATGCTATTTTTCTGGGTACAGACAGTGCTGAACGTTGGAATAAAAGCGAATTTTCAGCTTTTGTAAAACCTTACTTTAGTCAAGGTAAAGGTTGGTTATATCAGCCAGTTACACGTCATATAACGCCAACTAAAGCGGGTAATATTTTCTTTTTTGATGAGTTACTGGAAAATAAAAGTTATGGCATGTGTCGTGGTAGTGGTTTGTTAATTCATACTGAAAATGGATGGAAAATATTACAATACAATTTATCTATTCCGGTGCCAAATGCTATTGCTCTGCAGGTGGTCGCGTCTATTAAGGGTTATCGAGCCACTACTATTAAAAAATAAAGTCAGCTTAATCATCACTGTCAGTGGTGTAATTTTATGGAGAAATTTGAATGACCAGTGTTAGTATTATCGGCTGTGGTTGGTTAGGGCAGGCGTTAGCGCAACGTTTACTTGCCAGCCATACTAAGCTTATTGCCAGCTACCAATCAGCGCAAAGCCATGACAAACTTAAGGCGCTTAATATTCCCGCCACTCAGCTTATTTTACCGCTTGTTGATGATGTGATGAGCTGTAAGCAGCTAGATAAGATTGCCGGTGTTGACCCCAGATTATTTCAACAAGATGTGCTGATTATTGCCATACCACCCCAGTTGAAAAAAGGTCGGGTAGATTATCCGTTGAAAATTCAACAGCTAGTGCACCTGGCTGAGCTTGGCAACACTCAACATATTATTTTACTGAATTCGACAGCCATCTATAATGGTTTAGTGGGTAAAGTCGATGAAGCCAGTCAGTTAAATATGAATGCTGAAAAAGTTGCTAGCTTACTGGCAGCAGAGCAAGCGGTTAAAAGCTTCTCTAAACGACTGCATATTTTAAGGTTAGCCGGATTGGTTGGGCCTGATCGACATCCGGGTAAATTTTTACAAGCAAAACGTGTTTTTGAAAATGCGAGTGCGACAGTGAACTTGGTTCACCAAACCGATGTCGTGAATATTCTTGACCGCCTTATTCATCTTGACAGTACTGATAGTAAACAAAGCATTTATAATGTGGTCAGTAATACCGATAGTGATCGCCAAGGTTATTATCAGCTAGCCGCGCAAGCCTTAAATTTACCGATACCACAATTTGCCATCGAGCAAGAGCAGAGCCCAGGTAAAAAAATTATTGGTACAGCATTGCGTGATGAATTGGCTTATCACTATCGCCATGACGACTTATTATCTTGGTTAAAAAAGACTGATCCCATCGACTTAGAGAGCGCTTAATCTGTGATTTTGAAAAAATTAAGGTGTAAAAACTATGGCGAATAATGTCATTACCAAAATGCTAAAAGCAATCTATCAATATAAAATGACCTTATTATTTTTTATTTTGTGGGCGCATGTTTCATTGTTGAATTTATTTTATGTTAATTACCGTGGGCCTATTTTTCTCTGGCAAGAAAATAGCGAATTACGGACTATTCAAACACATTTTTTAATTGCCTTAATCACCACCCTGTTCTTTGTCGCTATCACAAAATTAAGAAAAATAAGCAGCAATAAAACCTTTAAAACCAATGGAAAATAGCCAATAAAAAAAACCGACTTTACTCGGTCGGGTTTTTGCCTACTTAAGCTGTGCTAAGGTTTATTGTGAATACCTGCCGTGGCTAGCCATTGTTTAAAATCAAGCAAATTCGCGGGCAGAATAACTTTGGTGGATGGTTGACTCAAGCCTTTCATTTGTTGCAGATATTGCTCACTTAATTGCATATCTAAAGCTTGTTCACCGCCGGGTTGCTCAATAGCCGCCGCTAGCTTACTAATAGAGTCGCCAGTGGCTTGTGCAATGGTTAATATTTCTGCCGCCTTACCTTCAGCCGAGTTAATTCTGCGCTGCTTTTCACCTTCAGACAAATTAATCAATTCGGTCATTTTTCCTTCTGAACGATTAATGCGACTCGCTCTATCACCTAAACTTTTTGCCAGAATGGCGCGGCGTTCACGTTCGGCGTTAACCTGCATTTCCATCGCGTTGCGAACAGTCACGGGTGGGGTAATGTTTTTAATTTCGTAGCGGTGAACTTTAATGCCCCAGCTTTCGCCTGCTTTATCAAGCACCTCAACCACTTTCGCGCTAATGACATCGCGCTCTTCAAAAGTGCGATCTAACTCTAAAGTACCGATGACTGAGCGGGTAGTGGTTTGAGCAAGTTGCATAGCAGCGAAGCGGTAGTCGGTTATACCGTAGCTTGCCTTGTAGGCATCAATTACCTGGATGTAAATAACACCATCAACTTCGACATAAACTTCGTCTTTTGAGAAACACTCTTGAGGCGGCACATCTATGGTTTCTTCTTTCTGGTCTTGAATAAATGCCACGCGATCAATAAAAGGTAAGAGTAAATGAAAGCCCGCTTCTAAGGTGCAACGATATCTCCCTAAGCGTTCAATAATATAAACTGATTTTGTTGGTACTAAACAAATAGCTTGGAAAAACTTAAAAGCTAGAAACAAGAAGATAAATGCCCAAATAGCCAATACCGCTAAATCGATAGTGTTTGCATCAATAGCTATCATGATTTTGCTCCTTGAGTATTTTGTGTTACTTTTTCCATACCTTGAAAAAAGCCTTCTAATTTAGCCACTTCGCTTGGCACGATTGACACGTCAGCATGTTGTAGAATATTGCCGGTTTGCGCAATAAACTGTTCTAATAAACGCATTTTTATCGCTTTTTCGCCACCCGGCTGGGCTGCCGCTTTGGCAATGAAGTTAATACCTTCTGCCGACGCTTGCGTAAGAATCGCTATCTCTTGTGCTCGGCCATGGGCTTCGTTAATTTGTTTTTGTTTATCGCCTTCAGATAAGTTGATCGCTTCTTGGCGGACACCTTCGGATAGATTAATCGTCGACTCTTTTTCCGCTTCTGCTAAGGTAATTTCAGCCCGCTTTTGCCTTTCAGCTTCCATTTGTTTTTCTAGGGTATGAATAACATTGTCAGAGGGGGTAATATTGCGCACTTCATAGCGTAATACTTTAATGCCCCAAGGGTCTGAGGCTTTATCAATTTCACGCACAATAGTTTCATTTAGCGTGTCGCGCTCAGAAAATGTTTGGCTTAAGTTTAATTTACCAATTTCAGAACGCATGGTTGTTTGCGCTAAATTAACGCTAGCGCGACGGTAATCTTCAATACCATAACTGGCTTTAGCACCGTCCATTACTTGAATATAGACTAAGCCGTCAACATTAATTTGAATGTTGTCGCGTGAAATACAACTTTGCGCCGGTATATCCAACACTTGTTCACGGGTTTCATGACGATAAGCGACGCGGTCAATAAAAGGGATTAAAAAATGCAGTCCTGGTGGCGTAATGGCGCGAAATTTTCCTAGACGCTCTATGACACAAACCTCTTTCATTTGCACTATCAGTACTAGCTTGACAACAATAAACAGTAAGGCTAGAAAAACAAAGGTAACCGTAGCTAACATAAAAATGCTCCTTCTCTTATTTTATAATTTTTAAATGGCGTTAAATTGAGGCTTAACCTCTACGGTCTATTTGATAGGTTCAACCACTAAAGAAATGTTTTCTTTACACACAATAGCGGCTTCACTACCCGCTTGGATAATAGAACCATCACTTAACGCTGTCCATGTTGTGCCTTGATACTCAACTCTACCTGCTTGTGTACCTGGGCCTATTTGTTCGAGTACGCGTACTTTTTTACCATAAATATCGACCTCTTCATAAATATTTTCAATGATCGTTTCACCCGCAAAAAATCGCTCGGTAATAAAATAAACTAAAATCAGTAGAAAGGTGGCGAGGATGAACCAGGTGGTGAGGGTTAATACCCAAGTATCAAGTATTTGTTGTTGTACACCAACAGCCACTAGCAATGAGGCTATGCCTAAATTAAGTAAAATACCGCCTGGAACAAAAATCTCTAAACAGGCGAATAAAATAGCTAGGGCGAGCCAAGTTTCAAAAAACAGTATGTATTCCATTGCCACCTCTATGATGTATGTGCGGTTAATTTTACGTTAACGGCGATCCATTCAAAGTAGCAAGCACGACATATTATGTCAAGTGATTCAGGTTAAAGGCAATTATGTGAAGGAAAGCTGGCGCTAGGAATTATTTGATAAGATAAGTAATCAATTGGGTATAAGCATGGTTTTAGTTAATGAAGGTACTAATGCCTTGCAAGGCAGGATGTCTGAGAAAGACCTGAACATGGTTACTTTTTCACATCCATATGATGGTGACATATGGTTCATCCTGAACATCGTCACTCGTTCACATCCATGTGATCGTAACATACCGTTCATCCTGAACATAAAAAAGCCAAACATGAATGTTTGGCTTGATACAGTTAACTTAAATTTAACTGGAACTAGAAGCTAGGTAATAAGGCTTCAGGCATGAAATTGTTGAACTCACCTTCAGCAATAATCGACGATGCGTCAGCAATATCTGGCGCAAAGTATCTGTCTTTATCATAAAAACTGACAACTTGGCGTAAAATTGATTTAGCCAATTCAACATTTCTAGAACCTTTTAATGGCGCTCTAAAATCTAGACCTTGTGCCGCTGCCAAGTATTCAACAGCTAACACACCGTTAGTATTTTCAGCCATATCAGCAAGACGACGACCGGCAAAGCAAGCCATAGAGACGTGATCTTCTTGGTTTGCTGAAGTGGGTAAGCTATCAACAGAGGCTGGATGTGCTAATGATTTATTTTCTGAGGCTAGAGCGGCAGAGGTGACTTGTGCAATCATAAAGCCAGAGTTTATTCCGCCATTATCGACTAAAAACGCCGGTAATTTACTGAGGTTTGCATCGATTAATAACGCCATTCTACGCTCTGATATTGAACCAATTTCGGCAATCGCTAACGCTAAGTTATCTGCTGCCATGGCAACAGGCTCGGCATGGAAGTTACCCGCAGAGATAAAGTCACCTTCGTTGGCGAAAACTAACGGGTTATCGGTCACACCGTTGGCTTCAACATGAAGTACTTCAGCCGCTTGGCGAATTTGTGTTAAACATGCACCCATCACTTGTGGCTGACAACGCAGTGAGTAAGGGTCTTGCACTTTTTCACAATCAAGGTGCGAAGAACCTATAGCTGAGTTGTGGTCTAAAATGTGACGGTATGCGTGAGCGGCATCGATTTGTCCGCGTTGACCACGAGCTTGATGTACGCGATCATCAAAAGGGGCGCGAGAACCCATGGCCGCTTCAACTGACATAGAGCCAATAACCACACCAGCAGCAAATAAGTCTTCCGCGTGAAATAGGCCTTCTAATGAAAATGCCGTTGACGCTTGTGTGCCATTGAGTAGTGCTAAACCTTCTTTTGCCGCTAAGGTCATGATCTCAAGACCGGCTATTTTTAAGCCTTCAACCGCTGAAATAACTTCATCGTTATGCGACATTTCGCCTTCACCCAATAAGGGTAATACCATATGAGAAAGCGGCGCTAAATCACCAGAAGCACCAACAGAGCCTTTTTTAGGCACACACGGATAGACTTCTGCGTTTAATAGGGTAATTAGCGCTTGAATAACTTCTAAGCGAATACCAGAAAAACCGCGTGATAATGAATTGATTTTCAAAACCATCATTAAACGAACAGTGGCATCATCCATGTACTCGCCAAAGCCGGCTGAGTGAGACAATACGATTGAGCGCTGTAATAATTCTAATTGGTCATTTTGGATACGGGTACTGGCCAGTAAGCCAAAGCCGGTATTAATACCGTAAACCACGCGATCTTCCGCGATAACTTTTTGCACCGCTTCAGCGCTTTTGTTAATACCTTCAAAGGCACTTTCATCTAAGCTAAATTGTATACCTTCATACTTAGTTACGGCGCGTAATTGTTTTAGCGTAAGCTGGCCTGGAATAATATTTAATGTGTTCATTACTGACATGTTATCTGTCCTATCTTTAAATTTTTATGAGTTCAATGAAAAGAGCACCAAAATTATCGCCAAAATTGGTGCAATTATACGTTAAGCTAAACAGTTTGTTACTAAACCTTGCCGTTAGCACCATCAATCATAGGTAGGTCTAGGCCTTGTTCTTTTGCACAATCAATTGCAATGTCGTAACCGGCATCGGCATGACGCATAACACCGGTAGCAGGGTCGTTCCATAATACACGGCTAATGCGTTTTGCAGCGGCATCAGTACCATCAGCGACAATAACCACCCCAGAATGCTGACTAAAGCCCATGCCTACGCCACCACCGTGATGTAGGCTAACCCAAGTAGCGCCGCCTGAAGTTGACAACAAGGCATTGAGTAGTGGCCAATCAGATACGGCGTCAGAGCCATCAAGCATGCTTTCGGTTTCACGATTTGGTGAAGCAACTGAGCCAGAGTCTAAGTGATCGCGGCCAATAACAACGGGTGCTGATAATTCGCCAGTTTTTACCATTTCGTTAAAGGCTAATGCTAAGCGAGCACGGTCTTTTAAACCTGCCCAACAAATACGGGCAGGTAAGCCTTGAAAAGCAATACGTTCACGCGCCATATCTAACCAGTTATGTAAGTGTGGATTGTCTGGAATAAGCTCTTTCACTTTGGCGTCAGTTTTATAGATATCTTCTGGATCACCCGATAATGCTACCCAGCGAAATGGTCCAATGCCTTCACAAAATAGTGGCCTAACATAAGCCGGTACAAAGCCAGGAAAATTAAAGGCATTTTTCACCCCTTCTTCCAAAGCCATTTGACGAATGTTGTTACCATAATCTGTGGTAGCAGCACCAGCCGCTTGTAGATCAAGCATGGCCTGTACTTGCACAGCCATTGAATGTTTAGCCGCTTTTACAACGCCAGCTTCGTCTTCAAGACGCATTTTTGCCGCTTGCGCCATGCTCCAGCCTTGTGGTAAATAACCGTTGAGCGGATCATGTGCTGAGGTTTGGTCCGTTACTATGTCGGGGGTAACACCACGTTTGACTAATTCAGGGAAAATATCAGCGGTATTACCTAATAAACCCACAGAGATCGCTTCGCCTTTTGTTGTCGCGTCATTGATCATCGCTAATGCTTCATCTAACGAGGTGGCTTTTTTATCGACGTAGCGAGTCTTTAGGCGAAAATCGATGCGAGACTCATCACATTCAACAACTAAGGCAGAAAAACCTGCCATAGTTGCTGCCAGTGGTTGAGCGCCACCCATGCCACCTAAACCACCGGTAAGTACCCATTTACCTTTAGCGTTTCCAGCAAAGTGCTGTTTTGCCATGGCGACAAACGTTTCATAAGTGCCTTGCACTATGCCTTGCGAGCCAATGTAAATCCATGAACCGGCGGTCATTTGGCCGTACATCATTAAACCTTGTTTATCTAACTCATTAAAGTGCTCCCAGTTTGCCCAGTGCGGCACTAAATTTGAGTTAGCAATTAATACGCGTGGTGCATCGGCATGAGTTTTAAAAACGCCAACCGGCTTACCTGATTGCACCATCAAGGTTTCGTCATCTTCTAGGCGATCCAATGTTTCTACAATTTTGTCGTAACATGCCCAGTTACGTGCAGCACGGCCGATACCACCATAAACCACTAATGACTGTGGGTGTTCGGCAACTTCTTCATCTAAATTATTCATTAGCATGCGTTTTGCCGCTTCAGTTAACCAGCTTTTTGCAGTGATTTTACTGCCACGTGCGGCACGAATTTTACGGCTAGTGTCGATTCTATTATTTATTGTCATGGTGGACCTCTACAAATGTAAATTGTTGGCTAAAATGAGAACTTTTCTCGCTTCGATATGCGTAAATTAAAGATGCGTAAATTAAAAAATTAAATGACTGCCTAAGCGGTATTTATTTCCTGGTGAGGTTAAAGTGGCTAAACTCACCACACCTTGGCTTGACCAGGTGCGACGTTTAACCTGTAAACAAGGGGTGATATGGCTAATCGCTAATAAGCGGCCAATATCTTCACTGGCTAATACGGCTTCCACCTCATGTGTTGCTTCGGTCAACGGTGCTTCGGATGATAAATATGCATGTGGCGTTATTTGCGTAAAGTCTTGTTCAAGATAATTAGCCACTAATTTTGGATTAACAAAGCGCTGCTCTAATTGTATGGGGGCATTATTTTCAAAATGCAGCACGCTTGAGTAATAGGCGATATCACCGGCTTTAAGGGCTAATAAAATCGCCACTTCTTCGTTGACTTTAACCGCCTTTAAGATAAGTTGTTGAGCATGATATTGATGACCACGCTCGTGTATTTCATCGGCTATATTGCGAATTTCTAATAATGAAGACTGTGACTTAAAGTTTGCGACAAAAGTGCCTGAGCCTTGAGAACGCACCAATAAACCTTGCTCAGTAAGTTCTTGTAAAGCACGACGAGCGGTCATTCTACTGACCGAAAACTGCTCGGTAAGCTCATTTTCTGATGGGACTTTACTGTGTTCAAGCCACTGGCCAGATTCTATTTTTTCACAGATGTGCTGTTTGATAACACGGTACTTTGCGGTTTTTACTTGTGTCATTGTCATACCTAATACGGGATAATGTGCAGAGTAAACTCTAACTTGTATATACAATCTCATTTTTTCTCTGCAAGGTCAAGAGTTGTATATACAAGCTTGCTTGTTAATTTGCTATCAGTTAAAGTGAAATTATAAATAAACGCTAAGTTTTGTTGGGTCATGTTGGGTCATGTTGGGTCATATTGAAATGCCATAAGTCATGGCATTTTAAAAGTAACCTAAAAGTAGCATTAAGGTTAGCGGTAAATAAGCAATTTGGAATTTTTATGTCGACGAAAACACAACACTGGCAAACCCTTTGGACTCATGTCAATTTAGCCACTATGACCGATGGAGCAAAAACTTACGCCACGATTGAAAATGGCGCTATAGCGATTGCGAATGGAAAAATTGCTTGGCTAGGCACAACCGCCGAACTGCCTGACTTTGATACGGCTAGTGTAAAGGTAATTGACGGCAAGGGCGCTTGGTTAACGCCAGGCTTTATCGATTGTCATAGCCATATTGTTTATGGTGGCAACCGCGCGAATGAATTTGAAATGCGCCTTGAAGGTAAGGGCTATGAAGAAATTGCCAAGGCTGGCGGTGGTATTATTTCAACGGTTAAAGCAACCCGTGCTGCTAGCGAAGATGAGTTATTTATCAGCGCATTAAAACGTTTAACGGTTTTGCATCAAGAAGGTGTTACTAGCATCGAAATTAAATCAGGTTATGGTTTAGACACGGATACTGAAATTAAAATGCTCAATGTCGCTACTAAATTAGGGCAAGCATTACCGGTGACAGTACAAAGAACATTTTTAGGTGCGCATGCGCTACCTGTTGAGTATCAAGGTCGTGCGGATGAGTACATTGATTTGGTCTGTAAAGAGATGATACCGCACATAGCAAAAAATAAACTAGCTGATGCAGTTGATGTGTTTTGTGAAGGTATTGGTTTTAATTTAGCGCAAACCGAAAAAGTATTTGCGGCAGCCAAGGCGCATAATTTACCGATAAAAGTGCATGCCGAACAGCTGTCTAACCTTGGTGGCACTAAGTTAGCCGCAAAATACCAAGCGCTATCTGCTGATCATATTGAATTTTTAGACGAGGCAGGTATTGCGGCCATGAAAGTGGCTAATATGACCGCGGTATTATTGCCGGGTGCATTTTACTTCTTACGTGAAACCCAGTTACCCCCAATTGAGCTATTGCGTAAACACGGTGTGAGTATGGCTATTGCTACCGATGTAAATCCCGGTTCGTCACCGATTAACTCACTGCAGCTAATGCTCAATATGGCTTGTACATTTTTTAGGTTAACGCCGGTTGAAGTTCTTGCGGGAGTGACCTGTCACGGCGCAAAAGCGCTAGGCTTGTCGAGCAGTAAAGGGCAGTTAGCCGTGGGTTATGATGCGGATATTGCTTGTTGGGATATTAATCAGCCGGCTGAATTATGTTATCAGTTTGGTGTGAATCCGCTGACTCGTCTAATGAAGGCTGGGGAAATAGTGATTTAGCTTAGGGTGAGTTAACTTGAAGTTGCATGGGTCACTAGAACAGCTAGTGATTGCTCAGCCTTACTTAGTCGATGTAACTGGCATATTATATAGTCGTAATCGACAACACCTTGATGACGACAGACAAGGCGTTTGCTCAAAGCCAGTGCTATAGCAAAGATAAGCCAGCAAGTATTGCCATACGGTTTAAGTATGGCAAGTGGCATTATGAACAGTATTTACATATTCAAACGAGATAAAACTAGGCTTAACTAGTCAATATCTAAGGGGTCAGGCGATAAAATAACACCGGTATTATCGGCATAAATATGATCATCAGGTAAAAAGGTTACGCCGGCAAAGTTTATTGCCAAGTCGCTTTCGCCAATGTTGCTGGTGCTGGCGCCAACAGGGATCGACAATAAGCCTTGTATGCCAATATCAATATCTTCTAAGGCGTCAACGTCTCGTACACTACCAAAACAAATAATGCCTTCCCAATTATTCTTTGCGGCTTGTTCAGCAATACTAATATTAATCAGTGCGCGACGTGTTGAGCCACCACCGTCAATAACCAAGACCTTGCCGGTACCGTCAGTGTCAACTAGCTCGGCAATTAAGCCATTATTTTCAAAGCACTTTACCGTGACAACTTTACCGCCAAAAGAACTTTTGCCACCATAATTACTAAATAAGGGTTCAAGTACATCGATTAAATCAGTGTATATATCACACAGCTCTGAGGTGTTGTATTCCATAGTAAATTTTTCCTAGGTCGCGTTTCTTATTAACTAGTATAACGGTTGAATAGACAGGCACAACCGCTAAGCCGCTATACTTGCTAAATAAACCTAACGAAAGCATATATAAAAAGCGGGACTTAATCATGGTTATTAGCTTTTAATAAGCGTTATATTTATGCTTTTTGGGGGTAGCTTGTGCTTGATTTTTCTCCAGAAACTATCATAGCGCTGGAAATAGGTGGATTATTGTCAGATTTAAGTAAATCGGTCTGGGTAAATAGCTTTAGCAAAAGGATGCGAAACTTACTCACCATTGTAGCTATTAGGTTATATCGCTAGTGATGCTGTTTAAGGGGGGTATCAGTAAGGCTAGTGCATTAGTAGGCGATAATGGAATATGGGTTTACTCAGTAACTAAAGCGTAAAAGATTTCAGTGAAAATTTTTACATTTAAAATCAGTGACGCTTTACTGTGCTGGCCGGTATTACAGTGCTTAAGGGGTATTACTTAACTTCTGTAATTTCTATCGATGCTTCTCGGCTATTTACCGTTGAGCCTGTACTTTGTAGGTAATTTTGCCAACGCTGTTGATATTCTGCGCCGAGTGTTTTTAAGTAATCACTATTATAAATACTGCTATGTTCATCATCAAAAATAAATCGGTAGCCATGTTTGCCCACAGATTCAATTTTTAGCAGACGTACCTGCTTTTTATGATAAACCTTTGGCGCTGAACCAGCTACCTGACCTTTGTCTGTGGTTGGAGCAAACACACGTAAATATTCGAAGCTTAAATCAATCGCTTCGCCGTTTTGTTGTTCAATATCTTCAAGCTCAGTCCTACCAAAAGAAACCGACAAACTCGCTGTAGCATTATTGATCACAAAGCGCTTAATTTTACTCATGTATTACTCCTAACCGTATTTTATCTATTATAAAATAAAGCGACTTAGATCTTCATCTTTAATCAGATCAGATAAAATATTAGCAACAAATTCAGCATCGATTAGAATGCTTTCTCCAGCGCGATCATTGGCGGTAAACGAAAGCTCTTCGATTAAGCGTTCCATCATGGTATGTAAACGCCGGGCACCAATGTTTTCAGTACTTTCGTTAACTTGCCACGCAGCATTAGCAACCGCTTTAATGCCATCTTCACTAAATGAAATATGCACGCCTTCAGTCGCTAACAAGGCAATATATTGCTCTGTTAAAGAGGCATTAGGCTCAGTGAGTATGCGCACAAAGTCTTCAGCGGTGAGCGGTTTTAACTCAACACGGATCGGTAGTCGACCTTGTAATTCTGGAATTAAATCAGAGGGCTTTGACATTTGAAAAGCGCCAGAAGCAATAAATAAGATATGGTCAGTTTTAACCATACCGTGTTTAGTGCTAACGGTAGAACCTTCAATTAAGGGTAACAAGTCTCGTTGTACACCTTCTCTTGATACGTCAGGGCCTGAACTTTCACCACGTTTACAAATTTTGTCTATTTCATCAATAAAGACAATACCGTTTTGTTCAACCGCGTATATTGCTTTTTCTTTGATGTCGTCTTGATTAACTATTTTCGCCGCTTCTTCTTCTTGCAAGGCCTTGAAAGCCTCTTTAATTTTCAGTTTACGTTTTTTGGTTTTATCACTCGACATGCTTTGGAACATGTTTTGTAATTGTGAAGTCATGTCTTCCATGCCAGGAGGTGCCATAATTTCAACGCCAACTTGTGGTGCGGCTAAGTCGAGTTCAATTTCTTTGTCATCGAGTTGGCCTTCGCGTAATTTTTTACGAAAGGCTTGACGAGTTGAACTGTTTTCTGGTTGCTCGTCGTTACCTGAACTGTCGCGAGCTGGCGGCAGTAATATATCTAAAATACGTTCTTCAGCAGCTTCTTCGGCTAAGTGTTTTACACGAGCCATTTCCCGCTCTTTGGTCATCTTAATGGCCATATCAGCAAGATCACGAATAATAGTTTCGACTTCTTTACCGACATAACCGACTTCGGTGAACTTAGTTGCTTCCACTTTAATAAAGGGTGCATTGGCTA
Source organism: Colwellia sp. MB3u-4 (assembly GCF_014077065.1). NCBI lineage: Bacteria > Pseudomonadati > Pseudomonadota > Gammaproteobacteria > Alteromonadales > Colwelliaceae > Colwellia > Colwellia sp. MB3u-4. Next base: position 10,154 of record NZ_JACGVE010000062.1, on the reverse strand, counting down.
GTTTCGCTAAGCGTCGAGCTATTTCTGTTTTACCGACACCTGTGGGGCCAATCATCAGAATATTTTTAGGGGTAACTTCATCGCGCAACTCTTCGTTCAGTTGCATTCTACGCCAGCGGTTTCTCAGTGCTATTGCAACCGCTCGTTTGGCATCGCTTTGACCAACAATGTGGTTATCGAGTTCGTGAACTATCTCACGTGGTGTCATATTCGACATATTAATTCCTTACAAATTGGCGGTTATAGTTCATCAATCACATGTTGTTGATTGGTAAATACACAAATGTCACCAGCAATTTTCAATGATTTTTCAACGATTTCTTTAGCAGAAAGCTCGGTGTTTTCAAGTAATGCTGTGGCTGCTGATTGGGCAAAATTTCCACCACTACCAATGGCAATGAGATCGTTTTCTGCTTGAATAACATCACCATTACCGGTAATGATGAGTGATGCTGTTTCATCAGCAACGGCTAATAAAGCTTCTAGTTTGCGAAGCGCACGATCACTGCGCCAATCTTTTGCTAGTTCAACGGCCGCTTTAGTTAAATGACCTTGATGCATTTCTAGCTTGCTTTCAAAACGTTCAAATAGGGTAAATGCATCAGCTGTGCCGCCAGCAAAACCTGCAAGTACTTTGCCATTATATAAACGGCGCACTTTGCGTGCATTACCTTTCATTACAGTGTTGCCAAGGGAAACTTGACCATCACCACCAATGGCAACTTTGCCATTACGTCGGACAGAAACAATAGTAGTCACAATTAACCTCTTCCATATTGCCAACTGATATAGTCGGCTTGTCTAATGTAGATTAGATAAGGGGTGGCTTAAGCTTTTTCAAGGGAGCGGTGATGAATAATAGTAAACAGACAACTTTAAACGATTTTAAGCTATACATTTGCGTTGTCTGTTAAAAACAATATCGTTCAGTGTTAAGTTGGCTGTAGGTTGAATTTTAGCTTGTAGCTATGAGATGAAGTGACGATTTTTATGATCGCTGTCGGTATTTTATTGTTGTCGTTTATCAGTATTAATACCGATAAACGAGGCAAGCATTGAGTCAGTTTTTGAATACAGAGTTAGTATTTGTCGCTTTAAAAGGGGGCTAGTTAACCACGGCAAGTTATGCCTTGAAACTGACGGTTTAATACTAATTTAGATACCTTAATAAATCGGCTGGAAAAGGCCTGAAGCAATTCATACATACATATATAAATACATACATTGCTAAAGTATCAATATTGAGTTAATCCCAACCCCAAATTTTACAAGCGTGGATCGCGTTGTTTTTTAATTTATGTTTATCTTTTTCTGCGTTACGTTTTTTATCGTAAGGGCCTAAATAAACTTTATACCAAGTTGACGAGCTACCGACAGATTTACCCACTTGTGCTTCTAGGCCGGTGAAGGCTATTTTTGCTTTTAATGACTCTGCTTGTTTACGAGTTCTAAATGAGCCACATTGCATTTTATAGGGGCCTTTGTTCTTAACTTCGTACTGACCTACTTCAATTTCTTTACTTTTTAGGTCATCAACGTAGGTCCATTTTTCCTTTGGTAGTTCAGGTAATTCAGCGACTTCTGTAGTCTTTTTTACCTTGATGACTTTAGGGGCAACAACGACTGCAGGTTGCTTGTCTTTAATGCTCCACAGCAGGTAGCCAAAACTGGGCAACGCGATCACTAAAAAAGCGGCAATTAATTTTACTTTCAATGAGCTACCTTGAGCTGGTTCAACATTTTTTTTATATGGGCTTTGTTTTTTATTTTTTACTCGAGAGCGGGAAACGTAATCTTGATGTGCCATGAAAAACTTTATACTAGAAAACTTTCGTCAATTCTAACCAACTACTAAAGAAATATCACCCATTGAGTGCATTAATTGCATAAAACTCAGCCCAGGCTAAACATGAGTAGGGATTAAGGGAAGTTTAAAGACAAGTTTTTAGCTGTCAGCTGTCAGTAAGTTAAAGAAGCTTTGAGCTTGGTTTTACTGTGTTTTTGCTCCTGCAGTCCTCCTGCTTTTCTCCCTGTTAACTAGGTTTTTTTTACAGGGAGGGAAGAGTGAGACAAGCCTGAGTAGGGATTAAGGGAAGTTTAAAGACAAGTTTTTAGCTTGGTTTTTCCTCCTGGTGAAGTAGGCTGTAGGCTGTGTTTTTCGACGCAGCAATTACCAGCTTAAGTCTACTGGGTCGATATCAATTGACCATTTAACTTTTGATTGCCATTCATTTGTGGCGCTATGGTGAATTAGCTTAAATACGGCTTGATGCAGCTGTTTTCTAGATTTGGCTTGCAAAATTAAGTGGAATCTAAATTTACCCGCTTTTTTCCCCATTGCTGCTGGCACAGGCCCAGCAAACTGGCAACCTTCAAAGGCTATTTGGGTCATAGCACGTAAAAATTTTTCTGGGTAAGAAGGGTAGTTTGCTTCAGCTCTAAATAATGCTTGAAAGCTAAAGGGTGGCAATAAGGCTTGTTGGCGCTCAATAAGCGCTTGTTTAGCAAAGTGTTGATAGCCATTTTGTACTAAGTCTTGCAGTAATGGATGATCAGGGAATTTACTTTGTACCATGACTTTACCAGGCTTACTTGCGCGACCGGCTCGGCCTGACACTTGTACTAAAAGTTGTGCCATATGTTCAGCCGCGCGAAAGTCGTAACTAAATAAAGCCCCATCAACATCAAGCACAGCAACTAAGGTGACATCAGGAAAGTGATGGCCTTTTGCTAGCATTTGGGTGCCAATCAAGAGTTGATGCTCTTTATTACTGACCTCGGTTAATAACTTAGCTAAGGCACCTTTTTTACGCGTGCTGTCTCGGTCAATGCGCACGGTAGAATAATCAGGAAACAATTCACCAATTTTTTCTTCTAATTGCTCTGTGCCTTGTCCTAAGGGTTTAATGCGAACACTGCCACAACTTGGGCATTGTGGTGGAATGCGTTTTTGACTGGCGCAATGATGGCAAATCAGCAACCCTTGGCCCTGATGTAAGGTAAAAGGTTTATTACAGCGTTGGCAATCAGCAATCCAATGGCATTCTTGGCAGTTAATAGCGGGGGCATAACCACGACGATTAAGAAAAATTAATGCTTGCTCACCACGGGCTAAGGTATTTTTTATGGCTTGTTTTAAGCTACCGGAAAGGCCATGTTCCATTTGTTGTTGCGCCACATCTATTAAGCTGATTTTTGCTGTTGAGGCATTACCGGCACGTTTGCGTAATTGATGATAATGATATTTTCCGCTCAAGGCATTTTGCAGTGACTCAAAACTGGGTGTGGCAGTGCCGAGTATAATGGGAATATTAAGTTGCCTAGCTCTGAGTATGGCAATATCGCGCGCATGATAGCGAAAGCTGTCTTGCTGTTTAAATGAAGCATCGTGTTCTTCATCAACAATGATCATGCCCAAATCATTAAGCGGAGTAAAGATAGCCGAGCGGGTACCAATAACAATCGCCGCGGTTCCTCGTTGTGCTTCTAGCCAAGTTTGTAAGCGTTCTTTGTCGTTCAAACCTGAGTGATGCAGGCTTATCGGCACATTAAAGCGTTGTTCGAAGCGACTTAAGGTTTGTGGTGTTAGGCCAATTTCAGGTACTAAGACTAACACTTGTTTGTTGTTGGCCAGTATTTGCTCCATGGCCTGTAAATAAACCTCGGTTTTACCACTACCGGTTATACCATCAACTAAGTGACAAGAAAACTGCGCTTGCAGCTCTTTCACCGTGGCGACAATTAGCGCTTGTTCTGTTGATAATTCTAGTCGGTTATCTTGCTGTAATGCTTGCTCTTGCCATTGAAATAAAGTTACCGCACGGCTTTTACTATAAATGAATTCTTTTTTCTCCAGCGCATTAAGCTGTGCTTTATTAAAGCCAAGGGTTAATAGCTCTGACCATGTTATGCCTTGATGCTGGTTAAGCATAGTGAGTAACTCAGCTTGTTTGGGTGAGCGTTTGGCGGTAGTTGTTTGTTCTTCTTCGCTTAAGTCTGCTTTTGTTAACCAAACTTGCGGTAGCTCAACATCAGGTTGTTTTATTTGTCGCAATAAAACCGGTAATGCTTGTTGGAACACATCACCAATAGGATGATGGTAGTAGTCGCTACAGCGTTGAATAAAATGCAGTAATTGAGGTGAAAAACTGAAGTTGTCATTAACTCGACTGAGCACTGATTTTAATTTTTTAGCTGCATATTCAGTGCTTTCATCTATCGACAAAACAATACCAACCACTTGGCGAGAGCCAAAAGGCACAATAACTCGTTCACCTAATTGCACGGCGTTAGTGTTGAGTTCGGCCGGTAGTTTGTAAGTAAACAACTGGCGCATAGGAACGGGTATTGCAACTTGCAGGTATATATCTGTTGAAGTTATTGCCAAAAATACTGTCATATAGAAATAAAATGTTATGCATATTCTACTGCTTAATGACGCAATGCCAAGCTCGAAAATTAGACCAGGGGGATTTTTATGAAATTAAGCGCTTTATTGCTCAATTTTTTAGCAATTTTCATTGCCATAGGAAGAGCGATACTATAACATTCGCCTCCATTATTTTTAACTCGTATGGTGCTTGGCAGCAATAATGACTGACCGAGTGGCGATGCGGCCTTAACAGAGGTTTCCCATGAAAGACGGTATCCATCCAAATTATACAGAGTTCAAGGCAACTTGTTCTTGTGGTAACATTATTACAACTCGTTCAACTGTAACTAAAGACATACATCTTGACGTGTGTTCAGAATGTCACCCATTCTATACTGGCAAGCAAAAATCTGCTGAGACCGGTGGTCGTGTTGATAAATTCAACAAGCGTTTTGGTGCTCTTAGCAAGAAGTAATTCTGCTAATATACCAGTAGAAAAAAGCACCTTTAGGTGCTTTTTTTTTGTCAAAAATTAAGCTTGTGTGTCATGTTAACTCAACATTTTTATCCTCTTAACGTCGCTTAAAATAAATTTTGTTATTTTTCTTAACTGCCAAGATCGCTTTAAGTTGTTCATCATAGCTAAATCACGTGATTTGGCCATATAGCAGAGTTGCTAAATACCTTACAAAATATACATACGCGTGGATCTCGACGCTTTGAAATAGCTAAATAGCGCGTTAAATAAGGTGAGTAGTGCTTTATTTATTGATGTTATAACAAGAAAATTCAATCCTGTTTGGCGGCTAAAATAGTGAAATATTTCTTGTTAATATCATTTTGCTTATGGGGAATTTCTGCTATATTTGCTCTCTTTATTTTCGAATAATTTTATAAAGTTTATTGCGCCAATATGCTCGCCAATAAGCAGAGATTATCGCCAAGCATTTAAGGTGTGATATGGCCGATCGCAAGCCAACCAAGTTTAGTAAAAACAATCAGTTTCCTCGAGACAAACAAATTGATGAGTTAAAAGTTCCGCCACATTCTTTAGAGGCAGAGCAATCAGTGCTAGGTGGTTTATTGTTAGATAACGAAACTTGGGACCGCGTAAGTGAACGAGTTGTTGCACAAGACTTCTATAGTAGATCACATCGTATTACTTTTGAGACTATTGGTCGGTTAATTGAGTTAGGTGAACCGGTTGATTTGATCACCTTATCTGAAGCGCTTGAAAACGATCAAAAGCTTGATGATGTTGGTGGCTTTGTTTATCTCGCTGAAATGATGAAAAACACACCAAGTGCCGCCAATATCACCGCCTATGCGACTATTGTGCGTGAACGTGCGGTAACGCGCGAAATGATCAGTGTGGCCAATGAAATTGCAGAAGCGGGTTATGATCCACAAGGGCGTAGTAGTGCCGATTTACTCGATTTTGCCGAAACTAAGGTTTTTGCGATTGCCGAGCAACGTGCTAATAAGTCGGAAGGCCCAGAAAACATTAATTCAGTCTTAGAAAAAACGGTTGATCGTATTGAGAAACTTTGTGCATCACCGACTAACGGTGTTACTGGTGTTTCAAGTGGCTTTACTGATTTAGATAAAATGACTGCAGGTTTTCAAAAATCTGATCTCATCATTGTTGCTGGACGTCCTTCTATGGGTAAAACGACTTTTGCCATGAACTTGGCCGAACATGCTGCCATGACTGAAGATAAACCCGCGTTAATCTTCAGCTTAGAGATGCCGTCAGAGCAACTAATGATGCGTATGCTGGCGTCACTTGGTCGTATTGACCAAACTAAAATTCGTACCGGTCAATTAGAAGATGAAGATTGGGCGCGGTTATCATCAACCATGGGCTTGTTAATTGAAAAAGGCAAAATGTTTATTGATGATGCGGCGGGCTTAACACCAACCGATGTGCGTTCGCGAGCACGACGTATTGCCCGAGATCATGGCGGTATTAGTATGATCATGATCGATTACCTGCAATTGATGCGTGCGCCACAATTTTCTGATAACAGAACCTTGGAAATTGCTGAAATATCTCGTTCATTAAAAGCCTTGGCAAAAGAATTAGAAGTGCCAGTAGTGGCGTTATCTCAACTTAACCGTGGCTTGGAGCAGCGTTCTGATAAACGACCAATAAACTCAGATTTACGTGAATCAGGTTCAATTGAGCAAGATGCCGACTTAATCATGTTTATTTATCGTGATGAGGTTTATCACGATGATTCTGAATACAAAGGTATGGCTGAAATTATTATTGGTAAACAGCGTAATGGCCCTATTGGTCGAGTACCTTTAACCTTCCAAGGACAATTTTCTCGTTTCGATAATTATGCTGGCCCGCACGTATTAGGCGAAGATTAAACGCCCATGACATTGCACACAGCCACGGCGATTATTGATTTAGATGCACTAAGTGATAATTACCAGCTTATTCAGTCATTATCGCCTAAGGCTAAAATTTTAGCGGTACTTAAAGCAAATAGTTATGGTCATGGTTTAGAGCTGATTGCTAAAGCACTGCCCAATGCCGATGCTTTTGGTGTCGCGCGTATTGATGAAGCGCTGGCACTTAGAGCCGCGGGCATTGTAAAACCTATTGTATTGCTTGAAGGTTTTTTTGCTAAAGAAGATATTGATATACTGGCGGCGAGTAACTTACAAACCATAGTGCATAACGAGCAACAGCTGGCGGCTATTTTGGATGCTAAGCTGGATGCTCCGCTAAAAGTTTGGCTGAAAATCGATACTGGCATGCATAGGTTGGGTATTAATCCCGAGCAACTAGCACATTTTTATCAAGCGTTAAGTCAATCAAAAAATGTTCAGCAGCCCATAGTGCTGATGAGCCACTTAGGTTGTGCGGATGATAAAAACAACTTAGCAACAGCGAAACAAATATCCTTATTTGATCAACTTAGCGCTGATTTACCCCTCGAAAAAAGTTTAGCTAATTCTGCTGGCGTTTTACTTTGGCCAGAAAGCCATTATCAATGGATTAGACCTGGCTTATTACTTTATGGTGTTTCACCACTAGCAGCAGATAGCTACATAGACGGTATTGCCCCAGTCATGACTTTGCAATCAAGTTTGATCTCTGTACGTGAAATTGCTGCAGGATCTGCGGTTGGCTATGGCGGTGCTTGGGTGAGTGAAAGTAAGACTATTATAGGTGTAGTTGCTATTGGCTATGGTGATGGTTATCCCCGCCATGCCCCTAACGGTACACCGGTTTTAATTAATGGTCGACGTGTGCCGCTTATTGGCCGGGTAACTATGGATATGATCACGGTAGATTTAGGCGCTCAAAGCCAAGATAGCGTTGGCGATATTGCCACGTTATGGGGCAAAGGTTTAGCAGTTGAAGAAGTGGCTGAATTTGCTACAACTATTCCTTACGAACTTTTGTGTAATATTACCCGTCGTGTGCATATTCAGCTGGCAAAGTAACAATAAACATTCACTCTTAAAAAGTTATAAAAAGTGGCTAGGCTATGACAGTAAAGCCGTTCTAGATTGCATTTTATAATAGCGCGGTTATCAATCGTACACTTTGCCTTTTGCTGTTAGCACATAAAATAGCGACTAAAGCCATGTAGATGGTTTAGTCGCTAAATAAAAACGCCCGTTACTTGGCTGTTTTTTCCCAAGCGAATGGCTTGAATGCATCATCAACAGGTGTTTCGGCAATATGATTGGTATAATTGCTGATCACTTTTTGTGATAAACCTAAAATAATCTCCAACAACTGTTGCTCACCGTAACCAGCAGCATAGAATGCCGCTAATTCTTCATTAGTAACATTGCCTCGATTACGAACAATAATTAAGGTCATATCAAGTAAAGCTTGCAGTTTAGCCGTAGGCATTGCTTGTTGATCACGCAATGCTTGCGTTAAATCAGGGTCTACTTTCATTGAGTGTGCAATGCCGGTATGAGCGGGTACACAGTATGTACAGCCGTGCTCAACATTGATGCCTTGCCAAACTACGGTGAGTTCTTCTGCGTCAAATGAAGAGTTAACAAAAAGCTCATGTAATGTTTGGTATGCGCTTAATAAACCGGGTGATGAAGCTAACACGCCGTGCAAGTTAGGTAACATACCGTATGCACTAACTGATTTTTCTAATAGTGCTTTACTTTCTTGTGGTGCTGATTCAATCGTGTGTGTAGTTAATGTCGTCATATCAAATTTCCTTTATAAAAGCAGCTTGTAACAACAGATTGCTGTTGCAACAAGCTTATTGTTATTTAATGCTTAAAAAATTGACCAACCAGCTAAGAATATATTTAACATACCGGTCGGTAAGTAATTGCCTATTATTGTACCGATCGGTACGATTAAGTCAACAGCCCGCGATATAAATAATTTAGTTTGCTAGGGCTTTGTTAAGTAAAATATTTATTAAGTTATAAAATCATGTGGTTATGTATATATATGGTATTTAATATTGCCTTAGTGATTAGCAATTAAAGTAGATTAAGAGTTACTGAGGTTGATTAAGCGTAATTAAAGTTGAGCAAGGAAATAAAGCGTAGGCAGTTGTAGCGCTAAGCTGAACTCATGATAATGCATATCAATGGTTATCAATGGTTATCAATGGATATAGGGCCATCGAATATCAGCAGTAAAGTTGAGGCAGGTAGTAGAGAATACTAGGGTAATTTTGGTGTTGGCGCAGCATGGTTTTTACCGGTACTAAATACGCCAGTCAACATAGTATCAATAACAAATTCAAGTTCTGTTGGTGGTACTTTTGAGCGCGCCATCGACGCGGTGCCTTTTAGTGCCGTGTATAAACTTAAGGCGTTACCGGCTGAATTTTCATTTAAGCCTAAGGATATTGCTTCCTCATCAGTGGAGAATAACTCGGTCAATAAAGCTTTGGGCGCTGCTTCTATGTCAATAAGTAACTTTGCCGCTTCTGTTGGAATATCACCACCAGCGACTTCTGATTGACACAGTACCAGATAACAACCTTTGGGTTGCTCAGTGCTGCATTGCATACCGACAATTGACATCATATAGTTTTTTAAACGCGTTTTTAATGGTATGTTTGGTGCGTATAAAGCGCCAAGGTGGGCTTTCATATTATTTTCTATATAGTGTTGAGTCGCTTTAATAAATAAGCTTTCTTTATTACCAAACGCGCTATACATACTAGGTTTGTTAATATTCATACTCGTTGTTAAATCAGCTAAAGAAGCGCCCACAAAACCTTTCGCCCAAAACACTTCCATTGCTGCTTGCAATGCAGTTTGCTCATTAAATTTGCGTTTGCGACCACTAACCACAACAATATCCGTTTACTTTGTTTGAATATCTATATTGTACCAAAGGGTATTTTTAAGTTCAATCGCTCAAATAGGCACGGAAAAACACTTATAACGCTGTGCTTTGAGAGCAGAAAATAACCATATTTTAAATTTTTAACAACAAAAATCTAGTGTTTAGCCGAGTAATACCAACTTCATTAATTAGGTGGTCTACTTTATACGCAGGAAAAATGGCCAAATATAAGGCATTTATTTTAATAACTAGTTGTGCTAATTATTAAATAAATAACGCAGTAGTGGGTTATTTTAAGCAGTAAACATGATCAGATAATTAGTGAGATTGGTATAATACCACTTTCATTAAGTTTGTGATCTTGTTGTGCGCAGAGAAAATGCATCTGGGCAAGACGCTTGATTGAGCAATAGCTGGCTATTGTGATTGAGAGCACCGTAGCCTTGGTGTATTTTAACCAGCACAAGTGGGCAATAA
>NZ_JACGVE010000061.1:0-1057 GCF_014077065.1 Colwellia sp. MB3u-4 | reverse complement strand
TTGGTTGTTTTTTAAGCTTGAACTCCGTTTTCGTCTGTGATCTAATAGATATTATTCACCAATAGCAAAATATCATGGCGAACTATAAACCTGATCTATCCTGTCAAAGTAAGTTCATTCCCATCGATTTCTCTCAACAAATAATCCCTGGTACTTTTGAATATGCGCTTGCGCATATTATTGATAATCATCTTGATTTATCGGGCTTTGAACAGTGGTATCAAAACGATAAAGGCGGCGCAGCCGCCTATTCACCGTCTGTGATGCTAAAAATAATCCTTTTTGGTTATTCTCGTGGTTTTATCAGCAGCCGCCGCATTGCCAACGCCTGTGAAACCAATATTACCTTTATGAGTTTATCGGGTGACGTTCAGCCACATTACACCTCCATTGCCGCATTCGTCGCGCGAATGAAAGACCAAATTGAACCACTATTTACCCAAGTATTAATGATATGCGATAAAGAAGGCCTCATTGGTCGTCATATGTTTGCCATTGATGGCTGTAAGATAAAATCGAATGCGAGTAAGGAGTACAGTGGCACGTTTGAAGAGCTAATACGCAAGGAAGCGAAGTTACGTAGCGCTAGCCAACGCATATTAGCGAGGCATCAAGCACAGGATGGGCTAAGTGAAGACGAAGTCAGTCATGACTTAAAGCAAAAAGAGAAGCTTGATAACAGCGCCACCAAAATCAGCGAGTTTCTTGCCACTCACAAAGAAAAAAAAGGCAGTAGAGGCAAGCCCGTTAAAAGTAATATCACCGATAATGACAGCGCTAAAATGACCACCAGCAAAGGCACTATCCAAGGCTATAACGGTATTGCCATTAACGATGACAAACATCAAATTATTCTGCAAGCTCAAACGTGGGGAAGTGTTGGCGAACAACAAACCTTGAAACCGGCGATAGAGCAGCTCAAAAGTCAATTGGAAAAGCTAGGCACACCTAAAGCTTTTGAAACCGCTAAATTCACCGCTGACAGTGGTTTTCATAGCGAGGATAATCTTGAATACATGGCGACAACCGGGCTAGACAGTTACATGGCGGATACACA
>NZ_JACGVE010000060.1:0-806 GCF_014077065.1 Colwellia sp. MB3u-4 | reverse complement strand
GTTTGAGTAGAGCCTGTATCTCCTGAAATAGTTCCCGTCGTACCTGAAATTGAGAATGTGTCATTACTACTTAATTCTAATTTAGATGAAAAACTTGAAGTACCGGCTGAACTATCGGTTCCGCCTAATGCGGTATCTGCAGCAGTCGCCCCTGAAATATCAATGCCAGCAACACCGGTTGCTCTAATCGAAATAACACCGGCTGTACTCACTGATGTATCGTAACCCGCCTTACCCAAGTCTTCTGCTAACTTATTGTTATCAGTGCCATAGTTAGCTAACGCAAATGAGTCACCACCAATCTCTAACGTACCTGTACCTGCTGTTTTTAATTCAATGGTTGTCTCTAATACCGCTTCAGCTGTAACGCCTTTGTTTAAAAGATTAATTTTGTCGGCAGTTTCAACTGCAGTATCTGTCGCTACGTTAGTATAGGTACCCGTGCCTTTAGAGCCATTAACTGTGGTGACACTCGTAGAACCTTCGGCCAAGCTACTCAATGCGGCACCAGCGGCACCAACGCCATATTTAGAACCCGCTGATGCTATTGCATGGTTACCTAAATCTGTTGCTGAAGTACCGGATAAAGTTATAGCAATAGTCTGGTTAGCATCAGAGCCTACTTGGAATTTTTTACTACCAAAACTACCATCAAGTAAGTTTTGACCACCAAATGACGTTGTTTCAGCAATACGAGTTAACTCAGTTTGTAATGCGCCAACTTCTTTTTGCATGGCATCTCTGTCATCCTGACTATTTGAACCATTCGATGATTGCAGGGCTAATTCACGCATACGTTGTAAAAT
>NZ_JACGVE010000059.1:0-2939 GCF_014077065.1 Colwellia sp. MB3u-4 | reverse complement strand
CACACAACTTAAAACCACTTGGGTGTTGTATGGTTAAGCCTCACGGGTAATTAGTATTGGTTAGCTCAAGACCTCGCAGTCCTTACACACCCAACCTATCAACGTTGTAGTCTCCAACGACCCTTTAGGGAGCTTAAAGCTCCAGTGAGAACTCATCTCAAAGCCTGCTTCCCGCTTAGATGCTTTCAGCGGTTATCAGTTCCGAACGTAGCTACCGGGCAATGCTATTGGCATAACAACCCGAACACCAGCGGTTCGTCCACTCCGGTCCTCTCGTACTAGGAGCAGCCCTCTTCAATTCTCAAACGCCCACGGCAGATAGGGACCGAACTGTCTCACGACGTTCTAAACCCAGCTCGCGTACCACTTTAAATGGCGAACAGCCATACCCTTGGGACCGACTTCAGCCCCAGGATGTGATGAGCCGACATCGAGGTGCCAAACACCGCCGTCGATATGAACTCTTGGGCGGTATCAGCCTGTTATCCCCGGAGTACCTTTTATCCGTTGAGCGATGGCCCTTCCATACAGAACCACCGGATCACTATGACCTACTTTCGTACCTGCTCGACGTGTCTGTCTCGCAGTTAAGCTGGCTTATGCCATTGCACTAACCGTACGATGTCCGACCGTACTTAGCCAACCTTCGTGCTCCTCCGTTACTCTTTAGGAGGAGACCGCCCCAGTCAAACTACCCACCAGACAGTGTCCCCAAGCCCGATAAGGGCCCTAGGTTAGAACATCACGCATACAAGGGTGGTATTTCAAGGTAGACTCCACCACATCTAGCGACATGGTTTCATAGTCTCCCACCTATCCTACACATGTAGGAGCAATGTTCACTGTCAAGCTATAGTAAAGGTTCACGGGGTCTTTCCGTCTAGCCGCGGGTATACGGCATCTTAACCGCAATTTCAATTTCACTGAGTCTCGGGTGGAGACAGTGTGGCCATGATTACGCCATTCGTGCAGGTCGGAACTTACCCGACAAGGAATTTCGCTACCTTAGGACCGTTATAGTTACGGCCGCCGTTTACCGGGGCTTCGATCATGAGCTTCTCCGAAGATAACCCAATCAATTAACCTTCCGGCACCGGGCAGGCGTCACACCGTATACGTCATCTTTCGATTTTGCACAGTGCTGTGTTTTTAATAAACAGTTCCAGCCACCTGGTTACTTCGACTCTCCGATGCTTACTGAGCAAGTCATTCACATTAGAGAGCGTACCTTCTCCCGAAGTTACGGTACTATTTTGCCTAGTTCCTTCACCCGAGTTCTCTCAAGCGCCTTAGTATTCTCTACCTAACCACCTGTGTCGGTTTGGGGTACGGTTCCTATATATCTGAAGCTTAGAAGCTTTTCCTGGAAGCATGGCATCAATGACTTCAATTCCGTAGAATCTCGTCTCGTATCTCAGTGTTGAATGAAGTCCCGGATTTACCTAAGACAACCACCTACATACTTTCACACGGACTACCAACGCCGTGCTCACCTAGCCTACTCCGTCCCTCCTTCGCAATATATAGAAGTACAGAAATATTAATCTGTTTCCCATCGACTACGCGTTTCCGCCTCGCCTTAGGGGCCGACTTACCCTGCCCTGATTAACATGGGACAGGAAACCTTGGTCTTTCGGCGGGGGAGTTTTTCACTCCCCTTATCGTTACTCATGTCAGCATTCGCACTTCTGATACCTCCAGCAAGCTTTACAACTCACCTTCAACGGCTTACAGAACGCTCCCCTACCACTTGTTCCTAAGAACAAATCCGCAGCTTCGGTGACTAGTTTAGCCCCGTTACATCTTCCGCGCAGACCGACTCGACTAGTGAGCTATTACGCTTTCTTTAAAGGATGGCTGCTTCTAAGCCAACCTCCTAGCTGTCTATGCCTTTCCACATCGTTTCCCACTTAACTAGTACTTTGGGACCTTAGCTGGCGGTCTGGGTTGTTTCCCTCTTCACAACGGACGTTAGCACCCGTAGTGTGTCTCCCGCATATCACTCATTGGTATTCGGAGTTTGCAAAGGGTTGGTAAGTCGGGATGACCCCCTAGCCTTAACAGTGCTCTACCCCCAATGGTGTTCGTGCGAGGCTCTACCTAAATAGATTTCGGGGAGAACCAGCTATCTCCCGGCTTGATTAGCCTTTCACTCCGACCCACAAGTCATCACCGCATTTTTCAACATACGTGTGTTCGGTCCTCCAGTTGATGTTACTCAACCTTCAACCTGCCCATGGGTAGATCGCCGGGTTTCGGGTCTATACCCTGCAACTAAACGCGCAGTTAACACTCGCTTTCGCTACGGCTCCCCTATTCGGTTAACCTTGCTACAGAATATAAGTCGCTGACCCATTATACAAAAGGTACGCAATCACTAGACTAAATCTAGCTCTCACTGCTTGTACGTATGCGGTTTCAGGTTCTATTTCACTCCCCTCACAGGGGTTCTTTTCGCCTTTCCCTCACGGTACTGGTTCACTATCGGTCAGTTAGGAGTATTTAGCCTTGGAGGATGGTCCCCCCATGTTCAGTCAACGTTTCACGTGTGCCGACCTACTCGATTTCATGATAAGTTTATTTTCGTGTACGGGGCTATCACCCTGTATCGCTCTACTTTCCAGTAGATTCCACTAACTTACAAACCACTTAAGGGCTAATTCCCGTTCGCTCGCCGCTACTAAGGAAATCTCGGTTGATTTCTTTTCCTCGGGGTACTTAGATGTTTCAGTTCTCCCGGTTCGCCTCATTAAGCTATGTATTCACTTAATGATACCCAACTTACGTTGGGTGGGTTTCCCCATTCGGATATCTTTGGCTATAACGGTTTTTATCACCTCACCAAAGCTTTTCGCAGATTAACACGTCCTTCATCGCCTCTAACTGCCAAGGCATCCACCACATACGCTTAGTCACTTAACCATACAACCCCAAGTAGT
>NZ_JACGVE010000058.1:0-777 GCF_014077065.1 Colwellia sp. MB3u-4 | reverse complement strand
GAACAACAGCTCTCTCAGTTAAGCCAGTACATTCATGATAATAGTATTAAACCCAAAGGCGGAAGACTTAAAGCACAAACACTTGTTACTTATATTACGCAAGAATTTAAAGTCGACTATTCAATCGATAATATTTATCGGCTTTTAC
This sequence comes from Colwellia sp. MB3u-4, assembly GCF_014077065.1. Taxonomy (NCBI): domain Bacteria; kingdom Pseudomonadati; phylum Pseudomonadota; class Gammaproteobacteria; order Alteromonadales; family Colwelliaceae; genus Colwellia; species Colwellia sp. MB3u-4. Next base: position 629 of record NZ_JACGVE010000058.1, on the reverse strand, counting down.
ATCAGCTAGGCTTCTCGTGGATAACGAGTCGGTCAAGGCACACGAAGCAATCAGATGAAGTACAAGAAGCTTTTAAAAAAATTCGAAATGGAAATGATCCGTACGATCCCGTGGAATGTCAGCCTTAAAAATGTAGATATGTGGTTTCAAGATGAAGCACGCTTTGGCCAGCAGAATACAACGACAAGGCTCTGGGCAACAAAAGGAACAAGACCAAGAGCGGTTAAGCAACAGCAGTTTGAGTATGCTTATCTTTTTGGTGCTGTTTGCCCGGCAACAGGAGACACCGAGGCATTAATCGCGCCAATCATGAATATGGATGTGATGGAAAAACACTTATCATTGATTGCCCAAAAAGTGCCCAAAGGAAGACACGCCGTGATAGTTGTGGATGGTGCGGCTTGGCATCAAGTCCATTTAACCGAAAAATTTGATAACTTATCAATCATAAAGTTGCCCCCTTATTCACCTGAACTAAATCCTATTGAGCAAGTATGGCAATGGCTGAGGCAAAATGAATTAGCGAACAGATGTTTTAGTGGATATGAAGATATTGTTAATGAATGTAGTCGAGCCTGGAATATTTTTGTTTCAGATGCATCTAGGGTGATAGATCTTTGCTCTAGAGA
>NZ_JACGVE010000057.1:0-305 GCF_014077065.1 Colwellia sp. MB3u-4 | reverse complement strand
CGAATGCGGGTTCGTTTGATGGCGCTTTCTCATATCAAAAGTGGCGCTAATAACACACAGACAGCACGAAACTTACATATTAGTCGACGTATTGTTAATGACTGGGTTAAAAGATTTTATGAACATGGTCTTGATGGTTTAAAAGAAAAACCTCGCTCTGGTCGACCTTGTAATCTCAATGAACAACAGCTCTCTCAGTTAAGCCAGTACATTCATGATAATAGTATTAAACCCAAAGGCGGAAGACTTAAAGCACAAACACTTGTTACTTATATTACGCAAGAATTTAAAGTCGACTATTCAAT
>NZ_JACGVE010000056.1:0-250 GCF_014077065.1 Colwellia sp. MB3u-4 | reverse complement strand
ACTTCTTAACTTCTCAATGTTATGAACAAGGCAATACAGTTGCCATTGAGTATTCACTTTTTCTTGTCCGCGCAACGTGAATTTATTCATGCCTTTATTGACGGTAATATTGCCAAATACAGGTTCAATTGCCCCTAATCGTTTGCTGTATTGTCGTCGTCCAATAGGACTGTCTATTTTTACCTTCATTCGGTCGCTATGACTGATATTTTGTCCCTTACCTAGTAAAAATTGTACTTGTCGACCCGTC
>NZ_JACGVE010000055.1:0-535 GCF_014077065.1 Colwellia sp. MB3u-4 | reverse complement strand
CAATTGCCCCTAATCGTTTGCTGTATTGTCGTCGTCCAATAGGACTGTCTATTTTTACCTTCATTCGGTCGCTATGACTGATATTTTGTCCCTTACCTAGTAAAAATTGTACTTGTCGACCCGTCGATTTAGGTGGTTTTCGCATACATTGCTTTTGTAGTGGACAGGTGCAACAGTCTTTTAAATACCCTGTGAATCGGCTATAGCTTTTATCTTTTGTGGTGATAATGGTCCTTTGTCGCCATAACGTTTTGCCCGCAGGGCAAACACAGATATTGGTTATGGGGTCAAAATGAAAGCTCTCCCTCGTGAATAATCGTGGTTTGCCTTTACTGCGTTTTAATCGACGTTTTTCTTGCTCTGTATGATAGGTTTTACTGGTTTTAAAGAGCGGATTTCGGCTTCTAAATTGTGTATCCGCCATGTAACTGTCTAGCCCGGTTGTCGCCATGTATTCAAGATTATCCTCGCTATGAAAACCACTGTCAGCGGTGAATTTAGCGGTTTCAAAAGCTTTAGGTGTGCCTAGCTTTTC
>NZ_JACGVE010000054.1:0-209 GCF_014077065.1 Colwellia sp. MB3u-4 | reverse complement strand
ATTTTTCATACATTGATATCAGTCGTTATGATCACACTTGAATCCATTGATTTTAAATCTCTTATAGCAAAAGAAACTAATGGGCGAATGCGGGTTCGTTTGATGGCGCTTTCTCATATCAAAAGTGGCGCTAATAACACACAGACAGCACGAAACTTACATATTAGTCGACGTATTGTTAATGACTGGGTTAAAAGATTTTATGAACA
>NZ_JACGVE010000053.1:0-400 GCF_014077065.1 Colwellia sp. MB3u-4 | reverse complement strand
CATTCGGTGAGGACTTGGTTTAAAAAACCAAACTTAACTTATCAACTTTTGATAGTTTAAGTTTGGTCTCTTTCTTATACGAAGAAGTGGTGGAGCTAAGCAGGATCGAACTGCTGACCTCCTGCGTGCAAGGCAGGCGCTCTCCCAGCTGAGCTATAGCCCCGCAATGGGAAACACACTTTAAGCTAAAACGTAATATTTTGTTCTATATCAAGGCGGTTTATCGCGACATGTAGTTTCCTACATGAGTGATGAACCAACGAAGATATAGGACGAAATTGGTAGGTCTGGGCAGACTTGAACTGCCGACCTCACCCTTATCAGGGGTGCGCTCTAACCAGCTGAGCTACAGACCTATCTCTCTTTCAAGATTTTACGTCCGAAGCTAGCGTGTTTGGAC
>NZ_JACGVE010000052.1:0-278 GCF_014077065.1 Colwellia sp. MB3u-4 | reverse complement strand
CTTATCAGGGGTGCGCTCTAACCAGCTGAGCTACAGACCTATCTCTCTTTCAAGATTTTACGTCCGAAGCTAGCGTGTTTGGACTTCTTCTAATTTGTTATCATGTAATTTGTGTGAACACTCGTGAAACCTTTCTCATAAGAGCTAAGTTTCCATTAAGCTGTTTTACTTCAAGATAAGGAGGTGATCCAACCCCAGGTTCCCCTAGGGTTACCTTGTTACGACTTCACCCCAGTCATGAATCACAAAGTGGTGACCGTCCTCCCCGAAGGGTTAAA
>NZ_JACGVE010000050.1:0-264 GCF_014077065.1 Colwellia sp. MB3u-4 | reverse complement strand
CTTATCAGGGGTGCGCTCTAACCAGCTGAGCTACAGACCTATCTCTCTTTCAAGATTTTACGTCCGAAGCTAGCGTGTTTGGACTTCTTCTAATTTGTTATCATGTAATTTGTGTGAACACTCGTAGAACCGAGGTTCTCATTAAGCTGTTTTACTTCAAGATAAGGAGGTGATCCAACCCCAGGTTCCCCTAGGGTTACCTTGTTACGACTTCACCCCAGTCATGAATCACAAAGTGGTGACCGTCCTCCCCGAAGGGTTAAA
>NZ_JACGVE010000049.1:0-288 GCF_014077065.1 Colwellia sp. MB3u-4 | reverse complement strand
GCAGATAGCAAGCTATCTCTGTTACCGCTCGACTTGCATGTGTTAAGCCTGCCGCCAGCGTTCAATCTGAGCCATGATCAAACTCTTCAATTAAAAATCGTTTGTGATGCTCACCTTAACTCACCTAAGTGAACCAAGAAAAGACATCTGCTCAATGAATTCTGTCGTGTCACTCTATTCCGACTAAGGATAAAGTAACTACATAAAACGTATTATTTATTCATTCCTTAAAAAGGAAATTCTAAATGATACTTATTTTTGTGTGACATCATATTAAGCTGTTTTTTT
>NZ_JACGVE010000048.1:0-215 GCF_014077065.1 Colwellia sp. MB3u-4 | reverse complement strand
TATAAATACATTTGTGTTCTTTGTTTCTCTTATTCATCACTCATGTACGTGATGTTGCATATTCCTACGCAATACTACTATGTCAAACAGCACACAACTTAAAACCACTTGGGTGTTGTATGGTTAAGCCTCACGGGTAATTAGTATTGGTTAGCTCAAGACCTCGCAGTCCTTACACACCCAACCTATCAACGTTGTAGTCTCCAACGACCCTT
>NZ_JACGVE010000047.1:0-264 GCF_014077065.1 Colwellia sp. MB3u-4 | reverse complement strand
AACTCCCACACTACCATCGGCGCTAACACGTTTCACTTCTGAGTTCGGAATGGGATCAGGTGGGGCCATGTCGCTATTGTCGCTAGACAAAAAGGGTACAATCTAAAAAGCTGTATCAGTGAGACTTGTCTCAGTGATGTATAAATACATTTGTGTTCTTTGTTTCTCTTATTCATCACTCATGTACGTGATGTTGCATATTCCTACGCAATACTACTATGTCAAACAGCACACAACTTAAAACCACTTGGGTGTTGTATGGTT
>NZ_JACGVE010000046.1:0-307 GCF_014077065.1 Colwellia sp. MB3u-4 | reverse complement strand
TCACTTAACCATACAACCCCAAGTAGTCTTTCGACTCATTAGTACGCATCGGAGACTAATCCGACGCAATTGTAAAGTCTGACATTTTCACGCACACAAAGTGTGTCTTGAATAAGAGTGGTAATAAATTTAACTCGTAAAAGTAAACTTATTACCGGGTTGATTACGTTTCCGAGGAGGACCCGTAATCACCATCATTAACAGGCGATATTCCTATTAATAACAGCTTGGTATTTATAATTTACAAACAACAGCGCGACACCGTGTTCATCATATAAATACCGGTATTTATATCAGCTTTCCAGAT
>NZ_JACGVE010000045.1:0-230576 GCF_014077065.1 Colwellia sp. MB3u-4 | reverse complement strand
CGAATGCGGGTTCGTTTGATGGCGCTTTCTCATATCAAAAGTGGCGCTAATAACACACAGACAGCACGAAACTTACATATTAGTCGACGTATTGTTAATGACTGGGTTAAAAGATTTTATGAACAAGGTCTTGATGGTTTAAAAGAAAAACCTCGCTCTGGACGACCTTGTAATCTAAATGAACAACAGCTCTCCCAACTAAGCCAGTACATTCATGATAATAGTATTAAACCCAAAGGCGGAAGGCTCAAAGCACAAACACTTGTTGCTTATATTACGCAAGAATTTAAAGTCGACTATTCAGTTGATAATATTTATCGGCTTTTACATCAGCTAGGCTTCTCATGGATAACGAGTCGGTCAAGGCACCCTAAGCAATCAGATGAAGTACAAGAAGCTTTTAAAAAAATTCGAAATGGAAATGATCCGTACGATCCCGTGGAATGTCAGCCTTAAAAATGTAGATGTGTGGTTTCAAGATGAAGCACGCTTTGGCCAGCAGAATACAACGACAAGGCTCTGGGCAAAAAAAGGAACAAGACCAAGAGCGGTTAAGCAACAGCAGTTTGAGTATGCTTATCTTTTTGGTGCTGTTTGCCGGCAACAGGAGATACCGAGGCATTAATAGCGCCAATCATGAATATGGATGTGATGGAAAAACACTTAGCATTGATTGCCCAAAAGGTACCCAAAGGAAGACACGCCGTGATAGTTGTGGATGGTGCAGCTTGGCATCAAGTCCATTTAACCGAAAAATTTGATAACTTATCAATTATAAAGTTGCCCCCTTATTCACCTGAACTAAATCCTATTGAGCAAGTATGGCAATGGCTGAGGCAGAATGAATTAGCGAACAGATGTTTTAGTGGATATGAAGATATTGTTAATGAATGTAGTCGAACCTGGAATATTTTTGTTTCAGATGCATCTAGGGTGATAGATCTTTGCTCTAGAGATTGGATAAAAGTGGGAAGTTAATTAATCAAATTGGTATTAATTAGATAAGCAATAAACATCTGCAGCAGGTTTTATTTTTGTCTGTCTTGATAGTAAAAAAGTTAAATTTCATTAAACCTGATGGACTGAAGTCCAGCCTACATAAAGCCTTAGATTTTATTTGGCACAAAAAAATCCCTTCATACTAAACATAAAAAAGCTCGCATAAGCGAGCTTCATATTTCATAACTTAGCATTCAGTGCTTAACTTATGATAGTTTCTCATCTAACAATGAGCTCACTTGTTCAACCGGTTGTGTGCCATCAATCGTTAAATAGGCACAAGCGTTAGCTTTAGCTTCGCCTTGGTAGTAGTCAACTAATGGTTTAGTTTGTTCGTGATAAATACCTAAACGCTTACGTACAGTTGCTTCTTCGTCATCTGGACGCACAGATAAGTCGTCACCCGTTACATCGTCTTTACCGTTTTCTTTTGGCGGATTGTAAACGAGATGATAAACGCGACCTGAACCGGCATGAACACGACGGCCTGCCATGCGTTCAACAATCACTTCATCTGGTACATCAAACTCAATAACGTGGTCAACAGTAACGCCACTCGCTTTCATTGCATCAGCTTGTGGAATTGTGCGTGGAAAGCCATCAAGTAAGAAACCGGCTTTACAGTCGTCTTGGGCTATACGCTCTTTAACCAAACCAATAATTAATTCATCAGATACAAGCTGTCCTGCGTCCATCACTGCTTTGGCTTTTTGGCCGAGTTCAGTGCCTGCTTTAATCGCAGCACGAAGCATGTCACCGGTAGAGATTTGTGGAATGCCAAATTTAGCCATTAAGAATTGTGCTTGAGTACCCTTACCGGCACCTGGTGCACCTAATAAAATAATGCGCATTTAGTATAACCCTATTTAATTAATGAATTAGTATTGTGAAAGAGCAAACACTATACATATTCAAAGGGCTTCAAACAAGTAGCTAGCGGTGCAAAAAAACAAAAAAGGAGCTAAAAAGCTCCTTTTTTTGACTAAAGTCTAATGATAGTCGAATGATAATATGACCTAGATCATTATTTAACCTAACTGCAGTTTATTTAGTTAGGCTCAACATTAGTTTGTTCAAACGAGCAACAAAAGTTGCTGGGTCTTTCAAACTGCCCCGCTCTGCTAACATGGCTTGTTCAAATAAAACTTCAGTCCATTGTGTGAACTTTTCATCGTCTTGCTCTTCAGCAACGTGCTTGATCAAGTCATGCTCAGCGTTAATTTCAAAAATTGGCAATGAATCTGGTACTTCTTGACCCACTGATTGCATCAACTTCATCATTTGGCTGCTCATATCATGTTCATCAGCAACAATACAAGCCGGTGAATCGGTTAAGCGTTGTGATATTTTAACGTCTTTGGCTTTACCTGCAAGCGCAGCTTTTATACGAATAACAACTGAGTCGAATTCTTGCTCAAGTTTTTCTTGTGCTTCTTTCGTTTCAGCATCATCCATATCACCTAAGTCTAAACCACCACGGGTAACTGATTGTAATTGCTTACCATCAAACTCAGTTAAATGGCTTACTAACCATTCATCAATTCGATCAGCCATCAATAGTACTTCAATGCCCTTTTTGCGGAACACTTCTAGATGAGGGCTGTTTTTAGCCGCTTCAAAACTATCAGCAACGACATAATAAACTTTATCTTGGCCTTCTTTCATCCGTTCAACGTATTGCGCAAGTGAAACACTTTGCAGGCTGTTATCTTCATGAGTAGAAGCAAAACGCATGAGCTTAGCAATAGCATCTTTATTAGAAGAATCTTCTGCTGGACCTTCTTTTAGTACTTGACCAAATTCGTTCCAGAATAGTTGATATTGCTCAGCATCTTTGTTGCCCAATTTTTCAAGCATTTTTAAAACACGTTTAGTACAACCCTTACGTATGGCTTGCGTGATTTTATTATCTTGTAAAATTTCACGTGATACGTTTAAAGGCAAATCATTTGAGTCCAATAAGCCTTTTACAAAACGTAAATAACTTGGCATGAATTGCTCGGCGTCGTCCATAATAAACACACGTTGAACAAATAATTTTAAACCATGCTGTTTCTCACGGTTATGCATATCAAACGGGGCTTTAGATGGAATGTAAAGTAATGAAGTATATTCAGTTTTACCTTCTACTTTATTATGTTCCCATAAAAGTGGGTCACCAAAGTCATGTGATACATGCTTATAAAACTCTTTATATTCTTCGTCAGTAATCTCAGACTTTTCTCGTGTCCAAAGTGCGGTGGCTTTGTTCACAGGCTCCCATATAGCAGGAACAGCGTCGCGTGCTTCAACGGCTGGTTTTGTTACTTCACCTTCATCATCTTTTACTTCTTCAATCGCGTCAACACCCGGTACTTCTGGTGTTAACATTTCAACTGAAACAGAGATATGGTCTGAATACTTAGTGACAATAGTTTTTAAACGCCAATCATCAGCATACTCACTTTCTTCTTCTTTTAAGTGAAGAATAATGTCAGTACCACGGTTGGTTTTTTCAATTTTAGCGGTAGTGAATTCACCTTCACCAGCACTTGTCCATTCAACACCTTCTGAAGCATCAACGCCGGCAGCACGTGAACGCACAGTAACCGAGTCAGCAACGATAAATGCTGAGTAAAAGCCGACACCAAATTGACCAATTAATTGTGAGTCAGACGCTTGGTCACCAGAAAGTTGTGAGAAAAATTCAGCAGTACCTGATTTGGCAATAGTCCCTAAATGCTCAACGATTTGGTCATGTGTCATACCAATACCGTTATCAGAAATAGTCAGGGTATTGTTTTCTTTATCGCAACTTACTCGTACACGTAAATCACCGTCACCTTCATATAAATCAGCATTCGATAATGCTTTAAAACGTAATTTATCAGCGGCATCAGCAGCGTTTGAAACTAACTCGCGTAAGAATATTTCTTTATTTGAATAAAGTGAGTGGATCATCAACTGTAATAGTTGCTTTACTTCGGTTTGAAAACCGTGAACTTCTTTTTGGCCTGTCTCAGACATCTGGAAACTTCCTACTCTAACTAACATTAAAATGATTGTTTATCGTGAATATTAAACATCATTATCCAATACTCACTCGATAGTTAACATGTGGGGGTGGCGATAAGGTTTTCAAGCAAGAAATTAAAAAAACATCAGAGATAATAGTTCTGTTCGACTTTATCATTGCTTGGCTTTAATTTTATTTCTCGCTATTTTTATATACGCTTAATAACAAATAATGATTTGCTTTCAGTAACTTCTGTCCTTACATTAGAGTATTAGCTTGTTTGTGCTCTAATGACCAAAATTGGCTCAATTACTGTCTTTTTATCAGTATTGACCGTAAGCGATAACACAGGAATTTAACATGTTGCTTGATCGAAATAACAATGCCGCAATCTTATTGGCTGGCATTTTAGCCTTAGTCGTTGGTGTTGGCGTCGCGCGTTTTGCCTTTACCTCATTACTGCCATCCATGTTGGAAAACCACCTCAGTATCGCTTTCGCCGGTGTACTCGCGTCAATTAACTATGTTGGATATTTATCGGGTTCAATTTTCTCTATTTTTATTAAAGATATTCATGCCAAAGTGAAATTTTTCCGCATTGGCTTAGCCTTGTGTGTTATCACATCACTGGTACTGGCTTTTACCGAAAACAATACTATTTGGCTACTGTCTCGCCTATTTGCAGGCTTTGGCGCGGCGATGGCATTAGTGGTTGGCTCTGCCATCGTGATGTCAAAACTACAAAATACCAATAAAACCAAAGCAATGGGTATACACTTTAGTGGTTTAGGTTTTTCAATATTGGTGTCTGACTTAATCATGCGCAGTGTTTTTGCCTATAGTGACAATTGGCAACATGCTTGGTTAGCTTTAGCGATTGCGGGGGTAATATTCGCCTGCTATTCCGCCTATATTCTCAGTTTTGACAAGCAAGGGGCTGACAAAGTTATTAGCCACAAATTTGATAAATCGTTATTTACGCCACTGGTGATTGTGTTAGCGCTGGCCTACTTCACCGAAGGTGTTGGCATGGTGGTACAAGCGACCTTTCTTCCTGACATAGTAAACTCACTGCCAGGGTTAGCGGGTTATGGCGGCTATGCTTGGTTAGCGGTTGGTTTAGCGGGTATTCCTTCTTGCATTATTTGGATGCGTTTAGCACACAGGTTCAATAGTATCGACATTATGATGGTGGCGATGGCACTGCAGGTCATTGCTATTTTAATCCCGACCTTCTCTGCCAATATATGGCTTAATTTACTCAGTGGCGTGTTATACGGTGGCACCTTTATTGGCCTTGTTTCACTGTTTATGAATTTTGGTGGCCAATTAGCCGGTAAAAACCCCGTGTTTATCATGGGGGTAATTACTGCAGCTTATGGCGTTGGGCAAGTAGTTGCACCACTTTATTGTGTGGCGTTAATCGCGCAATTTAACAATTATAACGCGGCACTGTATTTAACCGCTTTTATTGTTCTATGTGGCATATTATTACTCAAATATGCGAAAAATAATTTAATGACTCATAACCAACTTGCGAGTAATTTATAGATGATTAATTAAAACGCTCTGTTCGACAACAAGGCGTTAAGTTATGAGGTCTTATTTTTAAAAGGCTAGAGAGGAAAGAGTATGTTAGCTAATTGTTTTATAGATCTTTTGTAGCTCTTTTGTAGGTCGGACTTCAGTCCGTCAAACGCTTAGCAGACGATCAAGGCAATGGGTTAATAATAAATCTGCAGCAGGTCTTTTTTTGTTGAGCCATCTTAATACCAAAAAAAGTTAAATTTCATTTAACCTGATGGACTAAAGTCCAACCTACATAGGGCCTACGGGTGATAATATAGCGTTAGGCAATTGTTTCATAGATCTTTTGTCGGTCTTTTATAGCTCTTTTGTAGGTCGGACTTCAGTCCGTCAAACGCTTAGCCGACGATCAAGGCAATGGGTTAATAATAAATCTTCAGCAGGTCTTTCTTTGTTAGGCAATCATAATACAAAAAAAAGTTAAATTTCATTTAACCTGATGGACTAAAGTCCAACCTACATAGGTCCTACGGGTGATAATATAGCGTTAGGAAATTGTTTCATAGATCTTTTGTCGGTCTTTTATAGCTCTTTTGTAGGTCGGACTTCAGTCCGTCAAACGCTTAGCCGACGATCAAGGCAATGGGTTAACAAAAAATATGCAGCAGGTATTGCTTTGTTACCCAACATTAATACCAAAAAAGTTAAATTTCATTTAACTTGATGGACTAAAGTCCAACCTACATAGGGCTTACGGGTGATAGTATAGCGTTAGGCAATTGTTTTATCGGTCTTTTATAGCTCTTTTGTAGGTCGGACTTTAGTCCGTCAAACGTTTAGCGGGGGATCAAAGTAATGGGCCAATAAATATCTGCAGTGGCTGTTGTTTTTGTTTTTTTTATCGGCATTTGTGCTGAAGAAAGTTAAATTTTATTTAACTTTATGAATTAAAGCCCAACCAAGCGAGTAAACCTGATAGCCACTAACCGACAAACTTTATACCTGCCCGCCGCCAAATAGCATATTAAAAACATTGGCCATACTAAAATTGTGATGATTAACACTGAGCTTAACTAGCCTTTATTCAACCAGTAAGCGTGTTGAATAAATTTAAGCATAGCTGCTGCTAAAAGGTAACTTCTTCACCTTCATTTAAAATATGTAAAGGTATTGGCGAGTTCATTGCTTTATGCATTTTTAATAAGCGTAATAACGGCGAATGAGAACTATGATCGCCCATTTTCCAGCTATTATTGCCATAACCCCATGGGATCATGACTTTACAGTTTAGCGCTTGCGCCGCTACTAAAGCATCTTCGGGCGTGGTGTGAACATAGCGATACCATGCGCTATTTTCTCGATGAAAATACGAAGCAATTGGCATCAAGCAAACATCCATATCACCATAACGCTGTTGAATATCTTTAAAATGCTCTGAATATCCGGTATCGCCCGCAAAAAATATCCGTTGACCTTGGTGTTCGATAACCCAACCGCCCCAAAGCGTAACATCTTTATCTTCGTATAAATAAGGGATTAAAATTCGACTACTAAAATGATGTGCAGGCACAAAGTTAATCTTCAGCTCGGCTAATGTAGTTTTTGAAAACCAAGCCATTTCATTAATGCGATAGCCGTTATTAGGAAAATGCGCTGCAAAACCTAAAGGCACAAAATATTGCGTATCGGTGCCAATTTTTTCAATATCAGCTTTGTTAAAATGATCATAGTGAATATGTGAGTACAATACAGCGTCAACATCGCCAATTTCACTGAGCGATGGCCACTGTGGTTCATTACGAAAAAAGCCGGCGCTTAACTTAAAAGCCCAATTCACTGGCCAATCAAATTGTTCACTCACTGGGTCTAGCAGTAAGGTACTGCCTTCAGGACTTTTGATATAAAAACTAGCGTGCCCAAGCCAGCGAAAGCTAAAACCTGTGTTGACCTTAGGTGGCGATTGTTCACCAATAAAGCGACAATTTTCAGCCGGTGTTTCACATTCAACGACTGGTGAGGACTGATAACAATTGTCCTTACAGGTAATTAAGTAACTTTTTTTGCCGGGATATAAATTAGAAAAACGTGTGGGTTTAGCTAAACTTTCTTTATATTTTATAACAGAGTCAGCTTGTTCTATCTGCCTTAACTGATTTTTTGCTGTGCAGCCAGTGAGTAGAATAAAGCAGACAATACTCACTATCTGCAACGCCATGATTTTTCGCAAACTAAACATTATTTGCAAGCTAATAACTCCTAAAACTGATGTTTATCAAGACTAAAAGCTATAATTTTTACGACCTGACAGTGCATGTGACAAGGTATTTCCGTCAACATATTCTAGTTCACCACCGACCGGCACACCGTGAGCAATACGTGAAATTTTAACATCGTAGGTTTGAGTCAGTTCAGCAATAAAGTGCGCGGTGGCTTCTCCTTCCACGGTCGGGTTAGTCGCCAAGATCACTTCGCTAAATTGCCCTGTCGCCAATTGTTTTTCCAACACGTCTAAACCTAAATCGTCTGGACCAATACCATCAAGGGGGGATAAATGTCCCATTAAAACAAAATAAAGCCCTTGAAACTCACCCGTTTGTTCAATAGCAATAACATCACCTGGTGTTTCAACAATACACAGTTGCGCCGCTATTTTACGCTTTGGACTCAGGCAGATATCGCACAAGGCTTCTTCAGTAAATGTACGACATTGTTCGCAATGACCAATATTTTCCATGGCCCGAGCCAAGGTTTGTGAAAGCTTGTTACCGCCATGACGGTTTCGCTCAAGTAAATGAAAGGCCATACGCTGCGCTGATTTTGCACCAACCCCAGGTAAACATTTTAATGAATCAATAAGTTCTTGAACTAACGGGCTAAATTTCATTACAACTCTTTCTAGGCTTATAGCAAATCGACTAATTAATGGCTCGGTTTGCTATTATTAATTTTTGCAAAGTGCTTGGCTAAAGAGTTATTGCCATTAATCCTATGACTCTTTATCAAGCAAACGAATAATTTTCAAAACGGAGTTTATCACTCGATTTAACGATTGATAATAAATAATTAAAAAAATTTATTACCTTCAAAATCGCTAATTTCCCCCCAAAGCTTTAAAAACTTCAGTATGATAGTCTCAGACTATTTAGCCAAATTCGGCAGTCATCTATAAGGGCAGTTAATGCTAATCAATATTTTCATCACGTTGGCGTTATTGCTCTTAAGCTTTTTTGGCTTACAACGGCTGTTTACGCTACCCAAAAACGTCTGGTTACTTTTTTTAGTGCAACCTTTAGTGATGGCCGCATCGCCAGTGATTGTTTTTATTGGCGGTATACTTGCCACTAGCATGGGGGCTGATCCTGCACTAGTTACCCTACCGGTGACTATGATGATACTCGGCGTGGCCAGTGGCGCTATTCCAGCCGCGTTATTAGCTAAAAATAAAGGTCGACGTTTTGCGACATTTACTGGCTTCACACTAGGTTTTTCCGGCACACTGGTCGCCATGTTTGCTGCCTTAAACGCCCATTTTGAATTACTCATTTTAGCCAGTTTTTTACTGGGTATTAGCACCGCTTTTACCCAACAATTACGCTTTGCCGCGATTGAAAGTGTTAGCAACCGCAATGAAGTGCCTACGGTATTATCGATTTTAATGCTCAGTGGCATTTTTTCTGCTTTTTTAGGGCCTGAAATAGCCGTAACTGCAAAAGACTGGTTAAGCTCACCACACGGCTATGCTGGTTCTTTCTTATTTTTGTCTGGGCTGTTTCTACTGGCTATGTTGCTGATGTTGAACTTTACTAATCCTGAAGTAACAACGAGTGATAACCAAGGGGAAGCTAGGCCCTTAAGTGAAATCGTCAAACAACCTATTTTTATTATCGCCATATTGTCAGCCGCTATTGGCTTTGCTCTGATGAGTTATCTAATGACCGCAACTCCCCTGAGCATGCACAAACTTCATGGTCATAGTTTAAACGATACAAAATGGGTGATCCAAAGTCACATTGCCGCCATGTTTATTCCATCGTTATTTACCGCCTTATTAGTCAAACGCATTGGCTTAAAAAACTTAATGCTCGCAGGCACCATCATTTATGCGGTGCTCACGGTTATTGCCTTGTCCGGTGAACAAGTGATGCATTATTGGTGGGCATTAATTTTATTGGGCATTGGCTGGAATTTTCTTTTTCTTACCGGCACCTCGCTTTTACCACAAAGTTATCAAGCTAGCGAACGTCATAAAGTACAGGCGATTAATGACTTTATTATTTTTGGCTTTCAGGCTATCGCGTCATTAATGGCTGGCTGGATATTGTTTAAAGCAGGTTGGCATGTGGTGGTATTAACCGGTTTACCTTTTATTGTTATCTTATTCGTTGTTAGCTGGTTTTACTTTAAAAAAGAACGTGAAAAAATAAATAAAACCTCTGCCGCCACAGACACTGCGCTCAATGCAGAGCAAAAAAGAGAAGTATCATCATGAGCACTTTAACTATTTTACAACGTGGTGAGCCGGTTTTATCTGCTATCGCAAAACCAATAGCCAATGTTCACACTGCGGAGATAAAGCAGCTAATTAAAGATCTAAAAGCTACCGTTGCCCAAGCCAATGGTGTTGGTATTGCCGCGCCGCAAGTTGGCAAAAGTGTGCGTTTATTTATCATGTGTTCTGCGCCCAGTGAACGCTACCCTGATGCGCCGTTATTAGCGCCTGCAGTTATCATTAACCCAGCAATACTCAGCGCCAGTACCCAGCAAGTGTTAGGCTGGGAAGGCTGTTTAAGTGTGAAAGGCAAACGAGCTTTGGTCAGTCGTCATCAAAGTATCTCTGTACGATATCTCGATGAACAAGGCCAACCACATCAACAGACCTTCACTGACTTTCTTGCGCGTATTTTTCAGCACGAGTTAGACCATCTTGATGGTATTACTTTTATTGAACGACTCGACCATGAAGCTAATGCCATTGATGAACAAACATGGCGAGCAACAATGGCAAGTAACAATGACAAGTAATAATGAATAAAACCCCTTAACTAACGCCTAGTAACTTTTCTTATTCATCATAACTTTTGGCTTGTAAATTAACTTACTGATTTTATGTTGTTAACTACCTATTACCGATAAGCAATAAACAACGACAGATTACTCATAACTCACGCTAACTATCCCATAAAATTGTCAATGGAAAAAACAATATGCTACAAGCTATCATCGACTACCATCTTGATGACGAAAATCATTGGGTAGCCAGACTAGAATGTGGCCACTTCCAACATGTTCGTCATCAACCGCCTTTTATTAACCGCCCATGGGTAGTCAATAAGGCAACCAGACACGCCATGCTAGGTCAGCAGCTAAACTGTATAAAGTGTGATCATGGTGCCGCTAGAGACTTTCCTGCAACCGAATCAACGTCATCGTCTTAATAGGCTTATACTTGTGCGGTTTCAAAGTTCAGACTTGCCCAAAGGGATCGCAACTTAAATTGCATCTTGAAAAAGCACAACAACTAAGTAATGATTAAATCATGACTGATCAGTGTGGTTATCGACTCAACATACTTTTATGCACTGAGTTGACCAAAAAAACACATAACGCTTACCTGAACAGCCCAATAGAGTACTTATACCTGCACCCCTAACAAGGGATCAAAGCTTAACTATTAACAATACAAGGATTTTTCGATGATTGACTTTAATAACAAAGGTTTTTTCAAGCTTAAGCAAGACACTGATTATGCTGAAAAAGTAAGCAGCCTACTATTAGATGATGAACAAATAGTTGACTCATATAAAACCATGCGTGACGGTGTAGTCTTTACCAATAAGAGAATAATCGCGGTTAATGTTCAGGGTATTACTGGCAGTAAAAAAGATTTCACCTCTTTACCTTACAAAAATATTGTTGCCTACTCTATTGAAACATCAGGTACCTTCGATCTTGATTCTGAACTAGAAATATATTTTTCTGCCCTAGGTAAAGTGAAATTTGAGTTTTCAGGGCAATCCTCAATGCTAGAAATATCAAAAATAATTTCTAGCTATTTATTATAAGTGCTGACAGTGCCTTGATCATGATCACTAAGCTACATACCGCTTATTTTTGATGTCAGGCTATCGTGATTTTAGCTGTTTTATCGCTAGTATAAGACAGCTAATATAAGGCCTACAATAGCGAAAAAATTAAACCCATGATAATTTCCTGCCCTCGCTTACCGGCTACTTTATTTACCAACAAAAATAACCTCTTCACCACACTCAAGCCACAGTGGATGCTTTGCCATTACTCGGGTAAACATCGGGCTTTGTAGGTAACGATTCAGCCAATTTTTCAGCTTAGGATACGGTGATTGCAAATACCACTGGCGTTCTATGCGGGCAAATTGACGAATAAACGGCAACAGAGCAATGTCAGCTAAACTCTCTTGTGCGGAGAATAAATAGTCATGCTGTATTAAGCGTGACTCCAATAATTGAATATAATGCTCGCATGCGGTTCGGCATTCATTAAGGTTAGTTTCGTGGTAACGCTTTGCGCATTTATAAGCTTCTAAACACCGTTTAAATTCAACATCAAACTCGCTAATGAGTGCCAGCATTTCATTTAACTTTTCGTTGGGCTTGTTGGTCTTGTTTAGGAAGGTATTTACTTTTTCGTCTGGCTTTATAGGTAAATTAACCCTGTTATCAGCATGGAGTAAGTTGTTGGGATCCGATTTTTTAAGCGCCCATAGCATAATATCTAGACTTTCATCGATAACGATACGGTTATCTTCTGCTCGATTTGTACTTGCTTCGCTTAATGCTTTATTCCCTCGCGCATTATCCTCCTTAAACGGGCTGTTTTCATCCAAGACTAAAATAGGCACGGTAGCCTTGGGGGAAGCTAAAATCATCGCGGCAGGTTTATCCGTTAATACCAGATCACGCAGCGCAACCGGTTGATGCGATTTAAAAATAGCAATACGTGCTCGCATTGCATAAGGACAGTTTCTTAACGAATAAAGGATAGGTAATGCCATAACACGCAACTATTGAATTAACATTATTTATAAACGGCAACTTTAACGGTATTCATTGGTGAAATATACGGGTAAAATCCCTGCTCTTAAATTTAGCGAAAAAAATAAGTTGTACCAATGGATCATAAAATAGAATTATTAGCCCCCGGTGGAGATGTCGACGCAATTAAAGCGGCCATTATAGCGGGTGCAGACGCGGTATATTGCGGCTTAGATACCCTAAATGCCCGTAATCGCGCCGCTAATATATCCTTTGAACAGCTGATTGGCATCATTCGTTTGGCACACCAATACCAATGCCAAATATTTTTAACCTTAAATGTGATTATTTTAGAACGTGAGTTTAAGTCTATTGCCAAGTTACTCAGTAAACTGGTTAACACTACGTTAGACGGCGTTATCGTACAAGATATCGGCATGTTTAATATCATCAAGAAGCATTTCCCGACCTTAGACATTCATGCTTCAACCCAGTTAACCACTCATAATATCGGACAAATTCCGTTCCTAAAAAAATTAGGTGCTTCGCGGGTTAATTTATCAAGAGAATTAAACTTACGTGAAATTACCGCCATAACCGCTGTGTGTCGTGAATATAACCTGTTGAGCGAAGTATTTGTTCATGGTTCGCTTTGCGTGGCCTTTTCAGGTTTATGTTATTCAACCTCTGCCAGTGTTGGCAATTCAGGTAACCGCGGCCGTTGTAGCCAAGCTTGTCGAGAAGAATATGAAACCACAGCAACAGGTCATAATTTTCCATTAAACATTAAAGACAACTCTGCCTTTTTTGATTTGCCCGCCTTAATCGACGCTGGTGTGCATTCGTTTAAAATTGAAGGACGTATTAAAGGCGCAAACTATGTACATACCGTGGTGGATAGTTTTCGTAAACAAATTGATGGCTTCCTCAATACCGGCGAATTAACCGAAGATGGCGAACGCCTTTACAAAGTATTTAATCGTGATTTTTCCAATGCCTTTTTAAGAGGCGATTTAAATCAATCAATGTTTATTGATAATCCGCGTGATAATTCAAAAGTTCATGCCATAAATAAACATAACGCCACTGAAAGCCAAAGCCATTCGCCAGATAAGTCGCAACAAATTTCAGTGGTACAAATTCATGAGGTTGAGCAAAACCTACAAACTGACAAAAATGAAATTGAAGCCGAAGTAGTTGAGAAAATAAAGCATTTAAGTATTGAAAAAGTACCACTAACGCTACGTTTTTCTGGTCAAGCAGCACAACATTTAGAGGTTAGCGTAACCACTACCGGCTTCTCTGTTGAGCAAAATAGCTTCACTGTGCAATCCACTAGCTTATTACGCGCCAGTGAAAACGCCAGTATTGATAAGGCCACGATAGAAAAACGCTTTAAAAGCTTTAACAACGCCGAGTTTTTACTGACCGAGCTAAACTGTGACAACTTAAATACCGGCTTAAGCATTCCGTTTAAAGAGCTAACCGCGCTGAAAAATCAAATCGCCAGTTTGTTAAATAATGCTGTTGATATCATTCCAGAAGTGACCTTGCCGCCATTAGTTAATCATCCAAAAGTAGCCTCTCAACTAAGCAGCGAAGTTAACAGCGAAGTTCAAAGCCAAGCAAAAAATGAATTGTCTATTTTGATCTGTGACGAAGCAGATGCTGAGTTAGCGCATATTACTCATGCCGATATTTATTTTAAATTGCCTG
Source organism: Colwellia sp. MB3u-4 (assembly GCF_014077065.1). Classification (NCBI taxonomy): domain Bacteria; kingdom Pseudomonadati; phylum Pseudomonadota; class Gammaproteobacteria; order Alteromonadales; family Colwelliaceae; genus Colwellia; species Colwellia sp. MB3u-4. The sequence continues at coordinate 216,329 of NZ_JACGVE010000045.1, read as the reverse complement.
ATGCTTATAAACGTGACTGTACAAAATATGTTGGTTTTTTACAGGACAATCCACGTTTAATTCCGTGGTTTCCGGCTGTGCTAATTGGTAAAGATTATGACGCTGCCGTAACTATTTTAGAGCAAGTAAAGCCGCTATTAATTGTCACTAACAATACTGGCATTGCTTATAAAGCCAATGCTTTAGGCATAAAATGGATAGCAGGCCCATTTTTAAATACTACGAATTCCTACGCGCTGTTAGCGATGAAAGAAGACTTTGACTGTAGCGGTGCCTTTATTTCTAACGAAATTAACGCCATGCAAATGAAACATATTGCTCGCCCAGAAAACTTTAAATTATTTTACAGTATTTACCACCCTATTTTGTTGATGACTAGCCGACAGTGTTTCTTCCAACAAAGTGTTGGCTGTGAAAAACCACGTATCGACAATGGCTGTATGCTCTCTTGTGATAAATCAACAACCATCACTAATCTCAAAGGTGTGTCGTTCGCGATTGATAAACAAAAAGCCGGTTACCCGAGTATTTATAACCAAGATCAGTTTTTAAATATGGAAATTATTGAAGACTTATCTGATTTATTCGACGGTTTTATGATTGATTTAACCAACATAGGTACCGGTGATCGCCAAGCGCCTGATAAGGCGTTGTTGATCAGCCAGTTTGAAGAGTTATTAGCTGATAAAAAGCCTACTGACGAGTCTAAAAATCCGATAGATAGCCATTCATCAGCAAAACAACAGCTGAATAATTTAGTGCCTGAGTCAACCAATATTCAATATCATAATGGTTTGTAACTAAATCACTCGCTACTGCCCGGTCTTAAAATGACAAAAAAGCCACTGACATTTTCAGTGGCTTTTTTTATGCGATATATTGTTGATTCAATATAGTTATGGCACAGCTTGGCCGTTTCTAGCTTCTAATAAGCGATACCAATCTTCTCGCGAGTAATCTAGTGTTAAAGCTTGTTTAGCGGCAACAATGCGCTCTGGTGTGGTTGACCCTATGATGGGGCAAATATTGGCTGGATGTTTTAATAACCAAGCCAGAATAACTTGCCAAGGCGCGCAAGCATATTTTTCACTTTGGTGACTTAATTCGTTTTCAATTCTTTGTTCATCTTCACCTGAAAAAGTATTTCCCCAAGCAGAGTAAGCAACACCCCCTAAAGGACACCAAGCAATCGGTGTAATACCATGCTGCTGACATTGATCTAAGGTTCCATCAAGTAAGGTGTCAATATTGTGAATATTAATTTCAACTTGATTCACCAACAAGGGCATAGCTAACGCAGACTTTAATAATTCAACTTGCGACGGTTTAAAGTTACTGACACCAAAATGCTTAACTTTGCCACTGGCTTTTAATAACGCAAAAGTTTCAGCGACTTCATGCACATCAAATAAATAATCTGGGCGATGCAATAAAAACATATCTAAGTGATCGGTATTTAAACGTTTAAGTGAACCTTCAACACTGGCCAACAAATATTGCTGGCTAAAGTCATAACGCGTGGGGGCATAAGTGTCGTGCTCATTATTGCGCGGTCGAATACCGGCTTTAGAGGTGAGAATAATTTGCTCACGTAAATGTGGTTTTTCAGCTAACAGCTCACCAAAAATACTTTCACTTTCACCAGCACCGTAAATATCCGCATGGTCAAAGTGATTATAACCCGCCTCTAGCGCAGCCATTATCGCTGTTTTTCCTTTAATACGATCACTGGCACTATTGTCACCGGCAATACGCATGCAGCCGTATATAAAACGAGAAGATTCGATGCTCGAGTTACCCATTGAGACTTTTTTCATGTCTTTACTCTTCATTATTATTGATTAAATATACTTAAAATTCTTCCTGTGTTGGCCATTGTTCAGCCGCATGTGCTGGCCATTGAACAACCGAAGGTTTCATTAAAGCCTTTAAAATATCATATAGTTATTCTACATATATATAGGATGGCGATGAATATAATCATCTTTTTCTTCACGATTAAAATAAAACCGCTTATTGTCATGTAAAAAGGGGGTTTATTGCGACTTAGCTCGCCAAATTTTGCTCAAGACTGACTCATGGATACTAGAACTTAGTGTCGCTATTTTTCATTGATAGAGACACAACAGCATATTATTCTTCACTTATTGAGGATTTTCTTGTTGAGTTGTCATTCCTGAAAATAAGGTGACACATAGACTTGAATCTAGCAAAGTCGCTACATTACTTTTCGCCTTTATCAATGGATAATCTAACAGTGTAGCTTTTGCGAGTGTTAACTTTATGGTTAACGGAATTAATCTAGCTATGGTAATTGTCGAATAATTCCAATAGATTGTCAAAACTACTCATTCGATATTAATGTGCTTAAACGCTGAAAAAGTGCAGCGCTGACTAAACGTAAACCAATATAAAACTAACCTTTAACCGGCCAATAAAATACTGGGGCATGATGGGGCTTTTGTTGAGTCATTTGAGTAAATTTTAATCAAGGTTGAACACCCCATAGACGTGATTAACGCTTTCAGCGAAATTAATTCAGCACAGCAACCACTAGCTTGCTAGAATATCGCTGTTTAAGTGAAGACTTAACTTAAGTCACATTTAACTCATTCAACATAAGTAACATAAGCAACATTAAGGGCTACGCTTTGCAACATTTAGTTTGGGACTTTGATCCCGTATTTTTCTCCATTGGGCCATTGACTATACATTGGTATGGCGTGTTATTCGCCACCGCTATTTTATCTGGCTTACAAGTCATGAAGTGGATTTTTCAAACCGAGAAACAAGATTTAGTCGCGCTAGATAACTTACTGGTCTATATCGTTATTGGTGTTATCGTCGGTGCCCGTTTAGGACATTGTTTCTTTTATGACCCAAGCTATTACTTTGCTAACCCACTGAAAATAATCGCCATTTGGGAAGGTGGTTTGGCCAGTCATGGCGGCGGTTTAGGGGCTATTATTGCGGCGGGGATTTATAGCAAAAAAAACCAGATGAACTTTCTCTGGTTACTCGACAGACTCGCGATATGTACCGCGCTGTTTGGTTTTTTTGTTCGCAGCGCAAACTTTGTTAACTCTGAAATATTAGGCACACCGAGTAATGTCCCTTGGGCGGTAGTTTTTGCCCGTATTGATAACCTTGCTCGCCACCCTGCTCAACTTTATGAAGCCTTGTCTTATTTAACGATATTTTTTGTTTTGATGATTTTTTATAAACAGAAAAAAGCCCAAACACCACCCGGTGCTATTTTAGGCGTTTTCTTAGTTTTAATTTTTACTGCTCGCTTTCTTATTGAAATATTAAAAGAAAAACAAGCGGCCTATGCGGCTGATATTGCCTTAACTGCAGGGCAAATGTTAAGTATTCCGTTTTTTATTGCCGGTGTCCTATTAATTGTTTGGTCAATTAAAAACAATAAAAAAGTAAAGTAGTCTTAACAAATGGCGTACAGAGCATAAAAAATTATGGCGAATAAAATAGGGTTAACAATTGATGAGTAAAAAATATTATGTGGTGTGGAAAGGGGCAAAAACTGGGGTATTTGAACAGTGGAATGATGTTAAAAGCCACACCCAAGGACGTGCCGATGCGCAATATATGGGTTTTGCATCAAAAGCTGAAGCCGAGGCGGCGTTTCAATCTACCTACACTAAAGCATTAACTAAGCGCTCGATGAGTAAAAGTGCCGGTACTAAACCTGCCGCTTCTGCTGCCTACGTTAAAGCGGATCGTAGCGCCGTAAGTAATAGCTTAGCGCCTGTTAAACAAAGTGCTGATATTAATATTTATTGTGACGGTGCTTGCTCTCCCAATCCAGGGAAGTCAGGTACGGGCATGGCAGTGTATCAAGAGCAACAGCTCATTGAATTGTGGTACGGTTTATATGAGCCGATGGGCACTAATAATACCGCCGAACTTAATGGCATACTTGCCGCATTTAACTACGCACAAGATCATATTAAACAAGGTAAAACCGTGCAAGTCTTGTCTGACTCTAGATATTCAATTGATTGCATCACTAAGTGGGCAAAAGGTTGGCAAGCTAAAGGCTGGACTCGTGGCAAAGGTGAAGAAATTAAAAACCTTGAAATAATTAAGCAATGTTTTGCGCTCTACCAAGCATTGAAAAGTAATTTAATTATTAGTCATGTTAAAGGCCATGCCAATATAGAAGGGAATGAACTCTCCGATAGAATGGCGGTATTAGCACGCGTTAAGTGCACAAAAGGTTTTGTGCAATATCAAGACACACTTGATATTAAAACTATTTTGGCCATGGCTTCGGGTTAAGATAGTTTAGTCTTTTATCGCCATTTTATTAGTGCGCTCAGCTATTTTATACGGGTAAAAAATAACCCGTTGAAATGTTCTCCAAGTGAATGAGCTTGCTCTTAGGTAAATTAAACACCAAAAGGCAGCTTGAAGCTGCCTTTTGGTTTGAATTACTCGGATAATTTACCCTTAATAACCCGACTATTTTCTCCTTTATTGAGTGCAGCAATAATCACTCAAAACGCCACATACGACTTTAAATCCACTTTTGCTTGCAGGGTACAACTAATGCCGTTTTTATCAATAATAAAAGCACCTGGGCTTGTAAGCCGTTACCACCTTCAGCATTAAACTATTTAAGCGTTAAACCTGTATTAGCTAGGTAATGGGTTAATTTATCACTCGCTGCTTTCATCATGGTTTTAGCTTTATCAGCCGAGCTAGCTCACTTCTTCTGCACTTTAGCTTTTATTTTTCGCCTAAATTTGAATCGATTCATAAATCGATTCAACCGCGAAAAAATTTACACAGGCAAAAGTTTAAGCTGTGAGCGTCGACATGGCCGTGATTGACAGGATTAAAACTACGTTTGTGCGCCTTTGAAATAAATTAATAATGACTTATTGGCTTTTAGCTTATTAAAAATGTTACCTAATAAGCTAAAAGCCCTTGCCTAGTGCTACATATCCCAGTATCCTTCGCGGCCATTTTATATTTGGATATCAACATGATCGGATTTGATTACGGTACATCGAACTGTGCTGTCGGCGTAATGAAAAACAACACGCCAGAACTATTATCTTTAGGTGATCATGGTCGCTATATCTCCTCAACTTTGTATGCGCCCAGTCGTGACATTATTGTCAACTGGCTGCACGACAACTTGGCTTTGGCAGAACAAAAAAGCTTTCAACAGCAACGTCAAGCACAGCTAAACAAAGGAAAAAACTCACTACGAGAGCTGACCTTAGATGGCTATCCAACCGAATTATCGTTTGGCCAAGCCGCATTAAATAACTATTTACAAGAGCCGGACGAAGGCTACTACATAAAATCACCAAAATCGTTTCTTGGTGCCAGTGGTTTAATGCCACAGCAAGTTGACTTATTTGAAGATATTGTTGCCGCTATGATGAGCAATATAAAAACGCTCACCGAAGAAAGTCTTGGCAGAAGTGTTGATCAAACTGTTATTGGTCGCCCTATTAACTTTCAAGGTATGAAAGGCGAAGAAAGTAATCGACAAGCCATACAAATATTAACCAATGCAGCAAAACGGGTTGGCTTTAAAGATGTTGAATTTCAATTTGAACCTGTTGCAGCCGGCTTTGAATATGAAGCTAGTCTGACTACAGAAACTAAAGTATTAGTGGTTGATATTGGCGGTGGTACTACCGATTGTTCCATGCTTTTAATGGGACCAGAGCATGCTGCGTTAACTGATAGAAGCAATGATTTATTAAGCCACAGTGGTGAACGAGTTGGTGGTAATGATTTTGATATTGCCTTTGCCCTTAAAGGTATCATGCCGAGTTTTGGTTTAGATAGTTTATTAAAATCTGGTAAAACAATGCCAAGTAACAGTTACTTTCAGGCTATGGCGATTAACAATATTAGTCATCAAACACAATTTTACAGTGCCGAAAATGGACGGTTTTTGCAGCAACTGATCCGCGATGCAGAACATCCTGAGTTATTAACTCGTTTGTTAACTGTTCAACAACAAAAGTTGAGCTACCGTGTAGTTAATGCCGCAGAGCAAAGCAAAATTGGCTTAACCGAGCAAACCGAGCAGCAAATAGATTTATCTGATATCTATGAAGGGCTCACTGTTAAGCTTGATAGGGACGGTTTTACTGAGGCATGTCATCGACAACTCAGTGCGATAGCCGCGCTAATGAAAGATGCAATTGCCCAAGCTAACTGTCAGCCTGATGTGGTGTTTGTCACTGGCGGTAGTGCTAAATCACCGATGTTAAATAAGTTTTTACAATCGCAATTTCAACATACCCCTATTGTTGTTGGTGACCATTTTGGCAGCGTAACGGCTGGCCTAACGCGCTGGGCTAACACTATCTATGCATAAGCTATTGGTTGAGCAAAAAATTTAGCCCTATTTAAAGTCATTAACGCTAGCGAATAATAAAGTTTATGACTTTAAATGTTGATATTTTATAGACAGTTACTTTAATAAATAGCTTTTAATAAATAGCTTTTATTAAAGTAACTTATATTGATAAGTTTTGTTGATAAGTGTTAAACACGACTTGAGTTAAAAGAGTTATGAATAGTCTGTTGCTAAATGGCTAAGTGCCTGTATTTATGACCTTGATAGCTAATAGAACTACCGCAAGAATAGTAGATTAATCCCGCTTTAAGCTAGTGTGATTTATCAACGGCAATAATACCAATCTCACTCATTATCTGCTCATTTTTACTGGTTAAAATAACCCACTACTGCGTTATTTATTTAATAATTAGAACAACTAGTGATTAAAATAAATGCCTTATATTTGGCCATTTTTCCTGCGTATAAAATAGACCATCTAATTAATGAAATTGGTATAAGCTAAAATTTTGAAAAAAGTACCTATCGTTAATCACTAGTTGTAACTGCGTGAAAACACTAAAACTTGCCAGTAAATTTTACTAAGAAAATATCCTCAACTGTTCTGTACTGCTTTTCATCGCTAAAACTTAGTCGTTTGGCAGACATTTATCAACGACTACATGGCCTGATATTTAACTTACTAATTTAGTGAAACAGTTATAACGTCGAGCTATAGAGCATTAATTTTTTTTTGCTTATACATAGCTGCATCAGCTTCTTTGAGCATTGCTTCTATTGATTTGTCCGTGTCATGTTTAAAATAACTAACACCGGCACTGTACTCAATTTTATAGGGTTTATTTAAGGTTTTATTTGCTTGATCAATAGCGCCAGCAAATCGCTCTAGTGCTATATTTGCTTTCCCTGAGTAATAGTCAGAGTCGCTCAGCATAGCCACAAATTCATCTCCACCGAGTCGAGCGATCAAATCACAGTCTCGAAATGAATTAAGCATTATTTTGGCAAAAGTGGCTAAGACAAAATCGCCTTCGTGATGGCCATGTTCATCATTAATGATCTTAAATTGGTTTAGATCAAAGAATATAAACGACATTGACATTTGATTACGTCGACATACTTTTAAACTATGATCGGCCAGAGTCAAAAAACCACGTCGGTTAGAAATCATGGTTAACTCATCTAAGGTAGCGAGTTCAATAGATTTGATTTCTTGCTCAATTATAGCCCCTAGATCTTCAAGTAACTCTTGGTCTTCTTCGTTAAGATGTTTAGGTTCTGTATCGATAAGACACAAAGTACCTATATTAATACCTTGTCTAATTTTTAAAGGGCAGCCGGCATAAAAGCGAATTTTCGGACCGCTAGTAACAAGAGGATTATCGAAAAAGCGTTTATCTTTGGAAGCGTCAGGCACTATGAATAAGTTATCTTGATTAATAGCATGTGCACAGAATGAAATGTCGCGAGGCGTTTCCAAAAGCTCGAGTCCCTGCGTGGATTTAAACCATTGACGGTCTTCGTCAATTATACTGACCAGCGAGATTGATACGTTAAACATGCGTTTAGCCATACGAGTAATTCGATCAAAGCGCTCTTCGTGTGATGAGTCAAGTATTTTTAAGGTTCTAAGCGCATACAAACGTTCAACTTCATTTCTGGGCACTGCAGGCTTAATCATTAGGGGGTACTTAATTTAAAATGTAAACTCTTCAGATTGTATCAGCAAATTAAGATGGTTTCTTTAAAAAATAAAGCGCTTTAAAAAAAGAGTTTTGCACAAAATAATCGGGCCAGGCTGTGACCAATTGAGTCGCTAAACAACTGCTTGGATAAAATAAATTTATCTATATAAAACAATACATTAAACTTTGACTTATGAGTAAACCCACATCCATTTAAACCTTCATTCGTTACCTATTAACCAGCTAAGTTACTTAATATACATAAGGTAATACTGGCATAGCATTTATCACTTAACGTTTTGATTTGCCTACAACAACTCAATCTAAAATTAAATGATTACGTTTATATTTTCAAAGGATAAGGAGATATTTACTGGTTTAGATAAGTGTCTGAACATGGCCAAAACGATTTTATGTTCGCATGAATGCTAGGCAATAATGTTAGTCTTTTTTAAGATTTAAGTAGCTAGTTAAGCACTTAATATGAGACTTTATTATTAGGGTATATTATTCTCCACTGTCTTAGGGTTAAAAAAAATGACAACTTGTACCAATGGACATAAACCAGAGCAAGCCAAAGTGGCGCTAATTGTTGGCGCCAGTGGTTTAGTGGGACAACATTTGTTACAGCAACTATTAGCCAGCAAAACCTATAGCAAAGTTATCGCCTTAGTACGTAAACCACTCTTAATAGAAGATACTAAACTTGAACAATGGCAAATTAATTTTGAACATCTAGCAGCAGAATTGACCTCAAGTACCTTTTTGGATAATAAACCTCAGGATATAGGCGCTAACCACAAGATAAAAACGATTGATCATATATTTTGCACTCTGGGCAGTACCATAAAAAAAGCCGGTTCTAAAACTGCTTTTTCTGAAATTGACCATCATTATCCGCTGCTTATCGCCAAATACTTTTATGGTCAACATGCCACTTTATTTGCCATAGTCACGGCAATGTCAGCAAATGAAGCATCTGCTATATTTTATAACCAGATAAAAGGCAAAATAGAAAAAGACTTAAGTAACTTAGATTACCAACATCTGGGTCTATTCCGCCCGTCAATGTTATCTGGGCAGCGTGATGAATTTCGACTTGGCGAGCAATTAGGTACAATAGTGATGAACGCGCTAGCTTTTATTATCCCAAAAAAATACCAAGTAATTCAAGCAAAGAAGGTAGCAAACGCTATGCTAGTTTATGCAGAAAACCCTCCAGTGGGTGTTAGTATTATTCAGTCAGATCAGCTGCAAAATTACTAAGTGTTTTACCTGTCATGCGATAGCCAACCCACTCTTCTTGCGCGACAGCACCGAGTGAGTGATAAAATTCTCTTGACGGTGTATTCCAATCTAAGCAACTCCATTCAAACCGTGCGCAGTCTTTTTCCACAGCAATTTTTGCCATAGCTTTTAACAGCTTAACGCCTGCGCCTTTACCACGATATTCTGGCATAACGTATAGGTCTTCTAAATAAAGACCTGATTTTGCTAACCAAGTTGAATAATTAAAAAAGTAAATGGCTGAGCCAACGGCAACCCCATCTAGCTCGCAAATTAAGGCAAAAACATGACTATTTTCAGCAAAAATGCTGGCTTTTATTGTTTGCTCGGTTGCTAATACTTCGTGTTCCGCTTTTTCATAAATAGCGAGATCGATAATAAATTTAAATAATATACTGGTATCGTCTGCTGTTGCTGTTCTAACGACTAAATTGCTCACATTTAACTCCTGACTATTTTATTGACTCATTTACTGGCTATTTTACTGGCCATTTCAGATAACACTGAATATTAGCAAATTATTGATTATTTAGCGCGTATTGTGCACGGCTAATTATTGCGCTTGAAAGCTGCTTAAACACCCCTTTCAATAATACCCAATGATGCCAGTAAAGTGTTCTAATTATCGGGTTTTCTGGCATTAAATTGATCAGCTCTCCTGATGCAAGTTCTGCTTGTATTTGCAATTTAGGGATCAAACAATAGGCTAAACCTTGTTTGGCAAAATTAACAAAGGCTTCTGAAGAGCGCACGGTATGACACGGGTATGACCCGCCTTTTAAGCCAAAGGTTTGTTCGATATATTTAATATGCATATCGTCTTTTTGATCATAAGCAACCGCGGGTGTTCGTGCCAAGGTTTGTTTATTAATACCCTCAGGAAAATAGCTTGCAATGAAGCTTGGCGCAGCAACTAACAAATAGTGCATATCACCGAGTTTTTCTAATGTACAACCAGGTAAAGCCTGATCATATGTACTAATCGCACCAAAAACTTCACCATCTTTCAAATAGTTAATGGTTCTGTTTTCATCAGCCAATCGAAAATTTACCGCTAGGTTATATTGATGACTAACGTCACCAATTGCTGCAATTAACCAAGTGGCTAAACTGTCGGCATTGCTAGCAATATTGGCGGTAATAGTTTCATGTTTTTTATTACCTGAAATATCAGGAATAATGTCTTGTTCAAGTAATTTTACCTGTTGATAATGGCCAAGTAATTTTTTGCCAATAGCCGTTGCCACTATCGGTTGTGCCCGAATTAATACCGGTTGGCCTATAATTTGCTCTAAGCTTTTAATACGCTGAGACACGGCAGATTGTGTGATAGCTAATACCGATGCCGCTTTGTCAAAGCTTTGCTCATTTAATACCACGCTCAATGCATGCAATAACTTATAATCTAGCAAGACCATTTACCCCTGATGTTAACAAGATTTATGACTAATGTTAGCAAAAACAACATTAGCAAAACTAATTAAAGATTAAAATCATTAATTATACTTATGATTTGTTTTTCGTTAAATTAGCCGCAATAACTTAGCACAGCATGAAATTTTTAGGAGCAAAAATGTTTTCCCCCCTACTACAAGGCCTTTTTTTAGGGGCCAGCATGATTATACCTATTGGCGCGCAAAACTCTCATATCCTCAATCACGGTATTAAAAAAAATCATCACTTTTTAGCCGCTTCAATTTGCATGGTTTGTGATGTTGTCCTTATTGCATTAGGGGTGTTTGGTGGCGCACAGCTTATTGCGACATCGCCAACCTTGGTAACAGTAATTTCTTGGGCAGGTATTATTTTTTTACTGGCTTATGCTAGCTTGTCATTTCGCCAAGCATGGCTTAATAGCAGCACCAGTGAGCAAAGTTCAACCGATAAAGCACACAAGAAGCCTGGTTTGGTGATTGTTTCAACGTTAGCGGTAACCCTGTTAAACCCGCATGTTTATCTTGATACAGTAGTGGTATTGGGCAGTGTTGGCGGACAATTTCAAGGTAATGAAAAAATCGCCTTTGCACTCGGCACTATGTTGGCATCTATGCTGTGGTTTTATAGCTTAGCTGGAGCGGCAGCAAAAATGTCACCTTGGCTTAACCAAGCTAAGGTGAGAAGAGTTATTGATATGCTTGTTGGACTAATCATGTGCGCCATCGCATGGTCATTATTTAATAGCCTAGCAAGTTAAGACAATCTTTTATGCCAATTTCCAGCGTGATACAGGGTGCAATTTTCTTCGCTGTCTAATTCTATTTGGTTTTTAACACTGTTTAGCTTTATGCCAATATCTGCCAAGCTATCGGCTATTAATAACGCTAAGTGCTTACTATCAGATGACTTGAGATAGCTCGCTAATTTTTTATTGCTATCAAAAACACAAACAACTTTTAGACTGTCGGGAAAGTTATCGAAATTAACCGTATGGGTTAACCATTCAAAGCCGTCAATTTCTTCTAGCGCTGATTGGCATACTTCGGTTAACGACTTTATGATTTGATTGTCTATTTTCTTATCTGATTTACGCATTATTTATTAACATTACCTTTAAACTTTATCTTCGATGAATACACTTTATATAATAGCACTTTGATTAAGTTTTTGGTCTTGTTGTAAGCAGAGATTTTAATGAAATAGCTTTCAAGTCAGGGAAGCTGCCATCATTATTAATTGGTTTTTAACTTAGCGATATGAGCATAAGTGGGTGCTGGCAAGCTAAAGTATGTTTGCGCGTCAACTTGGCTTAACAAATGCTCAACAAAAAGACGATTGTTATCACTCGTTAAATGCTGAAATTTTTTCAATTCAGCATGATTTTCTGTCGGTGTTTTGGCATATACTTTTGTCACTAAAAAAGCCGCTAAAAGTAAGGTAATAATAATAGTGAGGTTAAGTAGAGTAATCCTTCTAGTTAAGGTCATGTTATAAATTCCCTTTTTCACAAAAATCCAATGTTTGAACAACAGCTTAGCTTATACTGCCATAAAAGTATAAAATTTGTACTTTCATTTGAAAGCGTTATCTAAGGGCATAACTCAAAGTAACTCCACTTCAGGCCTATTTCTCTAAAAACGCCCCAGAAAAATAATTTATTTTGGCTACCAAACAGTAAATATCAACTTTTAATTTGTACTATCTAAAGTTTACTATTTAAAGTGTACTAAGTGATCGGGCAATGACTGTTAAAAGACCATCAAAAGAGTATCAAAAAAGTAACCAATGCCATATATTACTAGTGGGCAGTATAAACTCAAAATTTTCAAGCTATAGCTAAGTTAATGCAAGTTTAATATATATTAAGCACTAATTAATCGCTGATTTTTTCATTACATTTGGCGAAATTACCAATATAGTATTCATCTTAAAGCTAAAAAATTGTCCTTAAAATAACCTATAGTAGAAACGATCAGCAATTAACTCACTTTATGATGAGATTACTCATCAAAGTCATAGATAGTGATTTGATTCAGGCTTGGCAATAAAACCGACAAGAAGTAGAGGATAGAAGTGAATAACGCTAAACTCACCCAAGACGAAAACCTTTCCATCAAGGTCAGTTACCAGTTGTTGCCTACTGACCACCAAAGACTCGATTTATACTTTTCATTACCGGTTGAAATGGGTATCGGCCCTAAAACCCTAGACGAGGAGCATTACTTTCATAGCAGTATAGAAAATCATAGTGCTTATTACTCAGACCAACTGCACTTGCCGTTAGTAAGAAGCCGCTTTATTAGCCAAAAAAAAGGTGAGCTAAGTGACTATCGACTTAACCTTAATTTATTTTCTTATCAAATTTTAATTGCTCTCGACACTGATATAAAACAAACGATTAAGCTTAAAGAAAGTAAAGATTTTTACCCACAAGCCATTGTACTAGCAGAGTTGATTTCTGGTTTACTGAAAAAATTAAGACGATATACGCCATCAGATAAAAAGCTCAGTCCATTTTTTCAAAATGCTGACAACTACCTTAGTTGGCAAGTAGAGCAGTCATTTTTAAAGTTGCTATCTCGAGGACCAAAAAGTAGTGAATTTTCCACTGAAAGAAACTTCTTGTTTGCACTATGCCGCAGTGAAAATGAATACCGTGCAACCCATAAATATAACTCAGAAGTTACCTTAGCTGACCCTAACCGCATCACCAATAAAATGCGTTTACTGCAACGATTAATCGAATACGGCGTCGTACTGCAAAAAGAAATGAAAAGCCTCAATCGCAATTTAAAGCGCATTGTACGTGGCACAGTTACAGCGATTATTATGGCGTTTGTGATGTTGTTAGTGCTAAACGCGCGGGCAAACTTCACTGAAGTCACGATTGCCTTAGTAGGCATGTTAGGCATTGTTTATGGTTTAAGGGAGATATTTAAAGACGATATAACCCGTGTTATTTGGCGTAGCATTCAAAAAGGCTTACCTAAATGGAGAAATATTTACACAAATAATGTTAATAAAACCCGTATCGCTAGTCAAACCATTTGGCTAGAATATATTCGCAATAAAGATCTACCTCAGCAAGTTGATAAGTTATTTCAAACTCGGCGTCATCAAAACAAACAAGCGGCACAATTGCTACATTTTCGCAGTGACACTAAAGTTAATGCTAAAAGTTTTTTGCCTGGCTATGATGAAATTCAGCAACGTATCTATTTTAATTTAACCCCCTTTATTCGCTTCCTGAAAAAAGGAGAAGGCCGTTTATATTCACTTGATGGCAGTAAAATAACCAAGCAAGCGGTTGAACGCCGTTACCAAATTAATGTCGTATTAATGCAAACAGACAAACAAGAACTTCAACAAATACAACGATTTAAGATAACACTAAATCGCTCAACTATTATTAACATTGAAGCAATGAAAATAGATGACGACGATTAATAGCGATAAGCTGATGGTCAAACTAGGATATTAGGCTAGGTATTTTAAAGTAAAGCACAAGCATGCAAAAAATTATGTGGTGTTCAGTTTTTATAATCTACTCAAACTGAGTATAAATGACAATATTGCGGCGCTTAAGAAAATGTCTACCTTGCTATTTCTGTCACTTGGTCAGCGTTTGTTGCTTTACCTTATGCAAAAAACTGCCTACAATAACGGCGAAATTATCCTAGTAACGCTTATAGTCTTACTATCGGTAAAGCGACAAGCTGTTTCATGGAACGAAAACGATCCAACCCACGGATAGGGCCAGCATTTTGGATCACCCTCTATAGCTTGGAGTTTCTTATGATTGATTTATTATTTAATATCATTGGCATGTCAGGAACCTTTCTCATCGTTGCCGCATTTATAATGTTACAACTAGAAAAATTAAATCCTAAAAGTTTGGCTTATAACCTAACGAACCTTTTTGGCGCAATATTACTGTTAATTAGCCTGTGCTATAACTTTAATTTGGCGAGTTTTGTTATTGAACTATTTTGGATTGCCGCCTCGGTGATTGGTTTAGTTAAGTATTATACCAGGTCACCAGAAACAGTAACCACCGACTAACGGTTACTTTTCGCAACAGTCAGCCTTTGTCTGCTAAGTTTTAAAAATTGAATCGGCAAAGGTTTTCGTTTATTAACCCTCCACATATTGTTTTTTTATGCACCAGCGTAGAGTTTATCCCCTAATTTAAGTCTTAGCACTTGTAATAGGTTATTTTACACGTATCATGCCGACCTATTTTTGTTTTTATCATCGGAAAACCCCTGTTTCATGAGAAAATTACTTACCTCGCCAAATGCCATGTCGCTTAGCGCTACCGAACAAACAATTTACCAAAATGCCTTGTCGTTAGTTGCCGATCTCAGCCTTAATTTAATGGCAGTAAAAGTAGAGAGTCATCCAGATAGTTTTCTTAACTGGTGCAGAGAGTTATACCGAATTTGCTTACACGACATCAACCAAGATTTATTAGAACCTAGTCAACAAAAACCCTTAAAAAAACTACAAGACACCATGTCAAACGGTGTTAGTGCTTGCCAATTAAAAATGGCTCGTATTATCCCATGGCCAATATTTACTAGTTTTGTACAAGAACACTCAAAGTTACAAGCCTTACCAGAAAGACTTAAACTCTTAAATTATATTGCGACGCTACGCCATAATAAATTAGCTGAAATGATTGATGAAGACAGATTAGCTTTTGCAGGCAAGCATAGCGCCCAGCATGATATTAGTGTTTATGACTTTGATGTTGAATGGTTTGCCGGCACACGCGGCGCAAAAACCTTTCACCAGTTATTAAAGTCTCACCCAAAAGATTTTGATCAAGCGCTTGATCATATTCCGTTAGACGGTGACGTTACCTTGGCAGACTATCAAAACTTTGTTAATGCCTACAAAGCAATATTTGCCAACCATACTAATGAAGAAAAAGCGCCCTTAAGTGCAGCAACTCGTTTATTGGCTATGCGCCGCCCAGACCAATTTATTGCTCTAAACAGTGGTAAAATAGATACCCTTTCGCAAGGCTTAGGTTTAGTAAAACTCAACAACCAAAGCTTTGATGATTATTGGCATGAGATGATAGAAGCCATTAGAAACACACAATGGTGGCGCAGTGAAATGCCTAGCGATGAAGCTGAACTTCAGCTTTGGCAAAATCGAGCCATATTAATTGATTTGTTTTTGTTTGCTGACAACTCATTGGCACAAAACTCTAACTATATTCGTATGCGTGATAAGCCTAAAAAAATAAAAATTGGTGTCGCTAAAGCGGTAAAACGTAGTAAAGCGTCAGCCGAAGCTATTGTAGATAAAGCTTTTGAATCAGATGATATTCCTGACTTTATTCTCAATATGCGCAGCACCATAGTGAACAGCGTTAAAGATGGTAAAACCGTTGATCAAGCGATAACCTTAATGCGTAACATTTTTGGTTAGTGTTTACTTTAAGCTCAGCTTATTGAAATTAAATTATTATAAGCCCAATAGCATTGGGCTTTTTTTATGGTTAAAATATCAGCTACTTCTCTGCTTTTTTATTTACCGTTAAGTTTTGCTGTTGACCCCGTTCACGGGCCATTAATAACAGAGTTAAATACAGTTTTGTCGGTAATGAAAAAAGCAAACCAAAGGCAATACAGCAGGCACAAATAATAATACCCGTAACACCCATTTTTGTTGGTAGGTCTACATATAAAAGTAAGTAATATCCTAAAATAAGGAGCGTAATACCTAGCAAAATAAAAAACTTAATTAAACGTACTTGTACTAATACCGACATAAATCCCCGCTAAGACAAACTCAGTTTACTAGCTCAAACAACGTCTGCTTTGCTCAAAAGCAAGAGCGTCATTAAAAAATTTTCAATAAAAAGCTCTCCACACATTATCCACATGACTCGTTTCTGCAAGAATAGCCTAACGCTAACAACTATATTCTATGGTGTTGAAGCTTAAAATCGTTCACAAGCGTTATTTCAGTGCCTATAGCCACTCTAGGTCAAGGTACACAATAAATAATGACTACTTAATACTTAATACTTAATTTGTAAAAGTTAGATATTATCTCCTGCTATTTGGTTAGTTATTTAGTCTAATAATGCAGAGGCTTTGACTCGGATCAACTAATAACTTAACCCTTAGTGCATACTGATACGATACTCACTCATTATTTGATCATTTCTACTGGCTAAAAAACCAACTTTTCGTTGTTTATGTAACTTTCACGTAGCTTTTATTTAATCAGTAGAACAAGTAATTATTGAATAAATATTTTGTATTTAGCGGTTTTACCTAGGTATAAAGTAGACTCGCTAATTCATAAATCTGCTATTAAACAGATACAGTTTACATTCTGTGATAAATTTAATTGTAACCTTGCCCAAACCAAGAGAATTCAGAGACAATTATGCAGATACGCAAACAGCGCCAATCTTCTATAGACTGGTCTAAATACCTCAAATCTGGCAATCGAGTTTTTATTGGCTCTAATGCCGCAGTACCCAATGCCTTAATTGATAACCTTATTGCCAATAGCGATGGTTTACATGATATTGAAGTTGTTCATATTTTAACGCTTTCAGACAACGTTTGGGCTGATAAAAAGCACCAAGACCTATTTAAGGTCAACGCATTTTTTATTGGTGGCGAAAAAATTCGTACGGCAATTAATGAAGGGCGCGCTGATTATACCCCGACATTTTTATCTGAAATCCCCAGGCTATTTAATGAAAATATTTTACCCTTAGACGTAGCCTTAATCATGGTTGGCCCACCCGATGAATACGGTTATTGTTCGCTTGGGGTCACGGTTGATATTGTACCCGCAGCCATTAAAAAAGCTAAGGTGGTTATCGCACAAATTAACCCTAAAATGCCACGCACTAATGGTCATAGTTTTGTCCATATGAGTCAAATTCACGCTCACATCACCGTTGAACAATATTTACCCGAATTGCCCGAACCTGAAATTGATCAGGTCACAGAACAAGTAGGTCAATACGTGGCTATGTTAGTAGAAGACGGTTCTACTATCCAAATTGGTATTGGTAAAATTCCATCTGCTATCTTGCGTTACTTAGCTAACCATAAAGATTTAGGTGTACACAGTGAATTAATATCTGACGGCATTATCGACTTAATGCTTTCCGGTGTTATCAACAATCGCAAAAAAACCTTTCATAAAGGAAAAACCGTCATCAGTTATTGTATCGGCACTCGTCGCTTATATAAGTTTGTTGATGGTAATCCCCATGTAGAGTTCTACCCGAGCGAACACATTAATTCGCCAGTGAACATTGCCCGTAACGACAACATGGTTTCTATCAATAGCGCCATCGAAGTTGACTTAACCGGGCAAGTGGTTTCTGACTCCATCGGCTATTATTTTTATAGTGGTATTGGTGGCCAAGTTGACTTTATTCGTGGCGCCTCATTAAGTAAAGGCGGTAAACCCATTATTGCCCTGCCATCGACAACCAAAGATGGCAAAATATCTCGTATCGTCGCACACATTACCGAGGGTGGTGGTGTAGTTACCTCACGGGGTCATGTGGCTTATGTAGTCACTGAATATGGTATCGCTTCGCTGCAAGGTAAAAGTATTCGTGAACGCGCATTAGAATTAATACGTATTGCCCACCCTAAATTTCGCGCTCAACTACTTAAAGATGTGCGAAAACATTATTGGGTGCCTGAATACCAAGAAAACACGCCAACATCAGTACCTGAACTGGGTAAAGTTGAGATCAAACGTTTTACTTTTGCTAATTCTGAATACTTCCTTAGACCCTTATCGCCTTCAGACGAACGTAAACTACAAGAGTTTTTTTATTCTCATAACCAAGAAACATTAATGATGCGATACAACCATCATATGACACAAATGACCCGAGAAAAGTCCTGTGATCTCGTCAGTGTCAACCAGCAGGTTGATTTAGCCTTGTGTTTAACTGAACGAGATGATTTAGGTGAATCTATACAAGGTGTTGCTCGCTATTATTACCTTGAAGCCAGTAATAGTGCTGAAGTGGCTTTTGTTATTAAAGAGAGTAAACGCGGCAAAGGTATGGCAAAAGCACTACTGAGTGAATTAATCGCTATCGCTAAAATTCGTGGTTTAACGCAATTGATAGCTAGTGTACGACGAGATAATGCTCCTATGTTAAAAGTATTTGAAAATGCAGGGTTTTTAAGAGCACCTTCACAAGATTATGACGAAGTAAGCTTGGTTTACACACTATAGTTAATCAATTGGGTATAAGCACACAAAAGAAAATTTAAGCAACTAAACTACTATTAAGTGATAAGTAAGTTATAAATAACTTAATAGCTCAGAGATAAAGGAATGTAAATATGACAGTCGGCGTAATTAGTCACCACCATTGCTTGACCCACGATATGGGAGAGCATCACCCTGAGGCGCCAGAACGTATGGCGGCTATTCAGGATCAGCTTATTCGTAGCGGTTTGGATTATGTTATTCGACAATTTAACGCTAAACCTATTGATAAGGAACTACTTTATTTAGCACATGACAAAAACTATATCGAATCAATTTTTGCCAATGCCCCGAGTGAAGGCACTTATAATGTTGATGACGATACCATTATGACCCCAGATACCCTTAATGCCGCCTTACTTTCTGCCGGTGCTGCCAAAGACGCAGTAGACTTAGTGATGTCAAAAGAAATTTCATCGGCATTTTGCGCGACTAGACCACCCGGCCATCATGCTGAATATAATAAAGGTATGGGTTTTTGTTTTTTTAACAATGTCGCTATTGCCGCCGCCTACGCCAAAGAGCACTATAAATTAAAGCGCGTGGCTATTGTTGATTTTGACGTTCATCATGGCAATGGTACAGAAGATATTATAAAAAATAAAAAAGGTTATTTATTTTGTTCTACTTATCAATACCCATTCTATCCCTTTGAAATTAAAGAAAGTACTACGCCCCCCATCATTAACACACCATTAGCTGCGACAGCAAAAAGTGCTGATTTTCGACAAGCTATTCTTGATACTTGGCTGCCGGCATTGAACAAGTTTAAACCAGAAATAATATTTATTTCTGCCGGATTTGACGCGCATATCGAAGATGATATGTCACAAGTGAGTTTAGTGGATGAAGATTATCGTTGGGTAACTGACCAACTTAAAACGCTTGCTGATAAATATGCTCAAGGGCGTATTGTCTCAGTGCTTGAAGGTGGATATGCTCTAAACGCTTTAGGCAGAAGTGCGGTCGCACATATTAATGGCTTAATTGGCTATTAGTTGAAATATAATCACCACTAGCCTTTGGCTTAAGTAAACTTGACCTAAAGCATTTGCTTTAGGTCATAGCAGGGTAAATAGTGATCTTTAAAGCCCTATCAATGCTGCTAGTCGCTATTTTTCTTCAAAAGTACGAACCGCTGGTTTAACCAATATTTCAAGATAAAATGCGTTTAACTCTGCCGCTACAAGCGTATCAATTTCTTGGCTAATCGCTGTCACATGAATAACGTCAGCTGTTTGCTCTGACTTACCAATTTTACAATCAAAATCCCAATAATCCGCATCTTCAGGTAGCTTTTTATTGCGCTCACGTTTTAAATATTTTTTAACTTCGTGTTTCGCTGACTCAACCATTCTAGCGACTTTAATTTTAGGGTGAGTTAACTCGAATGTTTTTTTCATGGAATTCCTTGGAGGAGATAAAAGTACGCTTTATAGTGAGTTTTTGTCATATAAAGCCAATAGGGCTATTTTACGTAAACATTTAAGTAATAGCCATACTTCATCTAATTGTTAAGTAAATAACCTCAAGGGTAGCTAAATTTTATATCTTAGTAGATTAAAGTGCGCTTTTTCGCAATATTCACAAGCGGGATAAACTAGGAGTAATATCTTGGCATTATTTCATCTGATGTAGATATAAGTAACTGGCTTTAACTCACTAGGGGCATGTATTGAGCTATGTATTTAGCAATGTAATCAGCGCACGCATGCTTCAAAAGAAAATAGGTTTGAAATAGGCCTGAATATAAAAAAGACCGTTTAATAACGGCCTTTGGTATTTAACTTTTATTTTTAGTTTTAACTGTTAGTTAATACTAACTGACGTGCTTTAAGGACTTTCAAAAGCGTTTGACTGCTCTACTTCAAACTTCTTTTTTTGCTTAGCCGATAATACACCTTTACGATGTGCTAAAGCCGCTTCAAGCTTACTCGCTGCACTTGCTATCGCGGCATACAATTCTTTGTCGACAGCGTTAACTGAGACAGTAGCGCCTTCATAAGTGGTAGAAACTTCTAGTTTTTGTTGATTGGGCTCTACGGTGATAATGACGTCTAAGGTCATTAAGCTTGGGAAATGTTTAGCAATTTTAGCAAATTTGCTTTCAACTGCTTGGTTAATACCGTCGGTAATTTCAACGTGATGTCCGGAAATAATTATTTTCATATTGCTACCTTATTGGTTGTCTTCAATTATATATTCAGGGCGAAAGCGACAAAATACAATAGCTAAAATGAAATATTTTGTCGCATTTACGCTATGCAATTGAAAAGCCTATATTAAATTAATATAAACTTAGGTCTACTCTATGGTTAATCGCCTATTTTTCAACCGTGACATTAAGCTAACCACTGCCAATACTATACCACCGGCAATAATCCCTGTGATGCTATTAAGTAAAATCGATAAAATACTTTCAGATAAACTACCAAAATATTGCCCTACCCAAAGTTCAAGGTAATGAAATTGACGACCAAGCCATGAAAAACTATGAACAATAATACCGCCACCAACTAAAAACATCGCAATGGTACCTACCACAGTTAATAGCTTCATTAAAAATGGCGCAAACATCAATAAACCGCGACCCATAGTGCTTTGCAAAGCCTTAAAGTGCCCTGACACCGAGTTTTTCAGCAGATAAAGACCTAAGTCATCTAATTTGACAATACCAGCAACCAGCCCATAAACCCCAACAGTAATCGCTATAGCTAATGTTGAAACAACCAGCACTTGTGTTTGAAACGCCGCTTCTTGTACTGTGCCTAAAGCAATAACCACAATTTCTGCAGAAAGAATAAAATCAGTACGAATAGCGCCTTTTATTTTTTCTTTTTCAAAAGCCGCAATGTCAATATTTTCATCGTTAACGGCGTTAAGTAGTGCTTGCTGTTCATCTGCCAAGGCTTTTTTACTATGAAGAAATTTATGGGAAACCTTTTCAAAACCTTCAAAGCAAAGAAATAAGCCCCCAATCACTAATAACACAGTGATCAGTGGTGGTACAAAAGCACTAATAAACAAAGCAGAAGGCACTAAAATCAATTTATTGAGAAACGAGCCTTTGGCAACAGCCCAAACCACAGGTAACTCTCTATCGGCCTTAACACCCGAAACTTGTTCGGCATTCAGTGCTAAGTCATCGCCGAGAACACCTGCGGTTTTTTTTACCGCTACTTTTGATAAAATAGCCACGTCATCGAGTACCGTTGCAATATCATCAAGTAAGGTTAATAAACTCGAACCTGCCACCTTTAACTCCTTTTATAAATAGCGTTATACCAAAGCTATTAACTCGCTATTAAATTGCTATTACACGTTAGTTAATCAGTTATTTTTTTAACATCGACTTTAAATTTGCAAACGGGTTATAGGTTGCGGTGTCTTGATTGGTATCGCCCGCTTTAATTTCTGTCTGATACTTTGCATGATCGGTATATTTTGCATGCTCATTGTCATGGCAGTAAATACACAGTAACTCCCAATTAGTACCGTCATTGGGGTTGTTCGTGTGATCATGGTCGACATGGTGCACTGTTAACTCTCTGAGATTTGAATATTCAAACGCGCGCGCACAGCGTCCACAAACCCAAGGGTATAATTTCAATGCTCGGTCGCGATAACCTTGCTCTTCGCGTTTATAATTAAGGCTAGAGCCTAATGTATCTGAGGACATAATATTAACTTTTCAGTAAAAAATATCTTTATTGTATGAGTAAGGCAACATAACTGCAATAAGGCAATTAGAATACATTAATCAAGCGCGTTATATGCTTATCTTATTTATCAAATACCTGGTTAAAAACAATAAATCTTGCCACACTCCCCTAGCCTGCTCGCTTTACTTTTAAGCGATAACTTGCCATGATATTTTATAAAATAATAACGCGGAACTGTCATGAAAACAGTCGAAGAACAATTATCAAATTACAAAAGTGTGCACTTGAATAAACGTAATATCCACACTCACTTTATTGGCGTGCCGCTGATTGTTTGGGCGATTACCGTTTTGTTAAGTTTAAATACTTTTACCCTAGTGCTAGCAGAACAAACAGTTACCTACACACCCGCAATAATATTGTTCACTATTGCTATGCTTTACTACTTTACATTACATATAAAATTAGCCATTGGCATGTTGATATATGTCGCTGTAAACCTATACCTTGCTAGTTTAGTCACCGATATGGAAAACGTATTATGGCTAGCCATTATAGTGTTTGTTGTTGGTTGGATTATTCAATTTATTGGCCATATCTTTGAAAAAGCTAAACCGGCTTTCTTAGATGATATGATGGGTTTAGCTATTGGCCCTTTGTTTTTGATGGCCGAAGTTTACTTTATGCTAGGCTGGGAGAAAAAATTGGCCAATAACATCATCCCCAAAGCTATAGAGAAACGTCGTTTAATCGAGCGAGCACAAAAATAATTTAGTCAGTTGCAGCAAACATAAGTCAATACTGTCCTGAAAAGTTCACTAAGTTACAAACACTAAAAGCACTATCAATCACAGTGTCAGCCACTAGCTTAGGCTCGAACTTACAGCAGTGAAACTTTAAGGTAACGGTTTGTACGCTACAATTATAAAACCATGCCATTTTTAAACTGCTCTGAGCGCAGAGTTGGCATTAACGCCAATAACGTTAATAACGTTAATGCCAACTTTACCAACAAGCCTACCATCATAATCAACCACTACTTTATGACACCCTTTTTCTCAATACCTTTTGGCGGTTTTAAAAATCACTTTATTAACATACAGTTGATAACAACCTTGTCATTAACACTAAAGTATAACCGTCAATAATTTAGTATTTGCTATTATTAATAGTAACAACGTGAACCTATAAAAATCTTTATTACTGATCCTTTTATTACTGATCCTTAAAGAGTCAAATCATGCAATCAAATGATTATAACAACAAGCAGGCTAAAGCAGCGCTCGTTAGTATAGAGGCTTTACAAAACGCTATTTTCAACAGTGCCAACTTCTCCAGTATCGCCACCGATGCTAAAGGCGTTATTCAGCTATTTAATGTTGGCGCCAAGCATATGTTGGGCTATAGCGCTGCGGAGGTGATGAATAAACTCACCCCAGCCGATATTTCTGATAAACAAGAGATTATTGTTCGCGCTGAAGGCCTCAGTATTGAATTTAATACTGACATTAGTGCCGGCTTTGAAGCTTTGGTTTACAAGGCTGCACGTAGTATTGAAGATATTTATGAACTGACCTATATCCGCAAAGATGGCAGCCGGTTTCCAGCGATAGTATCCGTGACTGCCTTGCGTGATGCTAAAAAAAATATTATTGGCTACCTGTTAATTGGTACCGATAATACCGCACGTACCCTGGTCAGAGCCGGAGCATTACAGCTTGCTCTTTTCAACAGCATTAATTTCTCCAGTGTCGTCACCGATGCCAAAGGTGTTATTCAAATATTTAATATTGGCGCCGAACATATGTTGGGCTACACGGCTAAAGAGGTAATTAATAAACTCACACCCGCCGATTTCTCTAATAAAAAAGAACTAATCACTCGGGCCCAAGCCCTCAGCGTCGAACTTAACACGCCCATTAGCGCAGGCTTTGAGGCCATGGTTTACAAAGCTAGACACGGTATTGAAGATATTTATGAACTAACCTATGTTTGCAAAGATGGCAGCTACTTGCCGGCAATGGTGTCGGTAACACCATTGCACAGTCCTCATGGTGTGATTATTGGCTATCTATTAATTGCTACCGATAATACCTTGCGTAAAAAAGCTGAATTAGCGCTCATGGAGGCCAAAGTTTTACAGAACGCTATGTTTAAAAGTAAAAATTTCTCCAGTATCGCCACCGATACCAAAGGAATTATTCAGCTATTTAATGCCGGTGCAGAGCATATGTTGGGCTATAGCGCTGCGGAGGTGATGAATAAACTCACCCCAGCCGATATTTCTGATCCACAAGAGCTGATTGTGCGCGCTGAAGGCCTTAGTATCGAATTTAATACTAACATTAGTGCCGGCTTTGAAGCTTTGGTTTACAAAGCGAATCATAGCATTGAAGATATTTATGAACTGACCTATATCCGCAAAGATGGCAGCCGGTTCCCAGCAGAAGTGTCGGTAACGGTATTGCGTGATGCCCAAAATATTATTATTGGCTACCTATTAATTGCTAGCGATAATACCGCACGTAAGAGAGAGGCTGAAGCTCGCCTGCAATTAGCCGCCAGCGTTTTTACCAACGCCAGTGAAGGTATTTTCATTACCGATGCTGCCGGATTGATTATTGACGTTAATAATACCTTTACGACGATAACCGGCTATAGCCGTGACGAAGTTATTGGACAGCACCCAAGTATGCTTCAGTCGGATCAACAAGCGCCTGAGTTTTATGACAATATATGGCGAGTGTTATTGGAAAAAGGTTTTTGGTCTGGTGAAGTATTGAGCCGCCGTAAAAATGGTCAAGTGTACAGTGAAATTCTCAACATGAGTTCAATCAAAAATGCTCATGGCCAAACAAATAACTACGTGGCCTTATTCACGGATATTACCCCAATAAAAGAACACCAAAATCAACTAGAGCATATTGCTCATTACGACATACTGACTAATTTACCCAATCGAGTTTTACTTGCCGACCGATTATCTCAAGCCATGTTACAGTGCAGCCGTCATCAACAGTCACTCGCGGTGGTATTTATAGATTTAGATGGCTTTAAGAGTGTCAATGATGCCCATGGTCATAAAGTGGGTGATGAACTACTAATTGCCCTCTCACTTCGCATGAAAGAGGCATTACGTGAAGGTGATACTTTAGCTCGGTTTGGCGGTGATGAGTTTGTTGCGGTATTAGCTGATTTATCCAAAGTTGCAGACTGTGATCCGGTATTACAACGGCTGTTATTGGCTGCGTCTAAGCCGATTACCATTAATAACATTGTATTAAAAGTCTCAGCCAGTATTGGCGTTACCATCTACCCACAAGACAGTGCTGACACCGACCAACTGATGCGCCATGCCGACCAAGCCATGTATGTCGCTAAAGAATCAGGTAAGAATCGTTATCACTTATTTGATACCGCTCAAGATGACGCCATTAAATTACAACAAGACAATCTTGAAGCCATTCGCCACGCATTAGACCACCATCAATTTGTGCTCCATTATCAGCCTAAAGTTAATATGAGAACAGGTTTAGTGACCGGTGTTGAAGCACTTATTCGCTGGCAGCACCCAACACTAGGCTTATTAAATCCTATTGATTTTTTGCCATTTATTGAGAATAACCCCATGAGTATTGAGATGGGTGAATGGGTTATTGATACCGCACTGACACAAATTAGCGCATGGCAAAAAATGGGCCTTAATCGCCCACTAAAAACTAGCGTAAATATTGCTGCCGTACAATTGCAGCAGCCTGATTTCACCCATAAACTAAAAAAACTACTGGCCGCCCACCCCAATATAGCACCCCATTATTTAGAGCTAGAAGTGCTGGAAACCATTGCTCTAGATGACGTATATCACGTCTCAGCCACCATGAATAAATGTATCGCGTTAGGTGTAAGCTTTACCTTAGATGATTTTGGCACCGGCTACTCGTCTTTAACTTACCTGAGACGACTGCCCGCAGACTTGATCAAGATAGATCAGAGCTTTATCCGAGACATGTTAATTGACCTTGATGATTTAGCCATTGTTGAAGGCGTAATAGCGTTAGCTAAATCATTCAAACGTCAGGTAATTGCCGAGGGTGTTGAAACAATTGAACATGGCACTGCGTTACTGCAACTAGGTTGCGACTTAGCACAAGGTTATGGCATTGCCAAACCTATGCCCGCTAGCGACATTCCCGCCTGGATCAATAACTGGCAGCCTGATGCGAGTTGGCAAATATAAGAATCTAAATATAATAAACTCACTATAAATACTGTGAAGTGAGTTTAATGAGTTTGATGAGTTTAGATAATCATGCCACTTTACTTTTAAAAGGCAACCAAGCGCACTAAGTAACCCCCGACATTTAAAATTTCAGTTCAAATGTCGGTTCAAATGTCGGTTCAAATGTTAGTAAATAAAACGTGTCACAGACTGATGTTTTTATATAAATTTATTTTAAATAAAGCTTTTCAGCAGCTTTTTACTTATAAAAAATTCTAACTTATCAATAGACAGTGACTGGCAACACTAACAGGGCGAGAAACTACCATGAGTTTATTTTCTTTACTGCTGCCCACAACAGTACCTGCCTATTACCAACCTCATTCTCAAGCTATCTACTAAGTTTATTGCTAAGTAACGAGTTAAACTTAATAAATAAGCTATCTTTTTATTTTCAACAAGCCGTTAGATAAATTTATTCATATTAACAGCAGTAAATTTAAATATGAAAACGATTAGCTAAATCTTGCATTCTGGTGGCTAAGTAAGCTTGTTCTTTTGCTGTTGTCGCTATTTGTGTCGCTCCTGCAGAAGTTTCTGAAGATTTCAGTTCTATATTAATAATATTTTGCGCAACATCTTGTGTCACAACTGATTGCTCTTCAATCGCAGTAGCCACTTGTTCTGTCATAGCAAAAATATGACTAATCGTAGAGGTTATTTCTTGCAAGCTATGCTCGACATTTTTTGAATTCTCTACCGCAACACTCGCCTTTTGTTGGCTATTTTCGATAACTTGATGGGCAGCATTTACATCAGCTTGTAATGAACCAATAAAGCTCTCAATTTCTAAGGTGGATTGATGTGTACGTTTAGCTAGCGTTCGCACTTCATCAGCAACCACAGCAAATCCTCGCCCTTGCTCTCCGGCCCTGGCGGCCTCAATAGCAGCATTAAGTGCTAATAAATTAGTCTGGTCAGCAACTGATTTAATTACGTCAACAACCTTAGTTATATTGCCACTACTTGCATGTAAGCTGTTAATTCTTTGCGCTAATCTGTCAATTTCTTGCGAAAGCTCTTCAATTGAGTGATAGGAAAGCTGCACAACATCAAGACCACTTTTTGCTTGGCTATCAGCCTCTCTGGCTGAATCTGCGGTAGCTTGGGTATTACCAGCAACCTCTTTTACCGTTGCTGACAATTCTTCTACGGCAGTAGCAATAGCAACAATGCCCTCTTGTTGTTCCGCTAATGTAATAGCATTATGTTCACAAGTAACTGAGGTTTCTTCCGCTGCTGCAGATAGCGTTAAGCTAGCGCTAAAAATTTCATTAATGGTATTCGAGAATTGCTCCAAAGTAAGGTTTAATGCTATTGAAATTTGCCCTAGCTCACTCTTACCTTGTAATTTTGTTCGTACCGTTAAATCACTTTCGTTTCTAACCAGTCTCATGACTTGAGTCAATTCATTTACCCGTGAAGTTAAATCCTTAATTGACACAAGGGTGATCACAATAACTAAAATCAGTAAAGCTATGGTTACAGCAATGCTTACAGCTAAAGTATTAAACGCGGTGGCCTGTGCATTTTTAACAAATAAAAGTAAGTTGTCAGCTATTTGCTGACCACTCTTTTGAAACTGACCGATTCTTAATGTCGCTTGTTGAAACCAATACAGCGGGTCGACACCAAAACCTGATGTTTTACTTTCAGCTATGGCGCGCAGTTTTATCACTTCTTTTATGGCTGGGTGAGCCATCTGCTCTTGGTAATAACTGATATTTTCAGCACTAGTGAAAGCTAAAAAATTAGCCATAAAAATTTTTTGTTCCGTCACTAAAGCAACAAATTTAACAAATGTACCATCGCTAAATTCATCACGAGCAAAGGTGCTACTAAGTAAAGCACGCTCAATTCCAGCACGCTCTTTACCCTGAAGAAAGTTGTAATAGGCAATGCTATGCTCTGTTATTTTTGCATTGATGCTGAGATCGGCAATGATGTAAGAAACCGAGAGTAGCTTGGTATTGAGTCCTGTGTAGTAAGCAATCGCTTTGCTACTGTCTATAGCTAAGTCACTCACTTGCGAGCGTATAAGGTTTAATTTTTCTAACTCAGCAGCAATCTCTTGATTTAACTTCACAATTGACACTTGCTTAAAGTCATTAAGCTTTAAAAAGTCATCACGCGAAGTTAATTTCTCATCGGTGGCGATGCGTTGTTTATTCAACCTAGTGACAAAGGTTTTTCCTTTAGAGCCTAAAAAGCCAGCAGTAGTGCCACGCTCTTTTTGTAACTCATGAACTAATTCACTATAACTAATCGATAATTGAGTCAATTCAGTGAGGTTTTTCATCTCGTTATTAACAATATAACTTTGTTTAATCGTTAAAATACTCAACCACAAAAAGCCAATAAGTGGTAAGGCCAATACTATAAAGATTTTATTTTTAAATGAAATATCAGAAAACGTCATTACTTATCCTTTGATAAGAGTAATTAAAAAAGCAAAGTTAGGCTAACAATCTAATCGTTAATTTTCTTAGCTAAATACCCGCTCTACTTCAAGCTGCAAATTGGTGCGAGTTGAGAAAGGCTTAGCTAAACAGATTCATCGTTTCAGACTGAGCCTAAGTAAATACATCCGTGTAGACAGAGTATGGATTTAAGACAACATCTTAGATGGTGAGGCTAGAGCAAACTATCACGCAGTTGCCCTAATAACACCGTTCAATATGGCTATATCATCAAAATCCACAACGCAGTAAAAACACTTTATCAGCTTACCTGTAGGGGGGTTACAAGTTTACAGCTGATATTTTACTAAAATTCAAGGTACTCACTTAAGTATTAATCATACCATAATTTATTTTGGTATATTTTTTGGCACAATAAAAGCTTTATAAATACTTAACATCAAGATTTTAGAAAAATGTGGCTATAAATTCAAGTTATTTATGCCAAATACCTGGCTCAACTTTACCTTGAAATTCAATATCGGCTTGTTTAAATTCCATATCTGCATCGCTAACATTTTCAAGCTGACGTTTAGCATTATAGTCTTTTGTTAGGGCCACTATCGTCGGCGTAAGTTGTACAATAGCGATAACGTTAACTAAAGTCATTAAGCCTAACGCGACATCAGCCATACTCCACACTTGAATTAAACTGGCACTTGAGCCCCAAAAAACCATCGCCAAATACATTGCCGTGTAGATTGTGCGTCCAACTTTATTATCCAGTTTGAAAAAATGTAAGTTACTTTCGGCATAGGCATAATTTGCGACCACCGAAGTAAAAGCAAATAAGCTAATCGCTGCCGAAACAAAATAAACCCCGTTCGCGCCTAAATGATGGGTAATAGCACTTTGGGTTAAACGAATACCTTCCATTTCACCACTAATGTTAATATCAGCAAGTAAAATAATAAACGCGGTGCAGGTACACAACACCATAGTGTCTAAAAACACCCCTAACATTTGCACGTAGCCTTGGGTAACAGGATGATTAGGCACAGGTCTTGCGCTCGCGGCGGCATGCGGCACACTACCTGCACCGGCTTCGTTGGAATATAATCCACGCTGAATACCATTTTTAATCGCAGCACCTAACATGCCAGCGCCAGCTTCTTGTAAGCCAAAAGCGGAAGTAATAATATCGTATAGCATCGCTGGTACGGCACTCAGGTTCATTAAGGTGATGGTTAGCGCCACCAAAATAAAAGCAATGCCCATAAAAGGCACAATTAACTCGGCAAAGCGTGCAATACGCTTTAAACCACCCAGCACAATCGCACCGGCAAGTAGCGTAATTAATGCCCCCGAGTACATTGTAGGAATATTAAAAGCATGATTTAACGAGTCGGCAATGGTATTAGCTTGCATCGCACTGAAACTAAAGCCGTAACCTAAAAACAAACATAGTGAGAACAAAATGGCCAACCAACGTTGGTTAAGACCTTTTTGGATGTAATAAGCGGGGCCTCCTCGATATTCTTTATGGTCGTCTTTGACTTTATAGAGCTGGCCTAAAATGCTTTCGGCAAAACCTGTTGCCATACCCAATAAGGCAATAACCCACATCCAAAATATTGCGCCACTCCCCCCAAGTGATATAGCGACCGCCACGCCAGCCAAATTACCGGTACCTACCCGTGCCGACAAACCGATAAATAACGCTTGTAGCGAACTTATGCCTGAGCTGTCTGTCGAGCTTTTATCATTTTTAGCACTGTTTTTTAAAACAGAAAACATATGACGAAAATTGAGAATTTGAACAAACTTTAGCTTATAAGAAAACCAAAAACCTGCGAATAACAAAACATAAATGAGAACTTGCCCTTCACCCCATAAAACATTATTTATGCTCGAGACAATTTGTTCGAAATTCATTGTTGCTGATCCTTGTTGACATTGCAGTGAGTTGTTGTAACTGGACAATAAATCTTACTTTAGCAAATTTTAAAGTTAATTATTAGTATGTTATGAAGTTTTAAAGGGAATAATTACCACTAAGATAAAATACCCTTCAATAACAACTAGGCACTAACGTTTGGCCAGATGGGTTAACTTCGATTGTTGAGTGTTTAATGCCATATTTATCTAATAACATGGTTTTAATTTCAGTTAAATCTATATGGTCAATATTCGTTGCAGGTTGTAATTTACATTCTAAAAACAACTTATGTTCATCGAGTTGCCAAACATGAATATCTAGCGCGGCATTCACCGCTACGTTTAACTCAATATCTGCTTTAAGTTCACTTATGTCAAACGCTTCAGGCACCGCTTGCATTAATATCTTTATGCTTTGAAGTGCAAGTAATCCGCCGTGATAAAGTACGTATATTGAAATTAAAACAGTCGCTATCACATCAACAAAATACCACTGATAAAATATGATCAAAACCCCGGCAATAATCACTGCAACCGACGCCAAGGCATCAGACACATTATGAATAAAAGCTGCGCGTAAATTCATGCTACTTTTTGCCCCTGACATATAAGTTAATACTGCGGTGGCAATATCGATAACCAAAGCAATACCTGCGATATAAATCACTATCCAGCCATTAATTTCTGTTGGATTAAAATATTTACTGACTGCTTCATAAATAAGATAAAGGCCAACAATAATCAGCGTAATACTATTGATCAAAGTACCAATAATTTCAGCTCTTTGATAACCAAAAGTCATATTTTCATCCGCTTTCTTAGCCGATACTTTACGCGCAAAAATCGCAATAACAATCGCGCCTGCATCACTTAAATTATGCAAGGCGTCGGCAATTAACGATAAGCTGCCCGAGAGTACACCACCCATGATCTGCACTATGGTTAATAAAACATTAATCAATACGGCAAAGGTCAATTTACCGTTGTCCTTATGTGATTGAGAATGTGAATGTGAATGTGAGTGAGACATTTTTACCTCTTAAATATTTATCTGTAACAATAAAATAATAGCGTGATAAAGAGGATTATCACGCTATAAAAAACAGACATTTTATACCATAGCGATTAAACCCGATAAAACTAGTGTGTTAACTGCGCTATTTTTTCCTTTGAAAACCAGGAAAACAGCACAGGTAAAACAAATAACGTCAGCAATGTCGCGGTCACTAGCCCGCCAACAATAACACTCGCTAAAGGTCGCTGTATTTCAGCGCCTACGCCGTTTGACATTAGCATAGGAATTAAACCTAAAGCTGAAGTTATCGCGGTCATCAACACTGGGCGTAACCGTGAGGTAGCGCCTTCAAATACCGCTTTTGATACCACCAAGCCTGCTTTAATACGTTGATTGATACTTTCTACCATCACCACACCATTGAGCACAGCGACACCAAACAAGGTAATAAAGCCGACAGAGCTGGGTACTGATAAATATTGTCCTGAAAAATACAGTGAGAACACACCACCAATAACCGCTAAGGGCACAGTCACTAAAATCAATAGTGCTTGGCCGCTTGAGCCAAAAGCAAAATAGAGTAATAGTGCGATTAAACCTAACGACACAGGTAAAACAATAGCGAGCCTAGCTTGTGCCCGTTGTTGGTTTTCAAATTGACCACCAATAACGACAGAGTAACCCGCAGGTAAATCAACACTAGCGGCAATAGCCGCACGAATATCTGTCACTACACTGCCCATATCTCGACCTTGTACATTGGCTTGAATAACAACGCGGCGTTGTACATCATCACGACGCACTTGCGGCGGGCCTGATGCTAGCGAAATATCAGCAATATCACCTAAACGCACCCAAGCGCCAGTAGGTGACTGTAAACGTAAATCAGCGATAACATCACGGTTGTTACGACTTTTCTCCTGTAAGCGGACATAAATATCGTAACGTTCATTGCCATTAATGACCTGCCCTGCGGTAGTGCCGCCAATACCATTTTTAACTAAGTCCATCACATCAGCAACAGAAAAGCCAAAACGAGAAAGTTGCTGCCTATCGGGTTTAATGACTAATTGCGCTTCACCAACAATTTGCTCCATAGCAACATCGCGCGCACCCTCTACCGCTTTAATTGCCGTTTCTATCTCTTGCCCTTTCGAGGCGAGAACATCTAAATCAGGCCCAAAGAGCTTAACGGCCAATTGTGCTTTTACGCCAGACAGTAATTCATCAACACGGGTCGCGATAGGCTGAGAGAAATTCAGTAACAAACCCGGAAATTGTTCTAACTTAAGGGCCATTAGGCGCTGTAATTCATCACGATTGGTAGCGCTGGTCCATTCATTAACCGGCTTTAAGCCAATATAAATTTCAATGTTATTTACCGGCTCTGGATCGCCGCCAATTTCAGCACGTCCCATGCGACTTAACGCGTATTCAACTTCAGGAAAAGTCAGTAGCATTTTTTCTAATATTGGGGCAACTTGCAACGCGGTAGCTAAGCTTGAAGACGGTGCTAAGGTCACTCTTAAATTAATCGTGCCCTCTTCTAACTCAGGCACAAACTCTGTGCCTATTTGTGGTACTAAGGTGATAGCACTGAGTAATAAAAGCACTGATGAGCTAATAACAACTTTGGTGTGTTTCATGGCAAGCGCTAAAGCTTGACGATACCAACGCTCTAGTGGTCGTAAAATAATACTTTCACGTATTTTAACGTCTTTTTTAAACAGATAAGTAGCTAGGGCAGGAACGACAATTAAAGCAACAAAAATAGCAGAAACCACGGCTAAAATAATACTAATGGCCATAGGTTGAAATAATTTAGCTTCTACACCTTCAAAGCTAAATAACGGCATAAATACCACTAGGATTATGGTGGCGGCAAAAAATATCGGCCGAGCAACCTCTTTGCCGGCTTGTGTTAATCTCAAAGGAATAGCATTGCGCTTATCTGCCAAAGCATCTGGGCCGCTGTCAGTTATTATTCTGTCATTGTCTGCTATATCAATAGACTCACTATTTATAGACAAGGCACCCTTTTCATTACCAAGAGTGGCGGCACTTAGCTGTGCTTCATCTGCTCGGTTAAGATGTCTAAACATGTTTTCAACCATCACTACTGAGCCATCAACCAACATGCCCATCGCTACGACTATGCCACCCAGTGACATTAAGTTCGCCGATAAACCTAAATATGACATGATCATTAAGGTCATTGCGATTGAAATAGGAATAGAGATTAATACTAAGAAGGTTGCCCTTAAATTCATCAAAAATAAGGCCAGCACAAGCGCAATAAAAATAAACGCCAAAATAAGTGAGTCAACCACGGTATTAACCGCTTTTACAATTAAGTCAGATTGATCGTAAAAAGCTTCAAAGCGCACCCCTTTTGGTAGTGCTTGCTCAATTAAGGGTAACCGGGCATTTATGCCATCAATGGTTGATTTTGTATTAGCCCCCATACGCTTAAGCACAATGCCCGAAACCACTTCACCTAATACTTCAATATCGCCATTTTCTGCTCGGCGAGTCATAGTGGCCGCACCTTGGCGAATTTCACTACCCAGTTCAACGCTAGCAACATCAGCCACGGTAATAACCGTACCATCAACGATTTTAACCGGCACTTGCTCAATATCAGTTATACCCGCTGCGCCACCACTAAACCAACCCGTGCCACGAACCACTAACTGCTCTTGGCCTCGGTTCATGTACCAACCGCCAACATTGCTATTGTTATTACCTAAGGCGCTAACAATATCGCTTTGGCTAAGCTCATAAGAGAGTAATTTACTAGGTTCAATATTAACTTGGTATTGACGAACATTGCCGCCAAATGACAAAACATCAGTAACACCATCAACCGGCATCAGTAATAATTTAACTACCCAGTCATTTAAGCTGCGCAGCGCCATTGCGTCATAACCAGCGTCTTTATCGGCAATAAGTAAGTATTGAAATACTTGCCCTAACCCTGAAGTATTGGGGCCCATTTCTGGCGTACCCACACCTTTGGGGATCAGTTCTTTCGCTGCTTGTAAGCGCTCAAAAACCAATTGACGGGCAAAGTAAATATCGGTACCCGCTTTAAAAACTACCGTCACTCCTGATAAACCGGTTTTAGAAATTGACCGCACTTGCTCAACATCAGGCATGGCGTACATTACCGCTTCAATAGGATAAGTAATGAGTTGTTCAACTTCCTCTGCGGCTAGGCCCGGCGCTTCGGTATTTACCGCCACTTGTACGTTAGTTACATCCGGAAAAGCATCCAAATTTAACTGCGGAATAATAAACACTGAGCCAATCAGGGTTGCTACTAACATCAAAATCACCCATAGGCGATTGTTGACAGAAAAATCAATTATTTTATTAAACATAGTTTCTATTCCTTGGTTCTTCGCTAATGCTAGGCTTTAATGGTTATGCGGGTCAAAGCCGCCTTTGGCGATTTCAGAGGCAACAAAAAACGCGCCTTGAGTAACAATGCGTGTGTTTGGCGCAAGGCCAATTATTTCTCGATATTCGCCTAACGAACGACCTAAGGTTATTTCTACTGCGGTAAACTCTCCGGGGTGATCTTCAACAAATACCGTCCAATCACCATCGCTTGAGCGCATCAATGCCGACTCAGGTACGGCCATCACTTTTGTGTCAGTTTTAAAACTAAAATTTACATTAACAAACATACCTGGATGAAGACGATCCTGGTCATTTTTAACCACTAAACGTACGATGCGGGTGCGGGTTTTTGGGTCTATGGTGTGCGCTTCTTGAATAACAGTGGCGACAAAAAATTGCTTGGCCATTTCAATCACAGCTTGCGTACCTTTGGGTAAGTTTAATTGCTTATTGGGCGAAACCCGTGCTTCAACCCAGAGCTCACTTTCGTCTGCTAACACCATAATGGCGTCGCCTGCAGACACCCGTTGCCCCTGATAAAAATCATCACTTAATACCGCACCAGCCCGCTGTGCAATCAAGGTGTATTCGCCAAGTTCTTCTAAATGATTATTTGACGAGTTGTTTTTAACCACATAGGCAATAGCCTGCTCTGTTAAACCAAAGGCTTTCAAACGACTGTACGCCGAAATATAATCAGTTTCGGCCGCTAATAATTGGCTTTCACTAACGCTCGCTTTACCCAGCTTTTTATTTCTTTGCCAGTCATTATAAGCAACACGGTATTTCGCTTGTGCTTCTACAACAGACTCACTAAATAATGTGACTAGCGCATCGCCTTTTTCCACATGCTGCCCTAACGTGGCGTGGCGAGAAACCACCACAGATTCAGTGCGCGGTGAAACAATATAGCTTTTATAGCCATTAGCTTTAATCTCACCCGGCGCATACACATGATTGGTAAACACCTTTGCGGATACCTCGGCAACTTCAATACCCGCAATCGCCATTTTTTCAGGGCTTAAGCTGACACTTTCTTTATGGGATGCTGCTGCAGATTCATTACCTTTTAAAGCGTTTTCTATCAGATCTTGGCTAGAGTTTGATTTAGCGCTTTGTACAGAACCTATAAGCGTTTGTGCTTCATTGCCATGTTGGTGTGAATGTTTTTCAGCCTTATCTTCATGTCTTGAGCTGACTTCATCTGCAGCATGCTCTTTTTGCTTGAGGGGGTGACTGACTTGCTGTTCATCTTCTGTATGGTGTCTTGTTATTGATTGCGAGGTTGTTATTGATTTCGAGCTTGGTATTGCTGTGGGTGCAATGTTAACGGCTAACGCTGAAGCACTAAACACCACAAGCAAGACTAAAACCAATAGTAGCTTCGCATTAAACAAGCCCATTAATACTCGTGGAGAAATAGCGATATGTGCTAAAAAGCTGATATTTGAAGATCGAAAAAATAGTGCTGCCATAGTGAGGCTGCTGATATAAAACTTATGCATGTTGATACTCTTAATTTTCTTTTTAAGATTAATAAATCGAAACTATCCGAGCAGTTAGCTGAACTTATCATTCAACAATAGCCGCAGATATTAATAGCGTAAAGACAAGAAATCCTGTTGAATTCGCTGAAAAAAAACACTATGCCGATTTATAAACCAGATACTTAAACCAGCAAAAAATGCTCGTTTAAGTGCTTATAAATTTAAGGTAAGTTTTAAACTATTGGAGGGCGGTGTTCTGGTGTGATCCAAAACGATAATAATGCTATTTTTCTGGTCAAAATATTATCATTAGATTTATGGATGACGCTTGATACTGAATCACTAGCAATGTAAACACCTGTCGGTGCATGACAATGGCAGCAATGATGACAATCGAATGGGTCCTGCTCAGCATTATTAGTCGCTGTTAATGCACCTTCTTGATGTGACTGATGTGACGAGTCTACGCTGCGATGGGAAATATTTTGAGCGCCGTCTGTTTCCTGATGACTACGGTGTGAATCAAAGGCAGCAGCAATTGTTTGACCGGCAAACAATAGTGCAAACATTATAATTAACAAGCGATTGAACACAGGCAAAGCTCTCTTAAAAACGAACTGGCAGTGTAAGTTAATTGCTGACAGGCTTCAACCGTAAAGTTTTTCTCTGAGTGAAATTGCCTTAACTCACAAGTTTAGCCAGTAAATTTAAATTAAGCAGAGAGTATGATTATCAAGCAAGGTGATTATGCTCAGAAACAACATTGAACATCTAGGTCCATTAGTAAAAAGCCAAGTGTAAATTATTAGAGCCGATTATTAGAGCCTTTAGTTGGCTGTACTTAAGCAATTAAACTTCAACAACTCTATTTCGACCTAGGTCTTTTGTCTTATTAAGCGCACTATCTAAGTTATGATAAATTGATTCAAAATCAGTAATAGATTTTTCAATGTAGGTAATGGAAAAACTTGCTGTAACCCTTATCTCTTTTGCATCATTTAATAACATAGGATTGTTTTCAAAACTACTGAGGATACGTTCAACAATAATTTGCGCAGATACTTTTTCTAAATCCTTTAAACA
This sequence comes from Colwellia sp. MB3u-4, assembly GCF_014077065.1. Taxonomy (NCBI): domain Bacteria; kingdom Pseudomonadati; phylum Pseudomonadota; class Gammaproteobacteria; order Alteromonadales; family Colwelliaceae; genus Colwellia; species Colwellia sp. MB3u-4. The sequence goes on along the minus strand of NZ_JACGVE010000045.1, from coordinate 178,020 downwards.
AACGACAAATTCCTCGCCACTAATTCTGCCAAATAAATCTTGCTGTCGAATATTATCTTTAGTTAATTTGACAATATGTCTCAGTGCTTTATCACCAATAACATGTGAATATTTATCATTAATGGCTTTAAAATTATCTAGGTCAAAAAGGATAATAGCGTGTATATCATTGTTCTTGGTGTTTTTTAGGTTCGCTATTTGTTCAAAAATAGCGCGTCTATTGTAAATACGGGTTAATTCATCAGTTTCTAACAATATTTTTTGTTTGTTTTTTTCACGCCATATAAATAAGCCGATAGCGAGTAGAACAAATATTAATAAACTGGATAGAACTAAAGTGATTTTTGATTGCTCTACTTTTGCTGAAACTAAACTCAGTTCCAGTGTCACTATGTCTTGTTGTAATTCGGCAATGTCTAGAATAGGAACCGAGTTTTGTTGATTAATCAAAGCTTGCTGATTAATATTAATGTAACTTTCAAAGTGTTTTTGTGATGCTTCAGCCTGATTTTGAGTAATATAATATTTGGTCAAAAACTCATACAAATAACGCAGGTTTGATGGGTTTGTTTGCTTAATTAATGCTGCTTTCTTTGCGATAAAGCTATTAACGCATTGAGTTCGATTATTTTCTACACAGGCTATCGCTTTATACAATAGCATTTTATTGTTTGATTGCGACTTTTGAATCCTACTTTGATGGGGCTCAAATTCATCAATAAGCACCAACATTAGAGCAAACTTTTTTTCCATGTAGGCAATTTTTATTTTCAAAATCAATAGTAAAACGTTGTAACTTTCAGTGTCTACGAAAAGCTCGGCTCCTGATTCAAATTTTCTAAAATATCGCTTACCTTCTTCAATTTCACCTGCATCTAATAATTCAGTCGCAATAAAATAATAAGTCCAATGTATATCGAAATCATCCTTGATATAAGACAAGTGTTTTTTGAATTCGTTCGCGGCAAGCGTAAACTGACCCAAAGATGAATATATTTCAGCTATGCTCAGGTATATATTAGCTACAAAAGGGTTATCGCCTTTACTTACCTCCCGCAGCCTAACAAAGGCTTTAATTTTCTCAACTGCGGTCATTTCAGCGCAATACTGAAGCTCAGCCATATCTAAGTACTTTAAAAACTCTGGTGACGCACTGGTCACCAACAGCCGATTCTTATGCAAAAAATCGCAGGCTTTTGTTGGTGAATATTGATAATAAAAGTCTGTTAAATCATAAATAGCGAAGGATAAAATATTCTTATTTACTTCGCTACTAGGCAAAAGCGTTATTTTTTTTAAGTATCTTAAATAATCCTCACTAAACCCATACTTACAGCCAATAACAGTCGCTTTTTGCCAGAGTAATTTTGAGCGTGCTTGAGTCGATAGATTAGGCGAGTTTGTTAAAAACCATTCAACTTGATCACTCAACACCTTGTCCACTGGACAAACATAATTATGTGATGGTTGAATACTATTCAAGGTAAGGTTCAAATCATTGGCGAATGCCGAATTAATTACAGATAAAAAACAAAAATATATCACAGGAAATATAAAAAATTTATTAGCCACTATCTTAAAGATATTCAAAATCCGTTATTCCTTTAATGCTTAATATATAAATTAAAAATGTAATTGCTATATAGAGCGAGTTTTCAAACTACTCGTAAGCCGCTCTAAAGGTTAATTTTGAGCAAACCAACGACCTTAGTCATAAATATTAGGCTGAAATTTTTTCGTACAGGTGTTTATTTATACTGGATTTTGCAAAAAACCAACTGAAAACCAACTGAAAACCAACTGAAAACCGAGTAAATAAGACACCTAAATATCTATTAAATTAACACATTTTTTAATTTAATAGATATAATTAACAAAAGCATAGGTGAAGTTATTTCGTATCATAAAACAGGCCATTTTGTTGCATTAGTGAACCTGTTTTGGAACTCAACTACATCCGTTAATCTATAATCTTAAACATTATACGTGGTCCATAAGGAAAATTAAAAATTATTGCTATTACTTTGAATTATTTCTATATTTACACAATAAGTCACATATTTACACAATAAGTCGCACATTTACACAGTAAGTTACATATTTATAATTAACTAAAAACCAATTTAATTCACATAGCCAGTCATTTCTAAAAAGCCACTGCCTTGATGACTCCCCGAAAATGACACCATACCTTCAAAATACTCAATACCAAAGCGCATAATTTGTTTATTGTTAATCACGCTAACCTCAATATCGATATCGTCATGGGCAATGACAATTGAAAAGTGCTCAGGATAGGATGAACTGTCACCTGATGATTGCGACTTGGTATTCGCTTTGATCCTAGTCAAGCTGATATCGCTTGATGATAATGTTTTAATTGTGCCATCGCGCCGCATAATACTGCCATAAAGGTAATCTTTAATGTCTGAACGAATTCGGTAAACCATTAGCGCCGTATTTTCATTTAAGCGTAGTGAAAACCAGTCCCAACCTTGTTGATCTTCTGCCAACATTTGTGAACCCCACTCACGATCAAACCAAGCATTACCTGTTACTTTTTGCCATTTATTTTGCCAAAACACTTCGCCACTGACGTTAATAAAAGGTTGTGAATAATAATAACTGGCGATCGCTAAGCTATGATGTTTTTGGCTAAAGCCATTTTCGCCTTGTAGGAAATACGGTGTTTTTCCTATCAGCGCTTCATCAAGGCTTAAATTCAAATTTACCTGCCAGCCTTGTGCTTGCTCAGCTGTCGCTACAACAGTTGGCTCGACAGCTGGCTCGACAGCTGGCTCGACAACAATTGCCTTATCACTCATTGGCGGCTGAGCCGTTAATTTATTGGCAAGTGGCTGTTGCTTTAATGAACTGGCTAACGGTTGCTCAGTATTAGCACTCATAACATTGCCATAGCGTAAATTAGCCGGTAATAACCCTTGTGTTGATTGCCACTGCCAATTATCAATTGCCGCCTTAAAAGGCTGTGTTGTAATTTCCACATTACCCAACTCTTCGCGTCCGCTGCGAAAAGCCGATTGATGCTGGTTTGCATCCGCTAATGCAGCATGAGCAAAGTACCAATGCTTGTCTTCTACTGCTCGACGAAATAAGGTCCACTGCGCGGCCAATTCCTCACCACTTTCGGTGGTTAAATTAGCCGTTAAATACCACCACTCTTGTTGAAAATTTTTATGTGGAGCTTGTGCTTGCTCAAATGTAATGACATGGTCTTTAATCGGTTGCTCAAAATCGCCAAGCGTATCACTAAGCCCTTTCAAAGCTGAGCGTTTTGCTGGCTTTTCATCACTACAGGCCGCAAGCAGAAAAAAACTAAGCAGTGTTGGCAGAAAAAATTTACTCAATACCGGACGGTTTATCATGACAAACTAGCTCTAACGTTAAGTTTATATAATGGCAGAGCCAATGCAGGGATCAGCATCAAGATACCGAGTACACTACTCACCACAAATGGCCCTATTTCAAAAACCAAGGGCATTGACCAACCAAAAGAGGCTGGTAAAATCAAGCTCACCAGCGCATTTGCCAAGGCGGTAGCAACAGGCCAACTTAACAAAATAGCACCAAAAGCTAACAGCAACCATTGCCATAGCATATGGCTAAAAAGCTCGAACTGGCTGTAGCCTAAACTGCTTAAAATATGTAAGTCGGGTTTGCGGGCTAACTCCAAACTATTCGCTGATAAAAACAAACCTAAACAAGCAATAGAAAGTAATACAAAAGCAATAGCTTGTGTTAAAGCAAAGCTTTGCTCAAACACAGCTAGCGCCAGTTTTTTGATTTGCTCTGGTTGATACATTTGGCTGTTGTCTATGCCGACATCATCAATAAGCGCTTCTTTAATAACATTGGCATCTAAGGTTAAAAACAGTCCAAAGCCTGTTTCTTGCCACGCTGATAATTCATCAATGTTGAGTTTTGATGGTATTTTTATGGCAAAAGCTTGATTACCATAATCGTAATAAATAGCTTGAACACGACAAGATAAACTTTGTTGACCTTGTTTTATTTCAATGATCTCTTGTACTCTAATCAAACGTTTGTAGGCTAGTTGTTCATTAATATAACAGCTTCTTTCTGTGCTATTAAGGGAAGCCAGCTGACCTGATTTCAGTGACAAGCTTTGTTGCTGCTTTTTCGAGCTCAGGCGATGGACCTCAACAGTGTCTGCTTGGTACTTTGCCACCGTGCTGGTAAATAAAACATATTCTTCAACACCGTTTTGTTTTTGCAACCATTGGCTTAATGGCTGTTTTTGCTCTGCGTTGTAACGCACGAACAAGTCGGCATTAAGTAACTGATTTAAATAAGACACAAAGGCACTTTGAAAACTATTCACCATTAAAGCGGCGGCAATACTGGCGGTTAAGGCTAAATAAAAAGCGGCAATGGGCAGATAACGTCTACCCACTTGCTGACTGGCATCTTGAAAAATAAACTTTAAGCGAAAAGATCGGCTGATTAATGCCAATGTTTGCAGAAAAAACTTCAACAAATTAGGCAATATCGCGACACTGGCGAGTAACAGCAAGCCGTATTTAAACATCAAATGATGCCAGTTATTATCGGGCCAAAAAACAAATAAAACTAAGAGAATAGCAGCGACTATGGCTGTGGTTTTAAAACTAAAATGTTGTTGGGATAGCCGTGCAGAGAAGGCGATTTTTGCTGAGCCAATCAGTCTAAATTGTTTCAGTAACGCCGCCATAACAGCAATTGACGATATCGCAAAGGCCCATAAACTGTATTGCCATTGCCATTGAAATTGGCCGCTAACTTGTAATTGATAAAGTTGCTCTAGCGTCAAGCCCAATAATGGCAATATAAAAGACACTAAAACAAAGGCAATAGCCATACCGAGTATACTCGCCAATAATGTTAACGATAAGGCCTCACAGAGCATAACTTTCATAATGGTGTTTAATTCAATACCCAGCAACCGCAATTGCGTGGCAAGCTCACGCCTTTTGGTCCAAGCCTGATTCGCTGCCTGAAAAGCAATAAAAAGGCTAACAATAAAACCCAAAATGGCTAATGCCGATAAATTAAGATGTAAGGCGTCGGCAAAGCCTTCACGTTCTGTAATGGACCAGGTTTCTTGAATAGACAGGTAAGGAGGTAACGCCGCTTTAAGCCGTGAAATTTCGCTGACTGACATCTCACTTACCATCAAATGGCTAAAGCCTTTAATGTCTGGAAATAGCTGCCACGCGAGTGCAATATCAAGCAAAGCAACATTGCCCCAATCTGCAACATTATTGATATTCACCGCTATCGTGTCATGGTTGTTGACAGTTAACGACACTGGCACACTATTTTTAATAGTCAAACCAAGCGAGTCTGCATAGCCTTGTTCAATATTGACAGCTTTACTGGTGTAGCTTGCTGGCATGGTAAGTACTAACGGCAAAATATCTATCGCTCGAAAAGCTATTTTCTCGCCATTAGCTAAAATTTTACTGAAAACATGGGTCGCATTGAGTTGATAAAAGCCTTGTGCTCTTAACTGAGTATAATCACTTATTGAAATAGTTTCCCCCGACGCCGGTACAATATGAAAAGCAACAGGCGACTTTAAACGACTATTGGCAGATTGATACTGCTGCTCACTTGCGTCATTTAGCACCAAAATACTCAATAAGGTGCTGGTTGCTATTGCTAAGCTAAAGATAAAACCAAGGTTGAGTAAAGGCTTATTAATATATTCGCCAATGTGGGCTTTTAGCACTAAAAGAAATTCAGAGTGTACTTTTTTTACGTTAGAACTAACCATCACATTAACCTTCAAACAAGGTTAATGTGCCGTCAACAAGACGATAAATTTTATCCATACTGCGGGCTACATCAAGGCTATGGGTTACCGTGAGTAAGGCTGTATTTTTAGATTTCGCTAAATTGACTAATTGCTCAACGACATGTTCACTGTTGGTTTTGTCAAGATTACCTGTTGGCTCATCGGCTAATAACAGCTGAGGTTTTGCATTTAATGCCCGCGCAATCGCTACGCGTTGCATTTCACCACCGGAAAGTGTCGCAGGAAATTTAGCAAGAAGTGACGATATGCCAAGTTCTTTAGCCAAAGTTAAACCATGATTTTCATCAAAACGACCTGCTAACTTGGCGCTAAATTCAATGTTGTCTTGTACTGACAAACTGCTTAATAAATTAAACTGCTGAAAAATAATACCTAGGTACTGTTTTCGTAAGCGACTTAGCTGTTTATCTGAGGCGTTAGATAAGGATAAATTGGCAATCGCAATTTCCCCTTGCTGAATAGGCTCTAATCCAGCAATTAAATTTAGTAACGTGGTTTTACCGCTGCCACTCTCGCCCATTAATGCCACACATTCACCAGGAGCAACAGATAATGATAAATCAGTAAACAAATAACGATGGTTATCACCATCGGTAACTTCATGACTTAATGCTGTTATTTTTAAAGACAAACTCATTCCTTTTAACGCCGTTGCTGATGACAAATAAATGCTAAGCCATTTGTCAGGGTTTGCCCACGATTACTTGCTATAAAATACTGAGTAGATGCTATAACTTGTAAATTGTAAATTGTAAATTCTAAATTCTAAATTGTTATACTTTCGTCACTATGTATTTGGATCAGTAAGTCAGTGTTATATTATCAGTAAAGCGATATTTATAGTATTTAGATAGCCAGCTATAGCTCAAATGCCAATAAGTCACTGAGTACTGAGCGCTATTTTTTAACTTTTAACCCATGGTTCTTTTTATAACTGAACGCCACAAAACAGCTTAATATCATTCCAACAGCATACTTGAGCATTACTTTAGGATATAAAAAAGGCCAGTGTGAAATATCACACTGGCCTTGATAGAATAATGACTGTTTTATTCGTAAGAGCGCTCTAACCAAACAATTTGCATTTTTAGATCTGCAATTTCATCATTGGCGTCAGTTAACTGCTGCTCAATAGTTTTTGGCATTACCATAGCGTTGACGCTAAGCTCTATTACATTGACTGCTTCTTCATGAACCATGAGGCTCTCCTAATTAACGTTACCACGCTTGTATTATTACACAACAAGTTTCATTTTTCCCGTATTAAACGTAAATTAAATTTCACATCGAAAGCTAAGCATGCTCTTCCCAATCAAAACGAAACAAAATAACATAAGAACGAAACCTAATTAAGCATAGCAAAGCCTGAATAAATATAAAAAAACGCCTAAAGTATTAAAGACACCTTATTTAGAAAGCTTTCATCTAAACTTTCACTCAAGATTACATAAGCAGCCTTACATGAAAATTCTGTAAGCTGTATTCAACTTACTATTGATTTAAGCGCTATCTATCCCCATAAATGATAAAAATTTAACAAAAAAATTTATCATGCGCTTATTAAAATCAACTCAAGCATTAGATTTACATCCAAATATTGCACATCGTTTCACCCGTAAAGCGACTCGCGCCATTGTCTTGAACGGTGAGAATATTTTACTGCTATATACCAAGCGTTATCACGATTACACTTTACCAGGAGGCGGTATTGATGAAGGGGAAGATAATATTTCTGGCCTTATTCGTGAATTACGTGAAGAAACTGGGGCACAAAATGTCAATAATATTCAAGAATTTGGGTATTATGAAGAGTATCGTAATTGGGATAAAAATGATTATGATGTGATTCATATGCTGTCTTATTGCTATACCTGCGAAATAGATCAAGAGCTACTAGCGCCAGAATTTGAGCCTCATGAATTGCAAAATGGTATGCAACCCCTTTGGATGAACATCCACACCGCTATTTTACACAATGAAATGGTGATAAAAAATAGTGAAAAAAAAGGCTTATCCATCGAACGAGAAACCTTTTTATTAAAACGTATTGTTGCTGAATTACTTTAGCACCCCGGATGGCTATTTTACTTGGCCAGAGCAACGCTGATACTTTTTGAGCACTGCGGTGACAATACGGTTTATTTCTTGCTGTTTTCTCAAGCTATGATAATTAAGCTTCACTACTACTTACCTAAAGCTAAGTTTTTTTTCGCTGCGTCGCTTAGCTTTAGGTAAGATTTTTTTTCGCTGCGTCGCTTAGCTTACGTTGCATAGTTGAACTCATTTTTTGCTTAGAAACAGCAAATAATTAATCCTCAAATACCCGTTTACCTCGTTCATTAACAACACCTTAGTTTTTGTTAATAACAATAAAAACGGTCATTGTTCTCACTCAACTTATCCATAACCTTAACTTAACCTTAGATAAACATGAGCTCAACCTGAGATTTTAGCTGATAATCGATTAAGTGATACTTGCCACTGTACATTTCTTGTTAACGCGTTAATCTATCAGCAAATATAAATGCAACAGTGCTAATTTTCATGATAAAACCATTAACGCTCTCAATCGCCTTATTAATTTATTCATTATCTTCCTCAGCCTTTGAGGTCCAAGCAACACAACAAGCTGCAGTGGCAATGCCTGATAGTTTTAGTGCCGAGGTTTCAGCAAAAATACTTTCACAAGGAGGTAATGCCATTGACGCGGCTATTGCGGCACAATTTGTTTTAGCGGTAACCCAGCCCGAAGCCGGTAATGTCGGTGGTGGCGGTTTTATGGTGATTTATAAGGATAATAAAGCAGACTTTTTAGATTATCGTGAAGTTGCCCCCTTAAAAGCCCATCGTGATATGTATTTAGATGAGCATGGCGATGTTATTCCATATCAGTCTTTATACGGTGTTTTATCTTCTGGTGTACCTGGCACGGTAGATGGCATGTGGCAAGCCCATAAAAAATATGGCTCACTCCCTTGGAAGTCTTTAGTCATGCCCGCGGTAGCCTTAGCTGAACAAGGGTTTATTGTTCATGAAAACCTAGCAAAAAACATTGTATGGCGTATTAACAGCTTCAAACAAGAAGGTATAAAGGTTAATTTTGCTGAGCACTTTGCCAGCGCTAAAACCGGTACTTTGTTTAAACAAGCTAATTTAGCAAAAACACTAAAGCGCATTGCAGATAATGGCCGTAATGGTTTTTATCAAGGTGAAACCGCAAAAATAATTACTGATTTCATGACAAAGAACGGTGGCATCATTGGTTATGACGATTTAGATAATTATCGTGCAACATGGCGTAAACCACTAGAAAAAACCTGGCGTGGTCACCAAGTGCTAACGGCCCCACCACCAAGTTCTGGCGGTATTGCTATTTTACAGTGGCTAAATATGTATGATTTACTCTCAAATAATAAAGCGCCATTAGCACATAATTCAGCAGCTTATATGCATCGCTTAGCAGAAATCGGGAAGCGTGTTTTTGCTGACCGTGCAGAATACTTAGGCGATCCTGATTTTTTTGATGTCCCGCAAGAAAAATTACTGGCTGATAGTTACTTAAAAACACGTATCGCGGGTATTTCAGCTGATGCTATTTCGGTTACTAACACCATTAAACCTGGCTTAAAAGAGAGCCCAGACACCACACATTTTTCCATTATCGATAAATGGGGTAATGCCGTATCAAATACAACAACCATTAATTATACCTTTGGTAGTGGTGTTATTGTTGAAGGCGCTGGTTTTATTTTAAATGATGAAATGGATGACTTTAGCGTTAAAGCCGGTGTGGCAAATATTTATGGCGCCGTCGGTGGCGAAGCAAATGAAATTCAAGCTAATAAGCGTATGCTGTCGTCTATGACCCCCACTATCTTGTTAAAAGACAACAAAGTTAAATTAGTGACCGGCTCTCCCGGCGGTACCACCATCATTAGTTCGGTTTATCAGTCTATGCTTAATGTGATTGAATTTGACATGAATGCTGAACAAGCGGCAAATGCCCCAAGATTCCATCATCAATTATTACCAAAGGATGTTATTCAACATTACCCTGGTATTGCTGAGCAAGAAAAGTCAGTACTTAAAAAGATGGGCTATACCCTGAGCGAACGTCGATTTGGCGCGGTACAGCTGATCATTGCCAACGAGCAACAATTAGATGCTGCAGCAGAGTCTGGTGGTCGAGGTAAATCAATTGTTATTGAGCAATAACAGCAAAATCTAAAAAATATAAAGGCAAGCTCTTCGGAGCTCAAACACCCAACCGCTAGTGTTTTATTAACACCTAGTTATGAAAGGATTTTTTATAACTGGGTATTTTTTATAACTGGGTATTAATGCAAAGCATGATGACTGATTACAACAATATCAATAAGCACTGACTAAAAAATTCATCTCACATTAAGTCGACTTGATTAAGGTAGCAAGGTACTAATGGCTTAACATTTCACCATAAATAAAACCAACAACAGCTTTCAGTGTTTCACATACTTTACATAGCAACTTATATCCGCTCTAGATTAGTACTGAATATCAATCACTCATTAAGCCCAACCATTTACATGTAAATAATTCTCATTTAAAATAAGTGCCTGTATCAGCTAGGGTATACGCAAATAAGTAGTTTGTTTGTAATAGTGAATGAATAATAGACAAATATCTCCTCTGAGTTTAATAGAACTAATGGAATCCCAGCGCTATGGCGTAGAATATCAACCTATTGTTGATTTAAAATCTAAAGAAATTATGGCCTATGAGTGTTTAGCTAGGTTTACCGATATAGACAATAACAATATCCCACCAGACATTATTTATGCGGCGTTGCATGACAGTTCATTATCTCTCTTCCAAGTGGAATACCAACAAAAACTTCTGCAATTAAATTACGCGCCAATGAACAGCGATATATTTGTTAATTTAGATCAAGACTCTTATTTTTCTATTGGTGAAGGTAACGAAAACAACCCTTTTTTGAAATTATTTAAAAGTTTTAACCATGCTAATATCGTTGTTGAATTGATAGATAATTCAGAAGTTAACGACAGCATTAAAAGTTTAGCCATGATAGATATCTTAGCAAAGAACGGGATAAATACCGCGATTGATGATGTTTTCAACCCACTTTCGATGGTATCAACATCGGTAATTCAAATGGTCGACTATATTAAGCTTGATAAACATGTAGTCGCAGAAAAGCACAATAAGCACTTTATGTTGTTAGTTGAAGCGCTAATTAACTATGCCCATAGTGCGGGGAAAAAAATCATACTTGAAGGGATAGAAACTGAAAGTGATATTATTTTTGCGCGAAAAATAAAAGCTGATTACGTACAAGGTTTCTTATTTAAAAAATGGTTTCATTACCATAAATAAAAGTCGTAAATAAACGTTATAAATAAATATTAGAAAATAAAAAGCCAACGATCTTAATCGTTGGCTTAAATGTGAAGGTATTATTTATCAGCGCGGCCCATAAACTTACGATCTTCGGTATTAATTTTAATTTTATCACCCGTTGACACATGCTCTGGCACTTGCACCGTTAAGCCTGTTGATAAAATTGCCGGCTTAGTACGAGCCGTGGCAGAACCACCTTTAATTGACGGATCAGTTTCTGTAATCACTAATTCAACACTTGCTGGTAAATCAATAGCAACAGGTACACCATCAACAATAATCACTAATAAACCTTGCGTATCTTCATTAATGAATAAAGCTTCATCTGCGATTGACGCTTTGCTTAAGTTATAAGGTGTGTAGTCTTCGTTATCCATAAAGACATACTCTTCACCATCGATATAAGAAAAAATCGCTGGACGACGCGTTAAATCGGCAAAATTAAGTGTGTCGTCAGCTTTAAAGGTTTCATCAACTTTACCGCCTGTTACCACATCGTACATACGCATTCTGTATAAACTACCACCGGCACGACCTTGAGGTACTGAACGCTCAATATCTCTAACAATCATTACTTTACCGTTATATTCTATCGCGGCATTCTTTTTTATATCACTAGCTTTTGGCATGAAAAACCATCCTCATTAAATTTATGCAAGAAAATAGCATGTATAGCTTATTATGCAAGAAAATATTGGTTAATTGCTAGTCATATATATGTTAAAGCACCAATAATAGCCATTGAACTAATGAATTGCCAACTTAACGAGCATGAACAGCTTTATAGCGTCATTAAATAATTTAATGCGCCACTAATTACCGCCACCTGAGCAATAATGCAATTTTCATCATCAACCAGTGGACTATCAGGATAAGCTTCAGTGGTGGTAACGTAGGGCGCGTCAGTTAAGCCCATACATAAACCTAAGTCTCGAGCAGCATAGTTAATCACGCCAGCTTGCGCTAAAGGTACGCCGATTAATTTATCTTCGCTATCCGCAGGAGCAATATGGGTGACTTTTTCTACCGACGCAATAATAGCTTTTTGAAAATTCGCTTGGGGTTTACCGCTATCGCCAACTAAATAAAAACCGTCGGGTATGTTCCAATTTTTCTGTTCAATAGCATCTCTTGCAGAAAGTGCTGGCCTAAATTCACTGTTATCAGTATCTGTGGTTTCATGCAGGTCTATATGCGCCAAAAACTCAATACCTAGGGTTTTCATATACTGCATCACTGCTGATGACTCTTGTGCCTGGCTATTCTCGTAAAATGAACGATTAGGATCAACCGTCAAAGGGTTCCAACGATTAATGGTTTCATAACCCCACGGACTAATACAGGGTAAAACCACAAAGTTAAACGCGTCTTGAAATGGCTGTGCAGCGGTTTGTAGAAAACGAATGGCACCCTGAACACCACTGGTTTCATAACCATGTACGCCACCCGTGATTAAAATAGCCGGTTTATCTGCTAACCAATTTGACGATTTTAAAGCATATAATGGATAAATTTCTTCATCATAAAGTAAGTTCCCATACTGCTCGATAGTATAGCTCTCGCTTAAACCCTCTAATTTAGTAACAACCTCTTCAAAGTAGCTGCGCTTTTTCTGCTGTTGTTGAAACCATATTTCCTTATCGCCATCGGTCCACTTTTTGCCAAGCTCACCAATAGGGTATGCTGCTTCTATATTCATATTGTTACCTAATAAGTTTTCACAGTTATAAATTGTATTAACCCTTGGCATATTAACAATCAAATATAGCTAAAAAATTTAATTGTCTTATCCTCATCAGGCTAATATATTCGGTATTATTGCCACTTGAAATCAATCTTTCAATAGCAAGACACTGCGCGTTTAATGAAAATGCAACTGTATCATTTTTTCATCATAGCAATGATAGAAATAAACCAAGGCTGGTGTCGATTAATAGTTACACACTTTATATCAAAATATGATCACTCACCCTATTACGTTCTTGCCATCAGCTTTACGCTGAAGCGGTCACCATTGCAGCCAATAAATATCGCTTTAAAGTCGCACTAATTGATAACTTTCTCGACAAATAAAAAACAATCTCTATAAGTACAAGCCTTACTCATTTGTAGTGATGAAACCAATCTAACTAAAATAGCAGGTTAAAGGTGGAAAACATTAGCCGTATCTCAATAATATTCATCAAAATTATTTAGTTCGATTGCTATAATATATGCTAATTTAAGCTCATGTAAAAAATTGACCTTGAGGACGGCATTTACAATGCCAAAAACTTTGCAAAACAGCGAAATACATCCAGTTGAAATTCAGTGCTATGAGTGCGCGCTGACCGTCAAATTACCTGTATTAAAAGAAAGTCAAAAAGCACAATGCCCGCGTTGTGGCTATAAATTAAGCGCCATTCATCGCAATGCTAATGAAAGAATTATTGCTTTTGCTATTAGCGCATTAATATTTTTATTAGCTTCATTACCTTTTACATTCTTGTCCTTTAGTACCAATGGCTTAGAAAACCACTTTAACGCCATTACAAGTTTTATAGTCTTAATTGATAATAATTATCAACTTTTAGCACTCATTGAGTTTCTCACTATATTTGCCATCCCAACTGTCGTTTTGTTGTCACTTATTTATTTGCTTATCCCACTAAATAAAGGCTTATATCCTAAGTATGGCGGTCGAGTATTGGCCTTGGTTTTTAAGTTACTGCCTTGGAGTATGGTGGAAATATTCCTGATTGGCACTTTGGTTAGTTTAATCAAAATTATTTCTATGGCTGATATTACATTAGGCTTGTCTTTTTATGCTTTTATTTTATTTACATTGTCGATGACACTGGTAGTTTTACATATCGATAAGCGCGAGTTATACCAATTACTGGCTAAAGTTGAAAAAGCACATAATATCGAAATACACCAAAGTCACACTAAAGTAGCCCAAGAAGACCCAATAAAACAGGCACTAAGTGTGCAAAAAACTTGGGCGCTACTGCTCACCGCAGTGGTATTGTACATACCGGCCAATACACTCCCGATCATGACTACGCACTTTTGGGGCCAAGACAATCCCAGCACAATTATTGGTGGGGTTATTTTACTGTGGAACTTAGGCTCCTACCCTATCGCTGCCATTATTTTTATTGCCAGTGTTGTTATACCTGTCGCTAAAATATTAGTACTGGCTTGGTTAAATTATAGTGTTCAAAAACAAAGTGATAGATTAAGCTTAGAAAGAATAAAATGGTATCGTATGGCTGAATTTGTCGGTCGTTGGTCAATGGTAGATGTTTTTGTCGTTATTATTCTGGCTAGCTTAATTCAGCTTGGCCCGGCTATGAGCATAACACCTGGAGCTGCTACCTTAGCGTTTTCCGGTTTAGTTATTGTCACTATGCTCGCCGCAATGAGTTTTGAACCGCAATTAATTTGGAAAAATATAAAAAATGATGAATGATGCTCAAATACCAGACGCAACAATAAAGCCAGTTAAAACCGTATCAACTATCTGGTTTATTCCTGCCATTGCAATCTTTATTGGCTGTTGGATGATTTATTATCAATGGAGTAATGAAGGCACAGAAGTCACCATACATTTCCTTACCGCTGAAGGCATGGAGGCTGAAAAAACCAAAATAAAATCTCGTAATGTTGATATTGGAGAAGTAAGTGCCATTGAGCTGAATCAAAACGGTAATGGCGTAATTGTGACGGCAAAGATAAAAAAATCAGCAGAACAATTTTTACTGGCCGACAGTACATTTTGGGTCGTGTCGCCACAAATATCGCATACCGGCGTATCGGGTCTCAGCACCTTAATATCCGGCGTGTACATTGAAATATCGCCCGGAAAAAGTAATGAAGAACGCTATGTTTTTGATGCCTTAAACTCGCCCCCCTTAACGCCTTCAGGCACTCCTGGCTTACATATAACCCTTAATAGCAACGACCAGTTTGCTTACAAAAAAGGTGATCCCATTATTTATAAAGGCTTAACCGTTGGCCAGTTTGAGGATATCTATTTTAATTTTGAAGAACGCGTTGTTTATTACAATGCTTTTATCAAAGCGCCTTATCATCAACTTATCACCAGTAATACTAAGTTTTGGGATGTTAGTGGCTTGCAACTTGATTTAAATGCCGATGGCATATCAGTTAAAACTGGCAATTTTGAAACTATGTTAACCAACGGTGCCACCTTCGGTATTCCTAAAGGCATGAGCATTGGTGAAAAAATTGGTGAACGTTCATATTTTGACATCTACGAGAGTTATGAAGCTGCTGACGACGAGAGATACCGCCGATCTATCGAGTTTGTAGTACTGGTCAGCGACTCTATTAGAGGCCTGTCTGTTGGCGCACCCGTTGAGTATCGAGGAATACAAATAGGTAAAGTGCAATCAGTCAACATGGCATTAAGCCGAAGTGAGAACAAATTTACCAAGGCAGACTTTAAAATTCCCGTGCTGATCAGTTTACAGCCAGGTCGAATAGGCCTGCCCGATAATGATGAAGGTAAAGCGCTTATGACCAAACAAAATATTTACTGGATTGAGCATGGTTTAAAAGCCGTTTTGCGCACAGGAAATATTTTAACTGGCAGCCTATACGTTGATTTACAACACAATAAAGATCAACCCATCAGCGAAATAGAAAAATATGAAGATTTACTAATTATTCCAACCAGTAGTGATGACTTTTCGCAAATTACCGCAAAAGCGGAACAGTTTATGGATAACCTCAATAATATGCCGCTCAATAATATGAGTGAAAATGCCAATAAAATGATGTTAGAAATGACGCAAACCGCGCAAGAGTTTCAAGAGGTAAGTGATAGCCTTGATAGCTTATTGAGTAAAGTTGAGCAGCAACAAATTAGTAGCGAACTCAGTAAAGCCTTACAAGGTATCAATACCTTAACCAAAGACTTGTCATCTGGCTCTCAGGGCTATGAAGAACTGCGCACAACGTTACATACGCTCACTGCAACAATGAACGAATTAAAACCTTTGTTGAATCAACTCAAGCATAAACCTAATAGCTTACTCTTTAATAATGGTGAAGTCGCTGAGCCTATACCGACAAAACTTAATGGAGTACAACCATGAAAAAGACTTTAATCGTCGCTCTTGTGTCAATTATTCTGCTTGGCGCTTGTAGCTCGGCCCCCGCTAACAAAACACAATATTATTTACTTAATAGTCCAACGACAACCAGCGCAGTTAACACTGATAACAAGCATAATAAAAATAGTCCGTACTTTGGTATTACCTTGTTAGCATTGCCTGATTATTTAAGACAACCTAGTTTGGTTTTACAGCTTTCCAGTCACCAGTTGCACTACTCGCACTTTCATATGTGGGCAGAGCCATTACAGAACAGCTTTACACAAGCCTTAGCGCAAGACCTAAATAATCTTGATAGTCATTTTCATTATATTGTCACGCCAGAAAAAAGCCAAGTAACAGCAGTTGTAATTAACATCACGGCATTTCATCCAACTCATCAATCACAAGCCCTACTTTCAGGTACTTATTGGCTGCAAGGTAAAGACATGCAAAACCCAGAAAAAGAGCATAACTTTACCCTAACCGTAGCGCTTAATGAAAATGGCTATGAGCACGCTGTCGAGCAAATGCGAAAAGTGATCACCTCATTGGCGCAGCAAATAACCCATAGCTTAGTGGTTGAATAAAGTGCCTTATGTGAAATAAATTAGGCTTTGAATTGCTTAAGTTAGATTCAATTAGATTCAGTTAGATTCGATTCAAAACTTTAAAGAAGAGTTAACTAAAATGACACCTGCTGTTAAGCAACTGAATAAATTAACACTCGCTTATCAATTACATCACTATCAGCATGATGCTAATTGTAAATCATTCGGCCTTGAAGCAGTTGATAAACTCAAGGTTAGCGCTGAAGTGGTTTTTAAAACACTAGTGGTTGATGTAGATAATACTTATTTAGCCGTTGCTATTATTCCTGTGGTTAAGCAACTCAGTTTAAAAAAGCTGGCAAAAAGCCTTAAAGCTAAAAAAATTAAAATGGCTGATGCCAATAAAGTACAAAACTCTACCGGCTATGTTCTTGGAGGCGTTAGTCCATTAGGGCAAAAAAAACCATTAGTAACCCTGCTTGATCACAGTGCTGAAGCGTTAAACACTATTTTTATTAGTGGTGGGAAGCGTGGTTTAGAGATAGAATTATCACCGGAAAATATTATCCTCTCGTTACAAGCGAGTTACGCTGATATTACTAGCGAAGTATAAAGCCTAAGCTTAAGCTTAGAAAATCCCGTGGTAGAATTTTGTATGTCAAAAAATATTATTATCTTTATCTTTTTCAGCCTAATTTCCATTAACTGTTTGGCAAATCAACCCTTTAAAGTGGTGCTTGGACTTTCTAAGCCGCCTTATGTTATTGAAGAAAATCATTCGGGTTTCGAGTTAGAATTAATTCAACAAATATTAATCATGATAGGCAAAGCACCAGAGTTTATTTTCATCCCCTATGGCCGTTCAGAAAAAATGCTCGCGTTACCCGATATTGATGCGGTAATGACGGCGAATAAACACATATTCCCTAATATAGAGACCCTAAGTAAAAACTACATCGATTATCAAAACGTGGCTATTTCGTTAAAAGAAAATGCCGTGTCACTTAATCGCATTGCAGATATAAGCCATTACTCAATTGCGTCATTTCAAATAGCCCACAAAATATTAGGAGTAGAGTTTGCTGAGGCGGTTACTGATAGTCCAATTTTCATTCAAGTGGTAGATCAAGAAAAACAGCTAGAGTTACTATTTTTAGGCCGTGTAGAAGTAGTCGTAATGGATTTGAAAATATTTTTATACTACTTAAATAAACTCAATATAAATGAAAGAGAAAGTGATATTAAAGTTCACCATATTTTTCCAATAAACTCTTATAGCATGGCTTTTAAAAATGCTGATGATGTACATGCATTCAATCAAGCCATGAAAAAATATAAAACGACTGCTGATTATCAAAAGCTGATAGAAAAATATAATTTTTAATTATTAGGTAATAATATTACCTTGCCATCACTTTTATGTTCTGCGTAATGGTCTAATGCTTGGGCAAAGTCATCAAAACCAACTCGGGCATAAATATCAGTCTTAAAAATCCCTTGAGCAAACAATTTTTGTACTTTCGAACTTAAGGCTAATACCTGTAATGGTGAAGCGTCACCAATGTATTTTGCCAACCAAAAGCCCTCTATTCGCATATCGCGAAAGATCACATCAGCCACACTAAACAAGCCACCCAGCACATCTTGAGTTTCGGTTAGTCGACCATAAACCAAGGCCGTAGAACTATTAGGCATGGCGTTTAAAACTCTAGGGGTATCATCGGCGGCAACAGAATCCAACAATACTTTTGCCTTGAGTTTTTTCGCCCAATGCTTCAGTGATTGATCAAAATTATCGTCTGATGTTAATAACACGCAATCGGCCCCTAACGCTTGCAAAACCTCAACATTCGCTGCACTGCGCACTGTCGCTATGGTTTTAATCCCTTTAAGTTTTGCATAACGAATAGCGCCCTTACCCACTTGGCTTGCCCCGGCATTAATCACAATGGCTTTACTGCCCAGTGCTATAGCTCGCTCTACTAGGCAAACAGAAGTACAAGGGTTAACTATAATCGTTGCCGCTTGCTCGTCGCTTAATGCTTTTCGAACCGGCAAACATAAATTTGCTTGTGTAATGGCATATTCAGACCACACGCCGTCAATACCGGGTTGTGCTGATAAAGCAACGCGCCTGCCCGTTAACCACTTACCGTAAAGTCCGGCATTGGCGGCTTCTACAATGCCACAACCTTCAAAGCCAACAAAGTCACCCTCTTGCGCAGTTAAACCGTATTTACCCAATAAGTACATTAAATCAGAGGGATTAACCGGTGTAGCCAACATTTTAACTAATACTTGCCCAGGCTTGAGTGCTGGTAGTGTTTTTTCAATGCCTGTTATTCTTTGTGAAGGTGTTAATTTTTCATCATCACTTAGTACTAAAGCAAAACCTTTTACCGCTTTTATTATCTTTTCAGCCAAAGTAAATCCCTAGTTTTTTGTATGGTTAAATTATGTACATTATACTTTCAATATATAAACAGCATACCTTAGAATAAGTTAATACTAAATAAGCTTAATTTATACTTTGGCGTTCGCGTTAAGCGGGGTCATTTTCAACATTTATCTAAGATAAACAACAAACGTTAATCTTTGTAATAGAGATTAACACCGTTATTTGGCCAAACCGATTAAGATTAAAGCCGTTAGCCAGTAAGTATGGTTAGGTATATTAAGCCTAAACGGCTTTAGTTATTTTACTGGCGTAATTAGTCAGTAACTTGTTGATTTGCGCTTTAGGCGTTTTAGCTAATTGCTTGATTAAACTAAAGGGAATATTTTCTAATCCGTAGCGTTCGCTAATATCATTTAACATAATCAACCAGAGTTCTGCGGTCATTTCTGCGTCAAATAACGCCCGGTGAAAACTCCCATCGGCGGCAATGTTTTTATAATTAATTAAGGTGCCCAATTTATGATTTGGCGCATCTTGATAAATACGGCGTGATATTAATAACGAACAAGTAAACTCGCCTAAAACCTGACGACCCAAACGAGCAAATTCAGCCTCAAGAAAGCGAGCATCAAAAGAGGCGTTGTGCGCTAATAAATTACTCTCGCCGATAAAGCTCGCAAAATCAGTCATCACTTTTGCACAAGGCGATGCAACCGCCAGCATTCTATTACTAATACCGGTATAGTTTTCAATAAAACTATTAATGCGTCGACCTGGATTCATCAAAGCTTGAAACCGGTCGGTCACTATGCCATTTTCAAGTTTAACAGCGCCGATTTCAATCGCACGTTCTCCTTGAGCTGGCGATAAACCCGTGGTTTCAAAATCGAGCACAACTATTGAGTTAGCTAACACAAACGCTTCCTTTGTCGGTTAATACCCATTGGATTAACCTGAATTGATTTAATACTATGACGTTAATGAAATTATCTCATAATTTAGTGCGCTACACATCAGCCACACGAGACAAGGATGTATTATGTTTAAATTCAAGCGGTAAAATAAAACCTCGAATGAACTTAACCAATTTAATGTTTATTTTTCTAAATCACCCTTATCTAACGCATTGAAGATAAATTATTTTATAGTAAAAAGTAACGTTACAAATAGCGTATTACTCAGGCCAACTCTAATTTTTTATCTTTTAATTTCGCATAGATAAAACCAAAACCCTTTTACATCCGTATATAAAAACAACTAACTTAACCAAGGTTGAACTTTATGTTTTCATTGTTTAAGCAAGACCCAACTAAAAAGTTAAACAAAAGTTATGAAGACAAACTTGAAAGCGCTATTTGTGCGCAAAAAAATGGCAACATTAATGATTTTTCTATGTTTACTGAAGAAGCGCTAAATATTAGAAAAAAAATACAAGCATTAGAAAAGCCAGCAAAGCTTAAAGCTTAACGACTTCAGTACCTCTCGCTCTACATCACTATTTGGCTCAGTATTTTTAGTTAATATTTTCTTTCAGTAGTAGATAATTCCCATCTACGTAAGCAACTATTTGAACCTGATGATTAAAACGCTTGATGGTATTTTATAGCGTAAAATAGTTCTATTAAGCTAAAACAGTTATTGAATAAAACAGCCTACCCTTACACGAATGTTGGTGGCAGCGAATGATCTGTAACGGTTTAAATATCGTATAAAATGTTAACTAGACACACTAAAAAAGTTATTTTGGTATGCTAAGTCGATTTGTTATCCAAGCGTATTGCTCCTTTAATCATTTTTTCCTTAAAAAATCTCACATATTTTATACTTATGTAAAATTAAGTTAAGCCTGCGATTTTAGCAAAGAGGCGCTAAATTTTATCCAGATATTTAGCGGGTCTTTAATTGATGTCAACATAAATAACACTGTCATCAATCATCTGTTTTCATACTTGGTCAAAAAAGCTTATTTTTTATTTAGTCAAAAAATTCCTTACAGGATAAACCATGCAAAAAAAATTTAATCCCGAAAAAGTCATCGATGTTGTTCATTGGAACGATAGTCTTTTTTCTTTTAAAACCACTCGTAGTCAAGGACTCCGCTTTAGGAATGGTGAATATATCATCATTGGCTTAGCACAAGAAAATACTCGACCCATTTTACGCGCCTACAGTCTCGCCAGTGCAAACCATGAAGATTATTTGGAATTTTTCAGCATTAAAGTTGAAGGAGGCGCTTTTACCTCCAAGTTACAACATTTAGCTATTGGCGATGAAGTCATTATCGGCAGTAAACCAACCGGAACTTTGGTTATAGATGACTTACGAGATGGTCGAAACCTATTCTTGATCGGCACAGGAACAGGCTTGGCGCCCTTTTTAAGTATTATCAAAGATCCAGAAACTTATCAGCGTTTTGACAAAGTGATTTTATTTCATGGCGTAAGGTACGTGAATGAATTGGCTTACCACAAAATAATAACCACAGATCTGCCTCATCATGAATATCTTGGTGAGATGATTACTGAACAGCTAATCTACTATCCCAGTGTGACTCGTGAGAGCTATAAAAATGAAGGACGCATTACTGATTTAATAAAAACAGGCAAGCTCTGTCTTGATATTGGCATACCTGACCTTGATCCTGAGTTTGACCGCGTGATGCTATGTGGTAGTCCTGCTATGCTAAAAGACACCTGTGCCATGTTAGATGAAAGAGGTTTTCAGGAAAGTCGTAAAAAAGGCGTGCAAGGCGACTACGTTGTTGAAAGAGCTTTTGTTGAAAAATAGTACTTCAATAATACTACTTAGCCTTAACAAGGCTAAAAATCAGCTTTATTAATGAAGTATTTAAGTAGCTAGCAAATCGCCATTTTCTGTATTTTAGCGGGTAAAAATAGGCAAATTGTAGCTTCGTTTACATCATCTAATGCTAGGTGGTGTAATGAATACAAATTAGGACTCACGAGCAACAAAGGTTTTTCATGAAAAAAGAAGAGAAGAACCGTTGTTGACACAAATAATACCTTTACAGTAAAAAAAAATCTTATAACCATCATGCAATAAACAACCGTAAATAAGTCAGTAATCAGTCAATTAATCGTTACCTATGTCAATTAAAGTGTTTCTTTCAAATTGACAATGCAACCAACAGAATAGAGTTTATAAGTAGCATAACGACTGACAAAATTTTATGTCTGGTATTTATCTATTTTTCCTCATAGAAAAAGTGGATCATTTCATTGGCGTCTGGTTAGGATTTTGCCGCACTTTCTAACGCTTTTATTTCAACCGCTATTTTTTCAGCTTCAGCAGTAACCATTGAGTAGCCTTTGATATCACCTTTTCTCTGTAAATGCATGGCTTCTTCAAGTTTAGCTTCATAACGTTTGTTTAATTTTTTTAATGGGTCTGACTTAAATATTGAAAACATAAAAACTTATTATTTAATGAGGTGTTATTTATTATACGGTTGAAAACCCATTTAAGTTTTTATTAATTACACTTTTTTAATAAAACATATCAAAAATTATTTTTATACCCATTTGATTAAGTAAGTGATCTACTTTTTCATGAGGGAAATCGATAAAACTAAAGACCATTGCAAGCGCTCTAAAAATATATTCAAAAATAGCTACTTATTCTAAGGAGCAAGCTATGAGCCCTTATTGGAAAATGACATCAGTTGTGGCACCCAATTACATCAAAACTGCCAGTCGTTATCATCCAACACTGCCTCTTAATGACATCTACTGTGACCACTGAATAACGTTAGGTTTACCACTATTAAATAAGATCACTTTGTGCGCATTTCTGACATTCCAGCTAAAAACATTACCCTATATTTTCTAATGAATTAACTACTAGCGTATACGATGTAATGCCTTTTTATATGGAAGTCAGTATGATTTTTAGAGGTGTGTTACTAAGACGTCTTAGTAACACACCATTAATTATAATAAACACTAAGTAAATCCACTTAACCACTTGAATTTAATGTTTTTTATTTATTTTTACTCGGGGTGTATTACTGAGAGGTCTTAGTAATATACCCTAATATACATGTGATTGAGTATTACTAGTTTCTAATGCTTTGAAAGTATGAGATATTAATGTTAATTAAATGTTACTTATGGTGCGTGTGTTACTGAGTCGTATACATAATAAGCTATTATGGTTATTGAGGAAGTTTTGTGTCATTAGTAGATTTTTTGAGAGAGCTAGATGAAGAGGTTCAAGCTGTAAATTCATCTGATTTTGAAGTTGAGATTATAGAAACTAACGTCGTTCCATCATTCTCAGACACCAACATAACTTACGATAATCTCGATACGCAAAAGAAGAAGTGTAAACGCCTTGAAAGCTGTGTTTTATACGTCGATATTCGAGGTTCAGCAAAAATTAGCGCTGAGAGAAAACCTAAAACTCTAGCTAAGATGTATTCCAGCTTCGTAAGAACAATGCTGGCATGTGCTCGTTATTACGGAGGTCACGTCAGGAATATTATTGGTGATAGGGTGATGGTTGTATTTGATAAGCAAGACTGTTTTACAAAAGCTGTAGATACAGCAATTCTAATGAATAGCGTTTGTAAGCATATTCTGAATAATAGAATTAAGTCATTTGAGTTTAGTGCTGGGATAGGCATTGATTACGGTAAGATGCTCATAACTAAGTCTGGTGCTATTAGGCAAGGTGATGAAAAAGAATTTTACCGCAGCCTAGTATGGCTTGGGAAACCAGCCAATACAGCGTCACGGCTTACAGATCTCGCAAATAAAACTGAAAACTATTCAATCCCTGCGATTCATCAAGGTAATTATTATCCAAATATAAAGGATTGGCATTGGCAATCTAAGCCCTATGAACAGTTTATTGATGACCTTGAAGAAACAAGCTCGAGAATGCTAAGGCATAAAGATGAACATTTTTATGCCTTCTTTAAAACCACTATCCCTCACAGTGAATCTCACAGTCCAATATTAATGACTAAAGCTGTTTATGATGGTTATAAGTCAGCTAATCCAAATGCGGATTCTATAAAGAATGGGTGGTTTTCAAAGAAGTCCATTAAAGTAAGGGATTATAGTGATGACATTTACGGTGGTGATGTGATTAAAACTGCGGTGGAAAATATTTAGCTATGGACAAAGAAAGAATAGACGTGCTTGAAAGTACATTAAAACAAATAGTTGATTGGCTAAAGTTCGCAGAAGCCAAAAATGGAGCTTTAGTCGCCGTTGGGTGTGCAACAATTTTTGGAGTGCTTAGGCTTTATTCGTCCTTCTCAATAGAAAGTGTCTTAGTTACATTGTATGTAGCGTCCTTCACCATATTTGTTTCTGCTGCGATAGTTATATCACTTACTTCTTTTATACCAAGGGTAGCCCCACCTTTTTGGATAAAAATGCCAAATAAAGAAGAAGGAGATAACCCCCTGTTTTTTGGCCATGCTTGCAAGTACAGCAAAAGAACGTACCTTGAGTTATTTAATCGATATAGTCAGTTGGACTCGCATAAAGAATGCCAATTAGAGTTGGCTTTTTGTGATCAAATTGTAAATAACTCTAAGATATCGTTTATTAAGTACAGGGTGTTTAGTAGTGCTGTATTTTTGTTCTTAGCAGGTGTTCTGACCCCTCTAGGAGCGCTTGTTTTGCATTGGGTGCGAGAATGAGCACTAGCAAGAACATTAAAAGGAAAAATACCTATCATGATAAAATTAAATTTTTTCTAAATTTTATACATCTAAACCAATAAGATAATTATTTATTAAAGACAATAATGAAGTATTTCTTATCTTTTTTTCTCACAACAATATTATTTATCTCAGTTAGTACAAATGCTGAACCGGCTAAAAAGATATTAATTATTGCATCAAATATGATTGATATGGAGGATCCTGAAAAACATGATGCGCGTAATAACTTATGGGAGGTAGCGCCGCCTGATCATATATTTGTAAGTCATGGTTTCGAAGTCGATTTTGTTTCACCTGATGGAGGAAAAGTTGAATTTATGATGGATCCTCTAGGTATCAGTAGCTACACCATAAAATATGAAGGTTTCATAGACAAAACAAATAACTCTTTCACCCCAAAGCAAATAGAGTCGAGTAATTATTGGGGAGTATATATTGGAGGTGGTTACGGCCCTTTATTTGATGTTGCTAATAATAAAGAAATACAATCGATAATTGCAAAAATATACGAATCGGGTGGAATTATTGGGGGAGGCGGACATGGAGCAGGTGCTTTTGCTAATGTTGTTTTATCTACGGGAGAGTTTCTCGTCAAAGGTAAAAAAGTTGCTGGCTTTCCAGATTCAACAGAAAAGTCTAAATCATGGGCAAAACAAGGTTCTTTATTACCCTTTTTTGTTGAAAGTCAGTTAAATAAAAATGGTGCCATCGCCCAAAATAAGCAAACCTTAAAAGATAAACACGAAGTTGTCATCGATCAACGAATTGTTTCAACAATGTTTTTACCTTCTGCGGCTCTTGTCGCTAAAGAGATGATAATATTAAACAAGTAGTAGCAGTACTCGTGATTATGAGTACATATTTAAGTTTTCGGGTTAGAATAAAATTTTATATTCAGTTAAGGAATTACTATGAATAATGATATTAAAGGGATTTGTCTTTTCTTGGGACTAATAGGTTTAGGTTATGTTGCTTTATTAATACTTATCGCGTTGCTAACTGGCGCTAAAATAATTAAAAGCATCATGTTTATTTCTATTTTTTCAACATTTCTAATTAGTTTAGGCTTAACTCCACAAGTTAAGAGTCGTTTGTCCAATTACCTCAAGTCATTAAATTATAAAAAGTTCGTGTAAAGTACTGCTAACAAGGCGCTCATCATATTGGTTAGCCGTATTTCAAAAATCATAAACGTAATAATATTTTAGTAAACTGTCTTAAAATTTCACATAGAGAGGGACCCATGCATTACATATCTTTAATCTTAGTTATGCTTGTTGCGGTGGTCTTAGAGATGTTTCTCTGGCATAGACCTCGGACTCTTAATATTTTTAGTATTCCTAAAGAAGAAGGGGAATTACTAAAAGTTATGGCTGCCAATCAAGGGCTATATAATGGTTTTTTGGCCGCCGGACTTTTTTGGGGGCTATTACATTCAGACGATTTATTAGGACAACAAATATAGGTGTTCTTTTTATTATGTGTAATTGTTGCAGCAATATATGGCAGATTTATAGTTAAGAAATCAATATGGACTATTCAGGGTTTACCGGCAATATTAGCAGTGTTATTTTTTAATAAAGCACATAACAGGCAATCAAGTCGGATTCGTAACAGTTGGATCGTTTCGCTTCGCTCAATTATAGCCAACTATTACTCACCACTTATTACGGCGTTAAGTAAATAATATGGTCGATCCACTGATAATAAAGCACTCTGACATCAAAGTAGCTAATGCCGATTATAAAAGTTTATTTCTCAAGCACGGAAATATTTTGTTTGAGTTAAACATTGAGGAAAATAGAGAGCTTGTTCACGCTGTAAGCCAGTATGAGCAATACACGGGTCAAGAACCTGATATCGACCAGAGAGAATGGATTAAGAAAAACATTAATCCGCTACCATCCCTTAAGCCTTTGGCTGTATTTATATTCCTGATTACACAGTGGCGAGCAACAACAATTGTAGGGAATGCACAGTCACCAAATGATGGATATATATACGTCAGCATCACTACAGAAGGTTCAGGGCACTGAAATTACTTAACAAAACAATGTTGCCGCGTTACCAATACAAAACCTAATTTGAAGTGTTAAGTGTCTTTAAAAGCAAATGTCTCAAATATGGCATAAGTGTATATTAGCAGTGTTTACTTTATCCAAAGAGACAGTTCTAATAAGGTCGAAATAATGTGGTACGGGTAAAAATTAAATATAAAATATAAAAACGAAAGATGTAACATAAAATAAATTTCAGGTCAGTTGTTAACCATTCAAATCAATAAAAGTTAGTCAAACGTTTACAACATAATATATGGTTAGCTGCACGAGCAACCATGGAGTCAATATGAAATTTTCACCTATTAATTTCAACGAAAAATTCACAAAATTCTCTGAGCATTGGTCACCTCGTGTCATTGCTGAAATGAATGAATACCAATTTAAATTAGTTAAAGTAGCAGGTGAATTTGTTTGGCACGATCACCCGGAAACTGACGAAGTGTTTATTGTTATTGAAGGCTGCCTTACTATTGAATTTCGTGATGGTATGGTTTCACTAGAGTCAGGTGAAATGTTTGTTATTCCAAAAGGTGTAGAGCATAAACCCTCTGCTAGCAGCGAGTGTAAAATTATGATTGTGGAACCCAAAGGTATTGTTAATACCGGCGATACGGGTGGTGACCTTACGGCTAAAAATGATCTCTGGGTTTGAAGCGCAGCTAAAATTAATGCTACTGGTTACTGCTCATTCCTCACTAATTTTAACCTCTTATTGTGATATGGGTATTTCTATGGATAAAAATCAGTATTCTCACCGAGCTATTTATTTGTTTTCTCTCATGGACTGTACTAGGTACTAGTTTTTATACCACTGAAACTATCGCGTTAACATCATATTATTAGAGAAATTTAATAACCCGAAATTCAGTTTTGGCGTTTTCAATAAAATACAACGTATGTACAAAAAAGCTATTAAAAAGGATTATAATGACTGTACGTGAAGCTAAAATCAGTGATACTGAAACAATTCAGTCGCTAATTTTACGGGCAGTAAAGCCTGAAAGTAACGCCGACTTTAATAAAGCAGGTGTTAAATATTTTAAAGCAACACTCGAATTAGCGGCGATAAAAGATCGTATTATGAACGATGAATATTTGATGCTGTGTTTTATCAAGGGACACAAGATGGTTGGAATAATTGCAATTTATAGAAGAGAGAAGTTAAGCCAGCTTTTTGTCGACCCTGCAGCTAGAAAGTTAAACATTGCTAGCCAATTATGGTCAGCGGCCGATAAAGTCTGTTTAGCCCAAGGCGGCAATGGTAACTACTGGGTAAAGTCTTCAACTATGGCAATTCCAGTTTATCAGCGTTTTGGTTTCCGTTTAAATGGCGCTAAAAAAAATAAAGACGGTATAGTATATTACTCCATGGTACTTGAGTGATGAACTATAAACCCTTCAAATGGAAAAATACCTATGGTGTTTTCTCTTCGCTCAATATTTTATCCCATGATATTAAGTCAACTAGGTATTTCTTGCTAAATTATTAATATATAAATAAAATTTATTTATTACTTTACAAGATTTATAATGCTGTGAGTATTTCCCTCACATTCGCACTAACTATAAGCCGAAGCTTAGCATTACATCTAGGTTTTGATTTAGAGCTTTTATACCCGCTTAACCAGCAAGCTTACATTTGTTTATCAATACGTACTGTGCCATTGGCGAGATAAATCATGCGAACCGGGTCTTTTGGCTGAAATAGCATACGATGGTCTAGGTCTTGTATCACCATGTATTCATCACCGTTATTAACCTTGATCATTAACTCGACTAACAGTAGGGTTTTTTCTTGATATTTAGGGTTTCTATCATGGCTGATTGAACCACCAATAATAGCGCCTAATATTGTTGCTACGCCGCGGCCACTACCGCTACCAAATTGATTGCCTATTGCGCCACCAATTAACGCACCACCAAAGGTTTTCCAGCCTTGGTTTTTATCTTGAATCAACTCCTGTTCGGTAATATTTCGTACCGATAATACCTGACCAAATAAAACTTTTTCAACTGGCACAGCTTTATTACGCTCATAATCAGCATTAGCGAAAGGGATGAATGCCGACCAGAAAATTAACGCTAGCGTGATTGTTTTCATTTTGCTCTCCTTTATTTATTAAATATAAGGTAATAAATAGCGTGTAATAAATAGCACTTGAAGTATAGCCTCTATGAACCTGCTGCTTTTTACCACACTATCTATTTTTTAAGCAGCACGCTCAAGGTCTCTAAAACCATCTCACTTTAGCGCTTACCAACCCACTGATTCTTTAGCTTTCGTTTTACGAATTTCAGTTTCATCGGCCCATTCAACTAAACCACTTTCAAGATCCATTAAACGTAAAGTGAATTTATAGTAAATGTCAGACTTATCTTGGTTGCTTTTAACGATACTCGATAAGTTACCGTATAACATATATTGCGCGCCAATTTGACGGCCAAACTGTGACGCTGTGTTTGGGTCAACCATGCCACCGTCATGTTGAAAATTTAATTGCTCACGTGCCGCTTCTACTCGACCCATATCTACAAAACGGAACTTGCCAGAGCGTAAAAGCTTAGTAGAAATAGAGTCGGTGATTGACTCGGTATCAATATGCTCACTGGTTTTATTTTTTAAGCGTTCAACAAACATTACTGGGCGGGTATTTTGCGTTAATGTGCCTACTACTGGTGATAATAATAACGAGTCAGTCATTTGGCTAGCAACCTTTTGTAAGTCGGTTGAACCAAAGTTAATATCGGTAGTTTCTACCGCGGTGGCATCGCCGTAGCGAACCACTGCTTTATTAGCACAACCCGCGGCGAATACTAGGGTTAAGCCGAGTGTTGTTACCAGTGCTAATTTATTCATAATGCTATTCCTTAACGATTAATATTTATATGCTTTTTCAGGGATTGCACGAACATAAACATTAAATGTACTGACATTAATATTCGGCGCTAATCCGGGTAAAGTGGTGGATTGTTTACCATGTAATTCCAATGGTATCCAGGGTGTTTTTCCGGCTTCAATAACAAAGCCTGCTTCGTCAAACCAATTGAAATGATATTGTAATTTTTGTGATTTTTCATAACGGCTAGTCAAGGTTAAGTTGACTTGTAACAAGCCATTATTTTTGCGCGATTTAACGTCGCTAATCACGAGTTTTTTCGCTAAATCAGCGTTTTGTACTTCAAGGTGTTTACTAAAGTCATCACCTTGGGTCATGGCACTGGTGCCTGTGCCAGAGGTCACAGGAGGCTTATTATTCGCACAGCCAGCGGTAATAAAAACGCTCACTAATATCACTGCTAAACAGCCAGTGATATTTTGGCCCATGCTAGCCATATTTTTGCTATTGAACATACTCCCTCCTAATGCATTAGTTATTTATAAATTTATCGTTTGATAACCAGTATAGCTACCGATAGCAGAAAAATTAATTAAGGTGATTCTATTTGGCTGCACGTCAACTTCAATGTTTTTTTGTTGTCCGTTTAGCTGCACTTGTAATACTTGCTTACCAGCGGGTAAATTCATCCGCACAATATCCACTTGATCGGGCAAGGTTGACCAACTTCGAGTATCTGCTCTTTCTGAGGCAATATTGTAAATACTGGCTAAAATATTACCGACATCACCAGCCTCTCGACTCAGTTTTTGTCGCATTTGTTCTTTCGCAACAACGCGAACGACTTGTCGGGTCAGCAGTGCGGGTAATTGATCTTGTAAGTCTTTCGCGGCTAACGATTGAATACGCACAATTTCATTCGACAAATAGCTTTGGTCTTGGTTTTTAAAGGTAAGTTTACTGTGCTTTGGTAAAGCCCCTTCATACACAGGTAAAGAAAAACTGAAAAACTTTAAGCCGCTGTTGCTTCGACCTATTGGCAGATTTAAGCCAATATCTTGCTTACTATTGACAATATCTTGCTCAATAAACACAACGACTTGCCCTTGCTCTTTTGACGTTTGTGCTTGATATTTTCCAAAGCGTTGTTGCAAGCTCGCTAAGTCGTCTTGCATACCTAACTTAGCGGCTAAGCGTAAAACATCTTGTTGCAAATAATGGTTCTCTGGGGATATTTCTATTGCACGCTTATAATCTATGTAAGCGTCATTTAGCTCGCCACTGGCTTCATACAAGATGCCAGAAAGATAAAAGGTAAAGGCATTTTGAAAACCATTTTTCACTTGACCAATCGCACTTGCCATACTTGGATAACCACTATATAGGCTATCTGTGGTCATGCCTGAGTTGTTAAGCTCCTTTTGCGCTTGATAGATTTCGTTTTTATAAGCTTTAAGTGCCTTCTCTTGCACTAAATTTGCGCGACGTACTTCAACTAATGCGCCAACTAAATCATGTTGAAATAAGTAATTTAGCGCCTGATAACTATGCAACATACTTTGTTCATAATAAGGCACTTGATAAGAGGTCGCATTGTCGTTACTGACAACTGCGCTTAAATTTTCAAAACCTTTACTGATTTGAATTTTTGCCTTGTTGCCTTGTTCTTCAATCTCAACATAGGCTTGAGCAAAGCTTTTTTGGCTAGCTTGCCAATCGGCGGCTAAAAATTCTAAGCGCCCTCTTTCAAGTAAATTTAAAACGTAACTGTTATTACTTTGAGCACGTTCACCTAGTAGGTTTTGCGCTTTAACAAATTCACCTTGGCGTTGGGCCGCTTTCACGGGTTTCATTTGGCTGTTATAGCCTTGAAAAAGATCAGTGAGCTCAAATGATGCACAACCAGATAAAGTTGTGATAATAATGCTGACAACACTACTGACAACCATGCGCTTAGGGAGGAAATTGATCATAAGAGTTAATTTATTTCCATAACATTTACTTACTACCGGTATTTGTCTCACTATATATTTATCTCATTATATATGAACGAGTTTATGAAGGTTATTAACTACTTTAGTTGCAAGTAAAAGTAGTCTTATTTGAGAGAGGTAGCAATACTTACTTTGTTGTTAAAGTGTAAAAAGAGGTAAGCAATTTATATCAACACTCTAAAAAAACTGCATCCTAAGTAACGCATTATTGTAGACCTGCAACAGCTAGTGCAACGGCTGTATCTTAAAATTTAGTTTTGGTATCTTGTTCATTATGTTCTCCGATTATTGTTGTATTTTTATATTGTTACCTTTGTAAGATATTTATGCGTTTGGTAATACTTTTCGTTTAAACCAGTAATCAAGGCTGACATAGCGCCCGCCACCGATAAAAAACAGTGCCAATAGCATAATGAAATAAGTCGCTGCGAACTCAATGCCATTATTTAAAATACTAATATTACCGCTGCTGGTAAGCCACTCGTAGTTACCGTGTTCTTGCAAAATAGAAACAATCATTTCTTTTTTCTCAACGCTTGCCTCTACTCGCTCGTTAGCAAATGGTGCATTAGCATCTGCAATCGCTTGCCAGCCATATTGTCCGTGCACAGATGTCATCGCTATCAACATAGTAAACATCAAAGGCACAGCCATTAGGCGCACGCCTAAGCCAAGTAATAAGGCAATAGCACCAATAACTTCAGCACCTACGGCTAAAATGGCCATAATATAAGGAAAGGGTAAACCTAAGCCCCAATCGTCATTACCAAACCATTGCACAATATTATCAAAACCCTCTATTTTAGTGGTACCCGCCATCCAAAAAATAGGCACCAAATACAAACGCAAAAATAATGGCGCAAGAAAATCCAATTTTTTTGTTGAATTTAATATGTCATAACTTTTTTCCAATATTGCTTTAATCATGCTTTATTCCTATTTTTTTAAGCGTAATGTTTAACTTTATTTTACATTACCCATTTATTGCCAAAATAATTAATTGGTTCTACAACATTAGTTCGACAGCTTTATCTCTACATCACAGGTAACTGCATAATTTGACCCGATAAGTTGTAAAGCTATTTCATTATTTTTAGTGACGGTAGGATTAAAATATAGCTAATAATTTTTTGAAATATAAATGAAGTTTATCGGTTCCACATACCGCCAAGGCTTTAATAATTATTTAAAATAGCTATCTAATCCCTTATTAATTTAATGTAACAGACTGAAATTAAATGTAAAAAATAGCATGACACTTTCTGTCTAGGTGATTTTATCCATTGCCTAAAAAGAGAATAAATGACATTTAAACCGCTGAAATTAATAAATTCATTAAATAAAAAAATACTTTTTTATTATTTTGTCGAAAAGACAAGTTGCCGTTTAGGAGAATTTAGGACTTAACAATAAATAACGGGCAATAATAACCGCTAGATATTTGCCTGGAGGGAGCTATGAACACAACATATTGCAAGCATAAGCTGCATTGGTCTGGCAATATGTGTGTTCACTAACGCGATAGTAGGCGCTATAAGGTTAACATGGTAACCGTTTGGCTTGGCTAGTTATAACGTTTCAACTGCTGCCAGTGCTTGAGTAAACTCAGGCAGTTCTAACTCCAAACATTCATCATTTTCTTGCCAATTGATACCGATAATAACGCCATCTTCGAGTAAGTCTTCAATCCAAAATTCCATCCAATCAGCTAACGTAATAGCCGCAGGTATATAATCAGCCCACTCTTCAATACAATGACTTTTGGCCAGTGCTTGTGTTGACCAAAGTGGCATAACTTCAGTGTTTTCAAAGTTAATTGAATCAAGTACCACCCAATCTTCGCTGTTTTTATCTTGTAACGCCCAAATTATTTGTGTTTCTTTAACTTGATTTAAAAATGACTTCAGTGTTTTTTCAATGCTCATTGGTTTCATTACCCTAATTACGTTTTTAACATTATACCAAGTGAATTAAATCTAAAGATATGAATTTGTTGTTACAGGTAAATATTGCTCAGGAATTGCCACACATTCGTTACTTAAAAAGCTTTATACCTATTAAATTAACCATCTGTTAAGCTGCAGAGATGAGTAACTTAAGTAACAGAATAATCATTGAAAATTGAAATCGTAAATAATATTTCAGCTATAGCTGAACAAGACTGGCAACGGCTAAATCGACAGCCATCGGTGTTTTCAAATTATCAATTTCTCCAGTGTTTAGAAACGAGTGGCTCGGTTAGTGGTGCTCAAGGTTGGCAACCTCATCACTTACAATTGCGTGATAACGATAAAAATGAAATTAACGCTATTCTGCCCATGTACGTTAAATCTCATTCATGGGGAGAATATGTTTTTGATTGGGCATGGGCCGAAGCCTATGAAAAGCATAATATGCCCTACTACCCTAAATTAGTCGCTACTACGCCTTTTACACCGGTAACTAGCCATAAATTATTATCCAACCATGTTGGCCTTGCTGATGTTTTCGAGGTATTAACACACCATTGCCAACATAAAAACTTAAATAGCTGGCACTTATTATATTGCTTACCAACACAGCAAAAGTCTGATGATGTTTACCAACGTAACACAGTGCAATTTCATTGGCTAAACTATAACTACCGTGACTTTGACGATTTCCTCTCACGCTTCACCGCCAGAAAAAGAAAAAACACTCGCAAAGAGCGTCTTTCAATGGCGCAACAAAACATTGAGATTAGACGCGTTACCGGTAAAGATATTAGTGAAAAAGAACTTGAGTTTTTCTATTTAACTTATCAGCTAACTTATTTAAAACGTGGACATACACCACATTTATCGTTTAATTTTTTTAAGTCAATAGTAGAAAAGTTACCTGAGCATATCTTGCTGATCATCGCTAACTGTAATGGCGAAGACATCGCTTGTGCTTGGTTATTTTTTGACGACAAGCATTTATATGGTCGCTATTGGGGTTGCACGAAGAGTTATAACAATTTACATTTTGAATTGTGTTACTACCAAGGCATAGAGTTTTGTATTGAAAATAAACTGAGCTTATTTCACCCAGGCACCCAAGGTGAACACAAAATAGCCCGAGGCTTTGAACCTAAGCTAACCACGTCATATCATTGGATCAAACATGCAGGCTTCAAACCTGCTATCAAAGCCTTTTGTTTGCAAGAACAACAACAAATGCGTACTTATCAAGCGCAGTGCCAAACACTACTACCTTATAAGTTAAACAATGAAAACGGTTAGTCACGCTAATAATCATATGAATAAAAAACTGAGTGAAAAATTGAGTAAACAACCATGAACAAACCCTTCTCCCAAGCCTGTGAGAACAATAAAGTCGCCATTTTAGCTGCGCTAGCTGATAGCTTTAGTGCCAGTAAAACTGTGTTAGAGGTCGGTTCAGGCTCTGGCCAACATGCGGTGTTTTTTGCACCCAACATGCCATGGTTAAGTTGGCAGACCAGCGATATATTGTTAAATCATCAAGGTATTAGCCAATGGTTAAGAGAATATCCTGCAGGTAACTTACTTCACCCAATTGAACTTGATCTCAACCATCCTTGGCCAATTGAAAAAATTGACGCCATATACACAGCAAATACCTTGCACATTATTAGCTGGCCATTAGTGCAAGCATTTTTTAGTGGTGTATCACAACATTTAAATCAACAGGGTAAATGTTGTGTTTATGGGCCATTTAATTATCAAGGCCAGTACACAAGCGAGAGTAATGCCGGTTTTGATATCTGGCTCAAAGAGCGTGATAGCCAAAGTGCTATTCGCGATATTGAGGCGATAATGGCCTTAGCGGATAGTGTGGGTTTATCGCTAGAAAATGATCATGCTATGCCAGCAAACAATCGCTTATTAGTCTTTCAAAAGCTGGGTTAATTCATTTATCTGCTAAGGGGATTAGTATTAAAACCATGATTGTTAAAAATATTGTTGTTAAACCCGTTATGGTTAAAAATACACTACGTTGAGCTAGTTATGGACAAACTGACCATGGATAGGCTAAGCGCAATAAAAACTACAGCGCTTGAGCTGCAAAGACTTTTACCTATGGGTTTTGAGCTCAAAACAGTAGAGGAATACAAAATGAGTCAGAGAAAAGATACTGACTAGAATATAAATTAGTGGTCAGTTTTACTTGACCACTACGCAGGATGCTCTAAGTCTTCATCATTTTTCATAAATGCTATCTTTTAACTACAAAGCTTGGTGTCTCGTCGAAATAACTTAGCAATAGTCAGCTGAAAACAAATTAATTCAAAATCACTAGTCTGGAACTTTCACCGAAATTTCAATTGATTTAGCATCACCCACAAGCCACTTTTGTAAATAGATACTGCCCATAGCTTCAGCCTTACCTGGCTCAGCTACTTCTTTAAAACGGATACTATTTTTGTTTTCTTTCTCAAAAACAAGTTTAACCTTAACTTCTGGCATGTTATCTCCCCTTCGATGACTTAGCTTTACGCTAGATTTAAACGTGCCACTAACCATGTGGCAATATCACGGATTTGTGTTGGATGAACACTATGCGCCATCGGATAAGTTTGCCATTTTACTGGGTAATTTTTCGCATTAAGTAAGGTATTAGCCATTTTACCTGCACTTAAAGGCACAACATCGTCATTATCGCCGTGTTGTTGCAAAATTGCTGTATCGCTATTTGCCGCACTTAGTTGCTCGGGTAATGCATCAGCGTTAGGTAAATAGCATGATAACGCCATAATACCTGCAAGCTTTTCAGGGTAACGCAAACCGGTAAACAGGCTCATCACGCCGCCTTGGCTAAAGCCCGCTAAAATAATATTCTTTGCCGGTATACCCGCTGTAACTTGCTCGGCAATTAATGCTTGAATTTTGACTTCAGATTTAAGCACACCGTCCATATCAGCACGGTTATGTAAATCCATACTTTTTATGTCATACCATGAACGCATGACATGGCCTTGGTTAATAGTCACGGCTTGCTCTGGCGCATGTGGAAACACAAAGCGTACCGCGTGATTTTTAGGCAAACTTAGTTCTGGCACAATAGGCGAAAATCCTGCACCTGAGTCTCCTAAGCCATGTAACCAGATAACACAGGCTGTGGCGGGTGAAGTAGGTTCTATGGTAATACGTTCTAATGGAACAGCTGACATGCGTCTCTCTTTATAGTCTTTACGTGAAAAATGCCAATATCATAACGCTTCTATAGCGTAATACCAATCTCACTAATTATCTGATCATTTTTACTGGTTAAAATAACCAACTACTGCGTTATTTATTTAATAATTAGAACAACTAGTTATTAAAATAAATGCCTTATATTTGGCCATTTTCCCTGCGTATAAAGTAGACCACCTAATTAGTGAAATTGGTATAATTAAAATATTCTCATGAGTGAGAAAATCATAATTTTTTCGTGAGCTCTTTTGTAGCTAGGTATTTAAATCCATGATTTTGATTGATCCTATGACTCAACAGCCATAAAGTAGTGGTACAAAACGGATTAAACAAAGCCAGAAAGCCCATGGACGAAGGAATAAATATCCACAAATGATAGTCCCCAAAAAAAGCTTAATTGCTATTGTACTAAGCGTCATTATAACTACCCTCTTTTTGGTCTATTTTGCTCGCGTTGCTATTGTAAAAAACTTTAGTAATGATGAATTGGCGTTATATGACGTAAAAATAACCTGTCTAGACTTTCACTTCACCACAGATTTAGAACTGGCGATAAGTCACTTATGCCTGCAAACACCGCAAGCAGATATCAATATTGAAAATATGGCAATCACCTTTTCATTAGCTGCTGAGCAAAAAATTCAACGCATCGATATTGCTTCAATAACGGTCAAAGGCACAGCAGACTTGCTTACTCTATTCAAAAGTAGCCCGAAAAAAAATAACCCAGAAAGGTTAACAGAACAGCTAAATACTTATTTAACGCAACTTGAACAGCTTAAGTTACCTTTTAATATTCAGGTGGCAGCGTTAAGTTATTCACCTTTTTCGCCGGAAAATAGCAGTACAATAAATAGCAGTAATGCCACAAAAAAAGCACCTTATACAGGCCAACTTTCAGTTAGTGAAAATACCCTAGGGTTTTCATTAAAAGATCTTCAGCATAGCGTTTTATTATCTGTTGATTTATCGACTAACCCGCATAAAAAAGCCCCCTTGGCCTTAAAAATATCGGGTCAGTTAACCCCTTTAAAACAGTTTTTATTCGCACATAAACTACCGCTAGCGCCGGCAATAGTAAAATCTTTAGGCTCGCTTAACACTAGCGGTGAATTTTATAGCTTATTAAATTATCAAGCAGGACAATTAACCTTAGACTGGCAATTAAAAGATTTTTCACTTGCCGCTGCTCAAGGTATTGAAGCGAGTGGACCCTTTGAACTCTTGGGCACGCTTAATCTGCACAGCAAAATCAACTTAAACACGGCTAATTTAAGCACGTCTAACTTAAGAAAAAAAACCTCAAAAAAAGAAGATAAAGCGTTTAAAAGCCCTGCTGAACTTGAAGTTGAATTTCAACATAACAACAGCTTGCAGCTGCAATATAGTCAGCCTCACCTGATTGATTACTTAAACAACAACGCGCTATCGCCTTTACTCATCACGCTACTAAAAGACAACCCCGTTGAGCAATTAACCTTTCAGCCAAAGGGCAAATTAACTTTTAACCTAAACGATCAACAGCTGTCGTTATCTGGCATAGCCATAAAGGCAGAAAGTGCTCAGCAAGTGCATCAACTGAACTTAGATAATATGGCCTTTAACCTAAAGCATTATCTCAACGTTGACCCAAGTCGCAACAATAATTCAGTAACAGAAGACCCAGCAAAAGAAAGTCCATTATTGGCAAAACTAAATTTTAAACTTGATAGCCCACTGTTAGTCTCAAGCATTAATAATTTCACTTATGCATCGGTTATAGTCAAGCTGCAAGGGTCTATTAGCCAAAACCACGCGCAAACAATCATAAACCTTGATGAAAACTCATCGTTTATTAGCAACAAGATCGCCATGTCGACAAACCAAAAAACAACGAATAAAAAGCTATTCTCGATTAAACAGTTAACCACGAAAGTACAAGGCAGTGTAGAAATACACCACCCGATTCAACAACAAACCG
This sequence comes from Colwellia sp. MB3u-4, assembly GCF_014077065.1. Classification (NCBI taxonomy): domain Bacteria; kingdom Pseudomonadati; phylum Pseudomonadota; class Gammaproteobacteria; order Alteromonadales; family Colwelliaceae; genus Colwellia; species Colwellia sp. MB3u-4. The sequence goes on along the minus strand of NZ_JACGVE010000045.1, from coordinate 139,004 downwards.
CTATGCAAGGTCAAAACCCTGTACAAGTTAACAATAAGGCGCAAATACAAGATAAGCGTGCCATTAACTTAAATGTAAAAGTGCAAAGTCAGGCTGAAAAATTGCGTGTGGGTAAAATGATTGCAGTCAAAAAATTAGCGCTAAGCAGCACTGTTGCCGGTAATTTAAATAACATTGAAATAAATGCTACAGCCACTGCCGATAATGTAGCGCTAGGAAATTTAACAATATCGGGCGCAGTAGATAAACCTAACATCGCATTAACGGCTGAAGCGTTACAGTTAACTGACCTGCTTGCTCTAAATCTTGAATTACCAACAAAAATAGCCTTAGTTGAAGGCACATTGAGCTACAGCGTAAAAGGTCAGGTAACTGATTTAACAGATTTTGAAAAAACAGCACTCGCCATATCAATAGCAATGAAATCAGTCAGCGGTGAAGTAAATGGCATTTGGCTACAAGAGCTTAATTGGCAGCAAAACTTACAATTTTTAGCGGGTAAGTTAACCACGCTGCATGATGTATCTAAAGATCAAAAAGAAAACCTAACGATTGCATTGATAGATATCCCAACACCGGTATCTAAACTCTCCGTTAACACCGCTTTGAGTTATGAAAAAGACTTTACAATATCAGCGACAAAAATCAAAGGTGATATATTAGGCGGTAGCTTTGCCATTCCAAACATTCAATGGCCACTTGAGCATGGCCATTCAGTTGACGTTCAGTTAACTAGTATAGACTTAGAGCAAGTGTTGGCGCTAGACAAAAAGCAAGGTATTGTAGTAACCGGCAACATATCAGGCCAGTTGCCTATTAGTTATGATGGCGAAAAATATACAATGGGAAAAGGCGAACTGCATAATGTGACTAATGGCCTTATTCAGGTGATGAATAATCCGGCGGTAGCTGAGCTAAAAGCGAATAACAGCCAGTTAAAGTTAGCGTTTGATGCCCTGCAGAACTTGCACTATCATCAGTTGTCTTCTGATATTTCAATGGCAGATGACGGCTATATGTTATTAAAAACGGTGATTAAAGGCCGAAATCCAGACATCGACAACGATGTGAATCTGAACTTGAATTTAAGCTATGACTTATTAGGCTTGCTTGAGTCAATGTCAATTACCGAACAATTTGAAGAACGTATTATCAAAGGTTTACAAAAAAATAAGGAGTAAGTATGAGTAAAATACTAACCACAGTGTTAGCTATTTTTATAATCAGTGGCTGTACACATAAAATAGAAGTTAGCGCCAAAGAACCGATCACGATTAATTTAAATTTAAAAATTGATCATGAAATCAGGGTAAAAGTCGATAAACAACTTGATGACATTTTTAGTGCCGATAGCGACGTATTTTAAGGAGTAATTATGAATAACTTATCTAATAGATTATCTAATAAATTAACTAGTAACATGACCAACAACATAGTTAAAAAATTAACTTGTGCGCTGCTAGCTGTAACCATGACATTTTCCGCATGGGCTATTTCACTAGACGACGCCAAGCAACAAGGCTTGATTGGCGAAATGCAAAACGGTTACTTAGGCTTAGTAGTAGAGAACGTTGAAGCGCAAAGCTTAGTGACGAGTGTTAACGAAAAGCGTAAAAGCATTTACCTTAACCTAGCGCGTAAAAATAACATCACCATGGCGCAAGTCACCGCACTAGCCGCTGAAAAAGCCTTAAATAAAACTCAGACTGGTCATTTTATTCAAAATGCTGCTGGGCAGTGGGTAAAAAAATAACCTTGTAACAAAATCACTTACAAAGTTGCTTACAAAGTCAAAATAATAGCCATGTAAAGAGGGGGAAATAAGCCCCTCTTCTTAATCTCAGTTCAACTCAATTCGGCGCTGTCACTTTAACTTAATATACCTAGCAGCCGCCTGTAACATAAAAATCACCCTACTTTTATTTTCAATTATCATTTAGGCATTAGCTCTCGCTAGTTCTTTGCTAGTTCTCAGTAGAATTAATTACTTACAACTAAAATATATCAAGATTCTCAGTTGATCTTAATCAAAATAAACGAGGTAATATGTAGCGTTTTATAAAAATAATTGTCAAAATACGTATTAGAAACTTAGCTGAGAAATTAATTTATGACTTTCTTTAATCATCTTCGTTATACAAAAGTTATACAAAACAGAATTTATTAAGATTATTTAGACCTAAACAAGGAATTACCAATGAAAGCATTTAAAATTTCTCTACTCGCAGCCCTTATTAGCTCACCACTAGCTGCTGAAACTATTGATAAAACATGGGAGCTTGGCGTCTTTGGCGATTACATAAAGTCGAGTACTAACAAAGAAGCAAGAATGGATTGGGACCAAATTGAGGCTGGTAAATCTATCGGTATCGATTTACAAAAAATTATTAATGACTACTGGAATGTGCGCGTTGAAATTGCAAGAACTCGCTATGACGTAAACAACGGTACTGATAAAGATTATGGTACTCGTGGAGGCGTTGACGCTATTTACAAACTAGAAGATAGCGATTTATATATGTTTGCTGGCGTAAAACGCTTTAGTAACGTGAGAAGCTACAATGCAGTAAATATTGGTGCCGGTTATAACTTTGAGGTTAACGACCGTTTATCTTTTTACAGTGAAGCCGCTATTTATAAAGATGTTGATTATGGTTATATCGATCAGGGTGTAAAATTAGGCCTTAAATATGCCTTTGGCGATGTTAAGCAAGCACCGGTAAGCATCAAACCTACAGTAGCAGCAGTACCCGCTGTTGTAGCAAAAGTTTTAGACAGTGACAACGATGGTGTTAACGACAACATTGATCGCTGTGCTGACACACCTGTGACCGTGAAAGTAGATTCTATGGGCTGTACTTTATATTCAGAACATGCCGTTGAAATTAAGCTTAATATTGCCTTTGCTAATAACAGCTCTATTGTTAAGCCGGCATTAGTTGATGATATTCAAAGATTAGCTGATTTTATGAAAGAATATACTAATACATCAGTTGAAATTGAAGGACACAGTTCAATTACAGGTACTGCCGACTACAACTTAATGTTGTCGAAAAAACGTGCAGAATCAGTAAAAAGCATCCTGGTAAACAAGTTCAATATTGACGCTAGTCGATTAACGGCTAAAGGCTATGGTCAAACTCAATTATTATCAACAGATAATACCATTGCTGCCCATAAGTTAAATCGTCGTGTTGTTGCAAAAATTGCCACAAGCGTAAAAGAAGTCGTCACTAAAGGCTAGTTTTTCACTTATGACTGAGAACAAAGTTATTTTAATCACTTTGTTCTCAAATTAACCACGACATGTAAGCCTATAGCCAAGTCACTTCAATAAGTATAATTTTGCTACTTTTGATGGTTTGGCTGTATATTTATTAAGATCAAAAGTATATGTTGAAGAAAGTGCATAAGTCTACCCTAGACTTTATTAACAAAAATATTCAAACTAACGCTAATTCATCATCTTACCCCGTACGTAGACAAACAGAAGAAAAAATAATATCGCCTCCTGCTGTAACACCCATCAAGCTCAACACTGCTGTTGAAGACAAAGATTAATGCGTATTTTGATTTTTTACTGGGCCAAATCTGGTTTATATTTAAATCCTCAAAAACTATAAATGGGTTAACCATCAGTAAATTTCTAACATCAACTACAGCTCTTTCAATTTAGCTCATCAATACTCTAAAAAAAACCTAAGTAATATTGCCAATATTTTCACTATCGTTATTGCCTTCATTAGTACCTTAACTTCGTTTTATAGCTTATGTCTTTTTAATCGATCCTTTTTTAATCGATCGATAAGAAATTTTAAAACGCTATTTTGACTAATGACTAAGATTAAAAGCCAATATAAATTAAAAGCCTGAAATTTATTATTTTTAATCTCGGTCTAGACTGACATAACATTTTTAATAAGTTCATAATCAAGCATGATTAATAACAAAAAATTAGGTACTCTCAAATGAAATACAGTTTAATAGCCCTTAGTATGCACTTTATTTTTCACGCTCAAATAGCTAGTGCTGAAGAAGCTAAGGAAACTGATGTTGAAGTTATTGAAGTTGCAGGTCAACGCATTATTAATCATGGTTTTTCGCCCAAAAACACCAAAATCAATGGGCCATTTGGCGATGATTTAGGCTTGGCTGACATTGCACGTTCTATGACGCCTATTACTAGCGCTATGATGGAACAATTAAACATAACTGACTTGCAGGATATTTTAGCCGTAACGCCAAACAGTTACTCAGCCAGTGGTTTTGGTGCGCCAAGCTTACCGACTTTACGTGGTCAGTTAGGCGAGCTTTTTCAGGATGGCATGCGCCGACAAGCCGGTAATAACGGCTTTGGTGTACCACTTTCTTTTAATTCTGTTGATCAGCTTGATGTAATAAAAGGTGCGCCACCGGTATTATTTGGCAGTAGCCAACGTAATGGTGGTTTTGTTAATTTACAATCTAAACGCGCATCGACTGAAAAAAGTGCTGCAAAAGTAAAACTTAGCGCAGGTCGCTGGGATCAATACAGTGCACAACTGGATATAGGTGCGCCAATTATTGAGGGTGAGAGTGGTTTTAGAATCAGCGCAGAGCATATTGATAATGGTAGCTTTTACGATTACTCAAGCTTTAAAAGTGACAGCTTTTACGCCGCCTTTCGTTTATTGCCTGATAGCCAAAGCACGTGGGATATTAACCTTGAATTATACCAAGTTGAATTTACCGACAATGCTGGCATTAATAGGCCAACACAAGCGCTAATCGACAGCGGCTTATATATTACCGGCCAGGGCGTACAAGCTAATGGTAGCCTTATACCCGGCGCTGGAGCAGTAATTTCGCCAACCGGACAAGTACAACTTAGTCGTAGTAGGGTATTAACCGATCCTGATAATGAAAACGAAGCTAACACTTTTTTATTGCACAGCATCTACACCCGCGAACTAAGCAGCCAAACACAATTAAAAAATAGCACGTATTATCAACATTTAACCCGTGACGAAATTGCTCAGAATAGCTTTGTTGAGATCATAGATGCTGCTGATACCGCGCAAAACCGACTTGAGCTAAGTCATGATTGGAATAATCAGCAACAAACCATTGTCGCCTTTGATGTCCGTTATAATAAAGTGCGCGGTTATAGCCAATTTACCACAGAAGCTGACGACCCTATTGATTTAACTGGCCCTGTTGAGAGCCGCCGCATTCCCCTAACGGTAGAACAACAAGCTAGACTTGTGGAGCTGCGCCCCGGTCTATTTGTTTCACCCGGTGGTCAGTATGATGTCAATAATGACAACCTTGGTGACTATTCGTTATCAGATACTACCGACTCTACTAGCTGGCAAACGGGCTTTGCCATTCAACAAGACAGTCAATGGAGCGATCGTTTAAGAACAAACTTTGGTTATCGTATTGATTTTTATGATGTAAAAGCACGAGATCCTATTGCACCTACTGGGCAGAAAGCGGCACAAGATAGTATTAATAAAACCTTACATTCAGGCCAAGCCAGCGTTAATTACAAGCTTAATACTGATTTAACTATTTATGCTGCAACGAGTTATAACGAAGCAACTTCAAATAGTATGGCCGGTGGTAATTCATTAGGCGCTGATAACTTAATTAATACACAGAACTTTGCCACTGAAAACACGCTAAATGAAGTGGGCATTAAATATATACCCAACAACAGCGCTTGGTATATTGACGGAGCATTGTTTAATCAAAGTCGTAGCTTACGTAATCGTGACGGCAGTAACACCGGCATAAAAACCAAAGGTGTTGAACTGCAAGTGTTTTATGATGCTGCGCCCTATTGGTTTAACATAGGTTACAGTTATCTTGATGCTCGTTATGACAATTCTGCCAGTAGTCAAAGTTCGTCGAAAATTGCTGATGCCTTTGATAATTCTCGTCCCGACATTATTCAAGGTACTAGCGTAGGTGCACCAAACTTCACCGCTTTTCCTCGTTCTAATAGGCGTGTACAAGGCATACCAGAGCAATCATTAAGTATTAATGGTGGCCTTTATATTACAGAATCTTGGCAAGCAGGCTTTGCGGCATTATATACCTCAAGTTACCCACTAGATTTTTTAGCAACCGTAAACATACGCGATCAATACACCTTAGGTCTTAACACCAGTTACCGAATTGGCGAGCAGACTAAATTGCGTTTCGATATCAATAATGTCACGAATCAAAAGAATTGGCGGCCAGTCTTTGAAGGCGGATATTTTGGTTCAACCTTAGTTTTTCCTGAATTACCTATTAATGCCAAGTTCACAATACAGCACAGTTTTTAAGGACAATTTTTATGTTTAAGAAGATACTATTATTCGTTATCGCCATTACACTGGTGGCATTGTTTTTTCATTTTGATCTCAATAGGTTACTTACTTTAGAGGGATTAAAAGCCTCAATGGCGCAATTTGGCCAGTGGCGCGAACAATCGCCATTATTGGTTATTGGGGGCTTTTTTACCCTTTACGTTTTGGTCGCTGCGCTGTCATTACCTGGCGCTGCCATTTTAACCTTGGCTTCAGGCGCTTTGTTTGGCTTAGCCCAAGGCTTGGTTATTGCCTCATTTGCCTCTAGCTTTGGTGCACTATTAGCCTTCTTGGTCTCACGTTATCTACTGCGCGATACCATTAAGGCTAAATTTCCTGAACGCTTAAAAGCCATTGATGCTGGTGTAAAAAAAGAAGGGCCATTTTATCTGTTCACCTTACGTTTAGTGCCTGTTTTTCCTTTCTTTTTAGTTAATTTATTAATGGCGGTTACCGGTATTAAAGCCTGGACATTTTATTGGGTCAGCCAAATAGGCATGTTTTTAGGCACCATGGTTTATGTTAACGCCGGTACGCAATTAGCTGAAATAGAGAGCTTGTCTGGTATATTATCACCTAAGCTTATTCTCTCTTTTGTGTTACTCGGTCTTTTACCCCTTATTGCTACAACTATCATTAACAAAATAAAACAACGTCAAGTCTATAAAAAATGGCAAAAACCTAAAAGCTTTGATCGTAACTTAATTGTTATCGGTGCCGGCGCTGGTGGTTTAGTCACCAGTTATATCGCCGCGGCTGTAAAAGCAAAAGTAACGTTAATTGAAGCAGGTGAAATGGGCGGCGACTGTTTAAATTATGGTTGTGTTCCAAGTAAGGCAATCATAAAAAGTGCAAAAATAGTCGATCAAATTAAACAGGGTGAACACTATGGTTTAGAGAACGCGACCCCAGAGTTTTCTTTTAAGAAAGTCATGGCACGTGTTCACCAAGTGATTGCCGATATTGCGCCACACGACAGTGTTGAACGTTACACTGACTTAGGTGTAGAAGTTATTAAAGGCTACGGGAAATTAATTAATCCGTGGACTGTAGAAATTAAACTTAACGATGGCACCATGCAAACATTAACCGCTCGCAGTATTGTTATTGCCACTGGTGCTCGTCCATTTGTACCACCGCTACCGGGTATTGAAACCAGTGGTTATGTTACTAGTGATATTTTATGGACAGAATTTGCCAAACTTGATAGCGCACCGAAAAAATTAGTGGTATTAGGCGGCGGACCTATTGGCAGTGAACTTGCACAAAGTTTCGCTCGTTTAGGCTCACAAGTGATACAAATTGAAATGGCTGAACGCATCATGATCAGAGAAGACCTTGAAGTCTCTGAATTTGCTAGTCAGTCATTACAAAAAAGTGGCGTAAATATTTTAACTTCTCACCAAGCTTTACGTTGTGAACAACGTGACGGTAAAAAATTCATCATGGTGAAAAACCTTAAGCACGAACAAGGTACAGATCAAGAAGAAGAAATAGCCATTGAATACGACCAGTTATTATGTGCTGTTGGCCGCGCTGCTCGCTTAGAAGGTTACGGCCTTGAAACATTAGGAATAGAAACTAACCGCACCATTCAAACCAATGAATATTTAGAAACTTTATACCCTAATATATTTGCCGCAGGAGATATTGTTGGTCCTTATCAGTTTACCCATGTTGCAGCACATCAAGGCTGGTATGCCGCAGTTAATGCATTGTTTGGTACCTTTAAAAAGTTTAAAGTCGATTACCGCGTTATTCCATGGACAACCTTTATTGATCCAGAAGTGGCACGTGTCGGTATTAATGAACAAGAGGCTATTGAACAAGACATTGACTATGAAATTACCCGATATGATTTTGCCGAGTTAGACCGCGCGATCACTGACGGTGCGGCCAATGGTTTTATTAAAGTTATTACGCCAAAAGGCAAAGATAAAATACTCGGTGTGACGATTGTTGCTGAGCATGCCGGTGATTTACTCGCTGAATTTGTATTAGCAATGAAGCATGGCTTAGGCTTAAATAAAATTTTAGGCACGATTCACAGCTATCCAACGTGGGCTGAAGGCAATAAATATGCAGCAGGTGAGTGGAAACGTAACCATGCACCAGAAACCGTTTTAAGCTGGTTAGAGAAATTCCACACCTGGAGAAGAGGTTAATACCCATGATTAACTTAAACAAAGCCATCTCAAGGGCTAAATCTTTGCCGTTAGCTGTATTGTTACTGTTAAGCACAGTTTTTAGCGCCGTTAGTACGGCACAAGAGATCTTGCACCAACCATGGCAGGCTTTATTAACTCAGCACGTTTCGCCAATTAATGATGGTCATTCAAGCCAAGTAAATTATGCCGGCATGAAAACTGATCATGTAAAGCTAACGGCTTATTTAACTGCCCTTGGTAAGATTGATAAACAAACATTTGAGCAATGGCCTGCCCCTAAGCAATTGTCATTTTTGATCAATGCTTACAATGCTTGGACAGTTGAACTAATTCTAACGGCTTACCCTGATATAAAGTCGATAAAAGACCTTGGTAGCTTCTTTAGTTCGCCGTGGAGTAAGCAATTTATTCCTTTGTTAGGTGAAACGCGCAGCTTAGACAACATTGAGCATGAATTAATTCGTGGCGATAATAAATATGGCGACCCGCGTATTCATTTTGCGGTTAATTGCGCCAGCATTGGCTGCCCTGCTTTGCGTGAAGAAGCTTATAGCGCTGACAAACTAGAGCAACAATTAAGTGAGCAAACGATACGTTTTTTAACCGATAAGAACCGTAATCGTTTTACTGAAGATGCAATGGAGCTTTCCGCTATTTTCAAATGGTATGGCGATGACTTCACACAAGGCTTTCGTGGCAGTAATTCTCTATCTGCTTTCGTATTGCTCTACCGTGAAGCATTGAACTTAACACCAGCGCAACAAGCAGGTTTAAAGTCGGAAGATATGGCAACGAATTTCTTAAATTATGATTGGGCACTCAATGCCGCTAGGTAAATCGAAGTGTTTTTTGAATGGTGAAAGGGGTCGTTTCTCGACTCTTTTTGCCACTCATTTTCCACATCAAGCGGTCATATTGTTATCGTATCAACAAGCCAATAACTTTATGGCATCAGTATCAAAAACCTCAAGGGTTAAAGCAGTTATGCCCGCTGTTTGGTTACCTAGGTTAAGGTTTTTAGCTGGGTTCACCCTGCTGTTTACCATGCTATTTACTATAAGCTCATTAAGTTATGCCAACACAGCCTTTGCAGCGGCCCCTGAAACAAGCTCAGTCGCTAAAGTGAACAATGTATTAATATCAAACAACTCACCGATACAAACAAAGTGGAGTACGGGAGAAACATTAGGAAAAAAAACCTCAGTTTATTTTCATGCTTGGGGCGGTGACCCGCAAATTAATAGCTATATTCAATGGCTTGCTAAGCGAGTAAAGCAAGAATATAACATTGACTTACAGCATGTAAAACTAACCGACACCAGCGAAGCTGTTAGTCGTGTTTTAGCAGAAAAGTCAGCAAATAATCATCAGCAAGGACAAGTTGATTTAGTTTGGATCAACGGCGAAAATTTTGCATCAATGGCGAAGTATCAACTATTAGCGCAAGGCTGGGTTTCACAATTACCTAACTTTTGGCTAACAAACCCCAGAGAGAATGAGGCAATGACCCGTGATTTTGGTTTGCCAACGCAAGGTATGGAAGCGCCTTGGGGACAAGCTTCGCTAACCTTTTATTACACACCTTCAACTAATATCAATAAGCCAATAAACGCATATCAAGATAGTATTCGCCATGCGCCAAAAAACATTAGCCAATTATTAACTTGGGCTGAGCAAAACCCTGGTCGCTTTACTTACCCAAAACCGCCTGATTTTTTATCATTAAGCTTTTTAAAATATGCCCTAATCACACTTAATCAGCATCAGCCAGCGCAAGTAAAGTCAGGTCTATATCAAGCAGTAACAACACAAAGCCAAGCTACATTGCTACCCGTTTTATGGACATTTTTAGATAAACTGCATCCGTATTTGTGGCATCAAGGGCGATATTTTGTTGCCAGTGGCACAGCATTACAAAGACTGGTTGGTGACGGTGAGATAAACTTAGGTTTTACCTTCTCTGCTGCGCAAGTACCGGCAGCGGTTGAGCGCTATAACTTACCCAAAAATACTCGTAGCTTCGTCATGCAAGATGGTAGTTTAAGTAATATTCATTTTATCGCTATTCCTTATAATGCCGCGAATAGTGATGCCGCAAAAGTGGTCGCCAATTTTATGCTCAGTGTTGAAGCACAGGCTAAAAAACAACAAGCTAAAATATGGGGCGACAGCACGGTTCTCGATGTGCCGAAATTAAGTCAGCAAGAGCAATTATTGTTTAGTATTGAGCAGCAACACCCAAGCGCCTTACCTGTTAGCAGTAAAATCACAGCATTAAGTGAGCCCCATCCCAGTTGGTCAATATTATTAACCCGTGAATGGTTAAAACGTTATGGAGCGCAATAACAAATGAGCCATAAGCTGACCAGCAATTCCTTAAACAACCGTCCTCTAAAAGATGAGACCAAGCTGATCGACACACTTTTTAGTACCGTGGTAAAATTCAGCCCTAAATTATTAATAGCGATATTAATTTTACCTGTGCTGGGTGGTTTATTAGGTGTGCTTTTACCGGCCTTTGGTTGGTTACCGGCTTTAGACAGAACTCAGTTTGGCTTACAAGGCTTTCAGCAACTAGTACAAACACCCGGCATAGCTCAAATGATCGGCTTGAGTTTTTTCAGCAGTATTGTCAGTGGTTTATTAGCTTTTGTTATGACACTTTTACTGTTAGCCAATTATTTTGATAGCCCGTGGTTAGTACGTATTCAACGTTTGTTAGGGCCTATTTTAGTGATACCCCATGCCGCGGCCGCAATAGCTATTGCCTTTTTGATCACACCTTCAGGCATGATTGCTCGCCTACTGTCACCTTGGTTAACCGGTTGGCAAAGTCCGACAGATTGGTTACTGCCCCATGACCCTTACGGTATTAGCATTATTATGGGTTTAACGCTAAAAGAGCTGCCTTTTTTATTATTAATGACTTTGGGCGCTATTGCTCAACCCGAGCTTAATATCAAGTTACGGGCGCAATATCGTGTTGCACTTAGCTTAGGCTATTATCCGATAACGGCGTTTTTCAAGGCCGTACTACCTAACATTTATCCGTTAATGCGTTTACCCATGTTAGCCATACTCGCATACGCCAGCGCCAGTGTAGAAATGCCTTTAATATTGGGGCCAAATACACCACCGACATTAGCTGTGGCCATTATGAACTGGTTTCATGATGTCGATTTAAGCTTGCGAATAAAAGCCTCCGCTGGGGCAATATTACAATTGTTCGTTACGCTTTCGGTGCTATTCACTTGGTGGCTATTAGAAAAACTAAGCCAAGCTATAAGCAGTAAAAGCTTAAGTAACGGTCAGCGCACATACGGTGATGTTTTCTGGTCTAAAATCATCAATATTTTTACCCTGTTGTTAATCAGCTTTATTGCCTTGGCTTTGATTGGTATGGTGTTTTGGTCATTTGCCGGCTACTGGCAGTTTCCGTTAGCACTGCCTGAACAATGGGTAATAATGCATTGGCAATCGGCTTTGCTACAAGTACAAACACCGATAATAAACTCACTCTCCATTGGCTTGGTCGCGACTAGCATTGCCCTCATTTTAACCTTGCTGACCTTAGAATTTGAAAAACAAAACGGGGCCCAGCTCTCACGCTTTAGTAGTGTGATTATTTATTTGCCATTAATGATCCCCAGCATTGCTTTTTTATTTGGCTTAGTCTGGCTACAAGAAGCAGTTCATAGTAAAGCAACCTTTATCAATGTTGCCTTGGCACATTTACTGTTTGTTTTACCATATGTATTTTTATCTTTAGCCACCAGTTATCGCCTGCTTGATTCGCGTTATGCACAAGTAGCAGCAAGCTTAGGTGCATCGCCGCTTAAAATATTTTTACAGCTGAGTTTGCCACAATTATTAATGCCTATAATGATGGCCAGCGCATTAGGACTTGCCATTAGTTTTAGCCAATATTTACCAACATTATTAGTCGGTGGTGGGCGGCTTAATACCGTGACCACCGAAGCGGTAAGCTTAGCCAACGGCGCTAGTCGCCGCACAAGTGCGGTTTATGCGCTAATACAGATGCTTTTACCCGCCATCGCTTTTTCACTCATTTGGCTGATATCGAGGCGAAAAAACAGACAAAAGGCTCAAGTAAAGCACAATAACAAAACAACACGTTATATCACTAAGGTTAACCGATGAGCAGTTCTTTTGAGATAAACAGTTTACAGATAAAAAATTTAACCATAATGCGCCAGCAAACACCTTTACTAGCACTTAACGAAACGATAAAAGGTGGTGACGTACTGACCATAATGGGGCCGTCAGGCAGTGGAAAATCAACCTTGTTAAATTGGCTAACCGGTATGTTGCCCAAAGAATTTCAAGCCGATGGTCAGCTTTATCTCAACGGCGCTAATATTACCAAAGTCGCCAGTTATCGGCGTAATATCGGATTATTGTTTCAAGACGCTTTGTTATTTTCGCATTTATCTGTTGCTGGTAATATTGCTTTTGCGATGCCTAAAGGCGATAGCAAAACACGCGCAATAAAAATTAGTCAGGCACTGTCTGATGTGGGTTTAGCTGGTTTAGAAAATCGCCAACCTGAGAGTTTATCTGGCGGACAGCAAGCACGCGTGGCGTTATTACGGGTATTATTGAGTCAACCTAAAGCCATATTATTGGATGAGCCATTTAGTAAATTAGATAGTCAGTTACGCCAAGAAACTCGACAGTTAGTCTTTGAACAAATTAGACAACACCAATTACCTGTTATTATGGTGACACATGATGAGTCGGACGCCATAGCGGCTAATGGCAAAGTGTTGCACTTAAAGACACCACAACAAGACATTTAAGAAACAGACTTATGCTAGATAAATATATTACGCCTTTGATAAAGCCTTTGTTACAGCCTGTGGTTAGTTTGTTAGATAAACGCCAAGTAACCGCAGATCAACTGACCCTAGTCGGTTTTATAATAGGTTTGTTAGCTGTGCCTTTTTTAGCCTTAAACTTATGGAATTTAGCTTTAGCTGCCATTGTACTAAACCGGCTATTTGATGGCTTAGATGGCGCACTAGCACGGCATCAAAACAACAGCACCAGCGCAGGTGGCTTTTTAGATATTTGCCTCGACTTTTTATTCTATGCTGCGATACCACTAGGTTTTGCATTGGCTAACCCCGAGCAAAATTCTTTAGCCGCCGCAGTATTGTTAGCGGTATTTATGGGGACTGGATCGAGCTTTTTAGCTTTTGCTATTCCGGCCGAAAAACTCAACTTGGACAAACCTCAATTTGCTTACAAAAGTTTTTATTATTTAAATGGCTTAACCGAAGGCACCGAGACCATTCTTATTTTTGTCGCATTTTGTTTATGGCCACAATATTTTGCTGAACTTGCCTATGGCTTTGCTTCATTAGCGGCAATAACAATTGTTACACGGGTTTATGGCGGCTATCATACGTTGAAAGAACACAGCTTAAAAAAGCCAACTAAGACGGCGAAAAATAATGCTAAAGATAAGTTAACCGAGGGGCAATAAATGTCAGATACCAGTTTACGATTAAGTATCTTCTTTGCCATTTTTATCACTATGTTAGTGCTAGAAAGCTGCTTTCCTGCGCGTAAAAGCAAACTGACTAAAGGTGTTCGTTGGTTAGGTAACTTTTCTTTGTTAATTTTATCGTCAGTCGTTGCTAGGTTATTAGTACCTATTGGTGTTATCGGTATTGCTTTGTATAGCTCAGCACAAGGTATTGGCCTATTCAATGTCATTAACTTACCAAATTGGCTGAGTATTGCTTTGAGTTTGTTATTATTAGATTTAATGATTTATTGGCAACATCGCCTTTTTCATCTTGTGCCGATACTATGGCGTGTTCATAAAGTTCATCATGCCGACAGTCATACCGATGCCAGTACGGGTTTGCGCTTTCATCCCATTGAAATAGTGTTAAGTATATTACTTAAAGGCGCAGCGGTTATTGTACTTGGCGTACCTGCACTTGCGGTGATTATTTTTGAAGTAGCGCTCAATGGCTTTTCGCTATTCAATCATGCCAACATTCGATTACCCCCTTGGTTAGAGCGACCATTACGAACCATACTTATTACGCAAGAATTACACCGTATTCATCATAGCCAAGTAGTAGAAGAAACTAATAGCAATTATGGGTTTAGTGTTAGTTGGTGGGATAGAATATTTGCTAGTTATAAGTCACAGGCACAAAAAAGTGATGAGGATTTAGCTATAGGTCTTAAAAGTTTTCCCGCCAATAAAAAAAATGCCAGCTTATTTACCTTATTAAAAATGCCTTTTAATAAGGTAAATAAATCTAAATAAACTCAACAAGGTAATCGGCTCAACTAAATTTAGACAAGCTAGTTAAGCGACTTTTTTCAATTTCATCATTTCGCTTTCATCATTTTTTGGGCTTTGTAACCCAAATGATGAAAGCGGCAACGACTATAGAACATCACTATCTAATTCACTATCTAATTCAATGTGTATTGCTGTACTTCAAAGCGTGCTTGGTCATTTTTCCATTGCATTCATTCTTGTTTTAAGCGACCAAAAAACTGATGTGGCTGGAAATCAACCACGATTATCTAAACCGTCACGCTACACAATAAACGCTTTACATAAAAAGGGGGGCAACACAATGTTGCCCCATTAATACGATTAAACGTTCAGGTTAAATTTATAAACGTTCAAATATAACGGCAATACCTTGTCCGCCACCAATGCACATAGTAACAAGTGCGTACTTGCCACCTACACGATGTAACTCGTGAATAGCTTTAGTGGCAATTACTGCTCCTGAAGCACCAATAGGGTGACCTAAAGCAATTGCGCCACCATTTGGATTAGTTTTTAATGGGTCTAAATCAAGTCCTTTAGCAACGGTTAATGCTTGTGCTGCAAAAGCTTCGTTGGATTCAATAACGTCCATATCAGTAATAGACAAGCCGGCTTTAGCCAATGCCGCTTTAGAGGCTGGAATAGGACCTTCGCCCATAACATCGTTAGGAACACCGGCAACTGCATAAGAAACCATGCGTGCAATTGGCGATAAATTATTATGGCTTGCATAGTTTTCACTCGCTAGCGTTAAGAAGGATGCAGCATCGTTTATACCGGAGGCGTTACCTGCGGTTACGCTACCGTCTTTTTTAAATGCTGGACGCATTCCGGCTAAAAATTCTGCCGTTGTGCCTGCTTTTATATGCTCATCAGTTTCAAAGAAAGTGCTGCCACGGCGGCTCTTAAGCTCTATTGGCACAATCTGGCTTTTAAAATAACCCGCTTCTACCGCTTTAGCGGCACGAGCGTGTGATTCTGCAGCGTAAGCATCTTGTGCTTCACGGCTTAAATGCCATTTAGTCGCTAGGTTTTCAGCAGTAATCCCCATGTGACCAACGCCGAATGGGTCAGTTAATGTCGACACCATCATATCAATCATGGCACTGTCCCCCATACGCGCACCGGCACGCATAGCCGGTGACAAATATCCCCCACGTGACATATTTTCAACACCACCGCCAATCGCCAACTGATGATCACCTAACATAATACCTTGGGCCGAACTCACCACTGCTTGCAAGCCAGAGCTGCATAAGCGATTAAGTGCCATTGCAGTAGAGTTTAAAGACATGCCGGCTTGAATAGAGGCTACTCGCGCAACATAGGGAAAGCGGGATTCAGTGGGTATAGTATTACCCACTATCACTGATTCATATTGCTCCGCGTCTACTCCTGATTTTTTAATACTTTCGGCTAATACTTGTCCTGCCAACTCAGCCGGCTCTATGTCTTTTAAACCGCCCGCAAAAGTACCAACAGCAGAACGCACGGCACTTAACACTACAACACTATTTACACTCATAATAATTTTTCCTCGCTAATTTAACGGATTCATATGTATGTTGATTTCAGCACTCAATGTAAAACTCGAATAATTTTTTGCAAATAAGTAAATATAAGTAAATATAAGTAAATAAAGAAAGTCTAAAGAGTTAGACAAAAGTGCTATACATGCAAAACAAAAAGTAGATAATTGTTTATCTACTTTAATAATATAAAAGTTATAACATGATGTTTTCTATGCCCTTTCCACTTCAAAATGCAGTTTTAGCGTTAAGCTAGCAAGTCAGATCAAGTTACGATATAAAGATAACGGCTGCACCCTTATCAAGTATTACACAGGTTTTTTAGGCTGCACCTGTGTACCTAACCCTTGTCACATACTGAAATCTGCATCTTAAAGTTAAGCAGGTATATAATTAGTACATGTGCTGACCACCATTAATGGATAAGGTCGAGCCAGTAACAAAACCAGCTTCATCGGCCACTAAAAATAATACAGAACGTGCGATATCTTCTGGTTGACCTAATCGCCCTACCGGTATTGTTCTAACAATTTTTTCTAAAACATCAGCAGGAACTGCTCGAACCATATCCGTTTCAACATAACCTGGGGCAATCGCATTGACGGTAATGCCTTTTGCAGCGCCTTCTTGCGCTAATGCTTTGGTAAAACCATGGATACCAGATTTAGCGGCTGCATAGTTCACTTGACCATATTGACCTGCCTGGCCATTAACCGATCCTATATTAACAATACGTCCAAATGAGCGCGCTCTCATACCTTCAATAACAGCGCGAGAAGTATTAAAACAAGAAGATAAATTGGTTTGAATAACTTTATTCCATTGCTCAAAATCCATTCTGTGCATGGTGCCATCCCTAGTAATACCGGCATTATTTACAAGAATGTCGATTGACCCGATTTCAGACTCTATATCATGAATACTTTTACTTACACTTTCAAAATCGCTGACGTCAAATTTAAACGACTTAATACCTGTTCGCTCTGTGAATTCTTGAGCTGCTTGATCATTGCCAGCATAATTCGCGATAACAGTGTAACCATGTTCTTTTAGCATTATGCTAATAGACTCGCCTATACCACGTGTTCCACCTGTTACTAATGCAATGCGTCCCATATTTGTACTCCTTGTTGTATTTTATAGTGACTCTATAGAGGTTTGTAATCCGTTTATTAACACTGTTTTCATTTTAAACGTGAGCAATATACCAACACCTATCGTACAACTAGCATACTAACGTTTGAAAAAATCGATGTTAATTTCTTTATGTTAATTTTTTTAATGCTATATATTTTACATTTTTCACTTTCTGTTATGTTACTAGCTTGTTAAATAACTTTAGTCAGTGTTTGTGTTTAAAACAACTTTTTAGTGGTTCTTTATTGTTCTAAAACAAATTTTTACTGGTTATTAATTGCGCCAAAATAATCGGTGTTATTTTACTATAATGTCTACACATTAACGTTTTGTGAATGTGCTGTATAAAACCGCAATTAGTTCAACTATCACTCAACAATGAAATGGTTTTGTTAACATTATCGGCGTATCATTATATTCTGTTGTTATTTGACGCAATCAATAAAGGGAAGTAAAACATGACTCAAAAGAAAACAGCTTTGGTAACGGGTTCTGTCAGTGGTATTGGCTTAGGAATAGCAAAAAATTTAGCTAAGCAAGGTTATAAAATCCTTATTAGCGATATTAATTTAGTTGTGGCACAAGAGGTTGCTCAAGGTATTAACCAGTCAGGAGGAGATGCCTTAGCCTTTAAGCTTGATGTGACGGTTCAAGCTGATATTGATAATGTTATTGCGCATGCCAATGAATTTAATAACCGTATCGATGTTTTAGTCAATAATGCCGGCATTCAATATGTTGCTAAATTAGAAGATTTTCCAGCTGATAAATGGCAATTAATTACTAATGTATTATTAGTCGGACCCGCAATGATGACCAAAGCGGTATTACCTTTGATGAGAGCTAATAATTTTGGTCGCATTATTAATATTGGCTCTTTACATGGTTTAGTCGCGTCGCCATACAAAAGTGCCTATGTTGCTGCCAAGCACGGCATTATTGGTTTTTCTAAAGTGATTGCGTTAGAAACTGGCGAGCAAGATATTACTATTAATACTATTTGTCCTGCCTATGTAAAAACGCCACTCGTTGAGAAACAAATTGCTGATACAGCAAAAGAACATGGCATTAGTGAAGAAGAAGTTGTTAACAATATTATGTTGGCCCCTATGCCAAAAAAAGCATTTATTGATATAGAAGAAATATGTGCTTCAGTGACTTATTTAGCCAGTGATCTAGCTAAAAATATGACCGGACAAACTATGGTATTAGATGGTGGTTGGGTAGCAAGGTAGTCGAGTTATCTCAATTCGTTACCTATATCCGTTACCATCAAGAGTACAGATTTTTGGTATTAATTAACCTGATTTGAGTCAAGCATAGTAATTTTAAGCCCATCGAAGCTGTATTTACACTATATAATTTATCCTTGGGCCAAGTTGTAACAGAAGAACCCTTTTTACATTACAGCACATTGAATTAGATTAACTCAAGCGCTAAAACATACAATTTAATGGCTACGGGCGTACAAGTGATGAGAAAGTAGGTTTGATCAAACCTACTTTTAAGTTAGTCAGTAAACTATTGCTCTAATACAACCGTTAGTTATATTTTTTAATAAATTTTGTGATACTAGGCGCGATTCTATTGCGAAAAGCTGAGCCACTGAAGGTGCCAAAATGACCGACACCATCAAAAATTTCATGCAGTTTATCTTGTGCTGAAATATTAGCACACAAAGATTGTGCGGCTTCAGTTTGACCTAAAGAACAAATATCATCATTTCGCCCTTCAATGGTATGCAAAGGAGTATGAGTTATTGACGACAAATCAACTAGTTCACCTCGGTAAGTCATTTTACCATTGGCTAGGTCTTGATTAATAAAAACTCGGTCAATGGTTTCTAAATAAAACTCACCATTAAGATCTAATACCGCTAGGTATTCATCATAAAAATCACGGTGACTTGCTCTCTTTTCTTCTTTGCCATGAAAAACATGGCTAATATAATCAGTATGTTTCTTTATATGGCTTTCTATATTCATCGACAGAAAAGAGGCTAATTGAATAAAGCCAGGATATACTTTTCTGCCAGCACCTGGAAAGCGATTAGGCACGGTCATAATAACGTTATTTTCAAACCAACTTAAATCTTTACTATTAGCATATCTATTAAGCTCGTTAGGATTAATACTAGTATCAATAGGACCCGCCATCAATGTAAGTGATTTAGGGCTGCAAGGATCTTTCGCTTTAGCCATTACCGCTGTTGCTATTAACGCCTGAACCGTAGGTTGACAAACGGCTAATACGTGCGTGTTTTCACCTATCTCATGCATAAAATCAATGAGGTAACTTACATAGTCATCAAAACCAAAATTTCCTTCGGATAAAGGCACATGTTTAGCATCTAGCCAATCAGTAATGTAAACATCATGGTCTGCAACTAAACGCTCTATTGTAGCTTTTAATAAAGTGCCATGATGACCTGAAAGCGGCGCCACTAAAAATAGTTTGGGTTGCTTAACATTGGTATCTTGTGCGAAATGAATTAAATTACAAAAAGGTTTTTTTAGAATGACTTGTTCGGTAACACCAATAGATTTGCCATCAATTAAAGTTGTTTTAACATCATAAGCTTGTTTGTCATAAATTTTAGTGTAGTGATAGGCACTATCAAGTCCCGCACTAATGCTTTTTCCTAACAAGGTCTTTGCATAAGGGTTAAACGGGTGAGTTATGAATTGCTGACTCAAGGCAATAAAACCATTCATCATTTCGGCTGAGCGAGTATATAAATCGTAAGTTTGATACATCATCTGTTGTTTATCCTGCGGTGCAGCATTTATATATAAAATGAGTGTACATAGCAAATCTGTATTGGTCAATAATATTTTGCTGCACCGCATCAAAAATAAATATATCTTAAATGTTCACTCATTATAAACACGCATTATGTAGCTTAAATTTACGTTTGAAGACACGGTTAACATAAATAATAAGCAAATATGTTTGTATCTTATTAATATTGTTTGTAACTTGTTTGTTGATAATTTGTTAAAAATACTTTTACTTTGTGTTTTTTAACCGCAGATAAATTGTAATCATATAATTTAAAGGGATATATTATGGAATCAAGTCAACAGAAGGAAGTAATTGATTTTTTAGGGCAATACACAGAGGTATTTAATAGTCTGGTCAAACAAGTTTTACATGATCCTGATAAAAAAAGTTTAAATTCAATGATGGATTCAGAAAAATTATCTCAACTTTTATCTAAAGGGGTAAAAGTTGATACTGCCATGTTATTTAATAAACAAATGTCTTTTATGAATCAGCAAGCTGAGCTTTGGCAGAGTGCGACTAAAGCATTAATGGGTACAAAAGTTGAGCCTGTGGTGTCAGAGCAGCATAATGATCGAAGGTTTAAAGACAGCGAATGGTCTGAAAACCCTGTTTATAACTATTTAAAACAGTCTTATCTATTAAATTCTAACATGATGCAAGAAATGGTTAACAGTTTACATTTCGAGGATGCCAAAGCCGAAGAGCAAGTTAAATTCTATACTCGACAATATATCAATTCTGTTTCTCCAACCAATAATGCATTAACCAATCCAGAAGTTTGTCGAGACATTTTAGAGTCTAAAGGCGAGAACCTGATCAAGGGGTTACAAAACTTTATCCAAGACTTACAACAAAGTCCTGCCGATGCACTTAAGATCACCCAAACAGACCCTGATGCGTTTACTTTAGGTGAAAACTTAGCCTATACCCCTGGTGATGTCATTTACCAAAATGACTTAATTCAATTGATTCAGTACAAAGCCAGTACTAAAAAAGTTAATGAAGTCCCACTATTGTTTATTCCACCTTGTGTTAATAAGTATTATGTCTTAGACATGGACGAGAAAAAATCACTGATAAAATGGGCAGTAAGTCAGGGGCATACGGTATTTATCATTTCATGGGTAAATCCAGACGCAAAACTTTCTCATAAAGGCTTTAATGACTATATGAAAGAAGGGCCAATTGCCGCACTCGATGTGATTGAAGAAGTCACAAAATCAAGCAAAATCAATGTGGTTGGTTATTGCATTGGCGGCACATTATTAGCAACAACCCAGTCATACTTATTGGCAAAAGGTGATACTCGAATAAACTCGTTAACCTTTTTAACCACATTATTAGATTTTGAAGAACCGGGTGAAATAGGCGTTTATCTGTCTGAGGAAGTATTACCTTTCTTGAAAAAAAATATTAAAGAGAAAGGCATCTTAGATGGCCGCGTGCTTGGTTTAGCGTTTAGCATGTTACGTGAAAACA
Organism: Colwellia sp. MB3u-4; assembly: GCF_014077065.1. Taxonomy (NCBI): domain Bacteria; kingdom Pseudomonadati; phylum Pseudomonadota; class Gammaproteobacteria; order Alteromonadales; family Colwelliaceae; genus Colwellia; species Colwellia sp. MB3u-4. Next base: position 117,238 of record NZ_JACGVE010000045.1, on the reverse strand, counting down.
GCCTATTTTGGTCATATTTTGTCAATAACTACCTAAAGGGCAAAGACCCTGCGCCGTTCGATCTTTTATACTGGAACAGCGACTCTTCAAATTTACCAGCAGAAACCTTTGATTTTTATATCAAGCATACCTATCAAGAAAATAACTTGATAAAAGATGGTGCCGTTGAAATTGAGGGTGTTGCTATAGAACTCAGTAAAATTAAAACACCCAGTTATTTCTTAGCCACCATTGCCGATCACATAGTGTTGTGGCAAGCATCATACAAAGGAGCTAAAGTGCTTTCTGGACCAACAAGGTTTGTTTTAGCTGGCTCTGGTCACTTAGCCGGTGTGGTTAACTCTGTCGATCATGGCAAATATCCACATTGGGTTAATGACGAACTTTCTGACTCTGCAGAGCATTGGTTTGAAGGCGCGACAAAAAATGAAGGGTCTTGGTGGACAGATTGGGAAAATTGGGTTGCTCCTCAATCAGGTCAGCAAGTAACCGCACGTAAACAAGGATCTAAAAAACATGTAAGTATAGAAGCGGCTCCCGGCAGTTACGTTAAAAAGCGTAATTAGTATCGCTATAACCCCCCTCTTTTCTGCGTTATCTTGTTAACCTGATAGCACAGCTGAAAGTTAAACTAAAAAGCGACCAGAAAGGTCGCTTTTTTTCTAGAGAGTATATCTGTTATACTGAACACCAATAGCACTTACACTAAATTTTTAGTAACTTATCGTAAGTGAAAATTAATAACCGACTGAGATTATTACCCTTGATCACAATTAAAAGATATCCAAACCGTCGTCTGTATGACACTACAAAGAGTCATTATGTAAATTTGGATTATATTAGAGAATTAGTTATATCGAATCAAGAGTTTAAAATAGTTGACTCGAAAACAAGTGAAGATAAAACTCGTAGTATTTTAGTTCAAATTATAAGTGAAGAAGAAACAAGTGAGCGACAATCGCTGTTAACCAATACCTTATTGAAGCGCTTAATATGTTTTTATGGCAATGATAACCAAGATTATTTACAACAATTTCTTGAACAAAGTCTTGCTGCTTTTATTGAACATCAGGATGATATTTTAAAACTGAGCAATGACATTAATAAAAACTCTCCTTTTGGTTTATTTAGCAGTATTGTCGAACAAAATATGAATATTTGGACTAAATTCCAGAAGCCAACAGATAAACAGTAACAAAATGTTGCACCGCAACAAAATAATAATTGACTAAAAACTTAAATATTGGTTAAATTCTCACCAAATGATGCTGCTTATCAGCAAAAATTAAGGAGAAGTTTATGTTTAATCAATTTACAGATTTATTTCAAACCTCATCAGACCCAATTGATAAGTTGGTCAAATTAAATATATCAACAGCAAATGCTATTGCACATCAACAAGGCTTGCTCATTACCAGTTTGTTTAATGACAGTATGTCATTTAGTCAAAAGATAATGACAACACCAGACATAAACATTTTTGTTGCCGAACAAGCAAAATTTAGTGCCTATGTGCAAAATGAATTAACTGATGCCATAAAACAAACCTCTGAAACACTCACCCATGCGCAAAAAGATGCAGAAGAAATTCTTAATGATTCTTTTGCCGTATTTTCCACTAAAGTGAATGAAACTTTAGTGGAAAATGTCGCCGTTGCTCCAGAAGTGCTCAATAAAAATAAAACTCAGCCAGCGAAACAGACTGCAGTACAAACATCAGCACTAACAACAACTAAAGCCGCACCAAAAAAAGCTAAAGTAAAAACCACACCAAAAGCTGAAGTTAAGGCTACGCCAAAAGCTGAAGTTAAAGCTACGCCAAAAACTGAAGTTAACATTATATCTAAAAAATAACTAAAACTTGTATTAACGCTATAGATTTAAACTGAATCAAAGATTTACTTTTAAATTATAACTATTATTTTACAATGACTTGAACTGGCATTAAAACTTTATGCTGCACAGCAGCAAAAAAAACATTGACGACTCTGTTGTGACCACTTATACTCAATTTGAATTGAATTGCTGCACCGCAGTATAATATAAAACTAAATAGGAACTATCATTATGTTTACACAATTAACTGAACAATTTACTACTGCAATGAAATCATTAAACAATACAGACCAGTTCACTGCAGCAATGAAGCCATTTAATACCCTTGTAGAACTTAATACTAAAACGGTTGAGCAATTAATCAATCAGCAATCAGCATTAATGACTACGATCCTGAACGACAGTGCAGCTCAAACTAAAGCATTGTCAGCTCAGAAAGATTTAGCCGCAGCGATTGAGTCACAAAAAGCTTACACTGAAGCGCTTCAAGCGAAAGTTACTGCTTCAGCTAAAGAGACTTATGATGTTGTCACTAAAACTTCTGAAGAAGTAACCAACTTAGTTAAAGATTCTATGGCGAACGCGACTAACACAGCTAAAGATTCTATGGCAAAAGCGACCAGCACTGCTAAAGAAACTATGGCAAAAGCGACTACCGCTGCTAAATAATTTATGACTAATAAATAAGCTTATTTGTGCTTGTTAATGAAAAACCAGTATCTTGATACTGGTTTTTTTTGTCGCTAAAAAGTAAAAGGCAAATAGTATCCGCTTCATTAATTAGGTGAGCTATTGTATACGCAGGAAAAAACAGATATAAGAGTTTTATTTTAATCAATAATTTTTCTAATGATTAAAATAAAATAGATAACGAAGTAAAATAATCATAAAGTTAGTAAGCTTGGTATAAGTCTTAATCAGGTTATACCAACAAGTACTAGCGTAATTAAACCCTCATCAAAAAATCACGCTCAACTAGCTCTAGCTTGTATTCACATATCTTTGCAGAGCTACACATAAAATTGACAACAGCGGCAGACTTACCAAAAAAAGTACTCTACCTTTTATAAGATATGTACTTTATCAATCCCCTGATATGACTAAATGGGCCATGACGCACGAGTAAAGGCCACTAATACCAATTTAGAAGCAAAAAAGTCTATAATTAATATAGTTAGATGGTTAGAAATTTAAAGCTAAAAATTAGGCTTTCAGTCAATCAACCGCTATTGGAACCGCGTTTGCTACTAACCTAGTAGCCAGTGATCCCGACTTATCCATCGCTTTGCCAAGAAGAATGTACTATCCAATTGACCCTGGTATGAGTTATTAAATTCCGATGGTATGCCAAAAATCGAAGACGAAGATGCAAGCACTGAGAACGAGGATGCCGATGACGAGTCAGAAAAGAGCAAATTTTAGCTATAGCTTAGTTATTTAAGCGTCGGATGAATTCGTGGAATTTGATACCGTATTGAAATATATGTAGAAGAGATTGATGACGCCAAAGGCGCCATCGTAGATAAATGTAATTCGATCCGCTGGGTTTAAGAAAGTGCAGATTTTGCTGCAGCCAACTCGGTTTGGCTGTTGGCAGTGAGTAAATCACCATCAGAGGATTCAAGATGCGCACGAATGAACCACTGGAACTGCTCAAGATCAGTCAACTGACCAATTAGCATGTCTTCCGATACCGGATCAAGTTCTGCCATTTCACCCATTGCTTTGCGATGATCACCGTTTACCCCGTTATACACTAAATCAAGGGCGGCCAAATGCTCGATGGCCAATGCCTTACCTAGCGAATAGTCATGCCAAGTGCGACGGTCAGCAATAGATTGCGGAGTTCCTACCGGTGATCCGCCCAAAGTAGCTATTCGCTCTGCGATGCTGTCGGTCATATTACGCACCGCGTCTACTTGAGGGTCTAGCATTTCATGAACGCCGATGAAATTGGGGCCAACAACGTTCCAATGAACGTGCTTTAGCGTAAGGGCCAAATCGATCAGTGCCACCATACGGTTGTCTAAAGTCGATATTACTCGGTTAGCAGACGCTTCATCCATGCCTGGCACTGTGAATTTAGTTGTTTTTTGCTGATTTATTTGATTACTTATAGTCATTATTTCTCCTATATGCTTCAACATAACCGGAGAGGTATACCTAGCCAAAAATGGCATAAAGTGCCCCTCCCTGACCCATCCACACTATCAAATGCGCAAACCCTTTGTCAAACAACAGAAACCGTCTTTGATATCACGAGTGAAAAATTTATGATGTCTGCAAAAAAGCATTACCCGCATCGATACCGGCACGATAATCATGCTGTAAATCCATATCCGAACTGCCTAAGCTTTTACTTCGAAGATGGTCTTTAGCAAAAATTTGAATGAGCTCAACATCATCAGGAGGGTCAGCGATAAAGGCGAGTTCTTGACGATAAGCTTGCTCATGCTGAACCAAATAATCAATGGTTTTTGGGCAATGTCCAGACGAGTAAATCCATGACTTTAGTTTGTTTATCCAAACCGACTGAGCATGAAGATCAGCATTAACAGTGCGAATAATAACTATTTTTCGCGCACCGCGGCGATAGGCTTCACGCACGGGTAACGGCTCAGCTAGGCCACCGTCAAGGTAATAATCAGCTTGAGGTGCTTGTGCCTTATTAAACGAACGAGCAGTTAACCTAGGCGTAAGTTTAACTCCTTCTTTATATAAAAAAGGTAATGCACTCGAGGCTTTAAGCAATTTTCGCCAATGAGTACTATTGCCGTTTGGGCGCAAAAAATAACCTTGCCTATCACGTGAATTTGTTGCGGTGATCAATAATTCTCGTTTTCCCAATGATTTCTTTGCCGCTGCAAAGTCTAAGGCAAACCTACCTTGAATGGTGTTATCAAAGTACCAATCCAAATCCACAACATTGCCCCCAACTAATCCACGGCCTAGCTTATAAAAACGCTTTTGACGTGATAAACCACGGATTAATTGTTTAGCATAGCCTTTTTGACGAGATAAAAAGCTCGTGATATTTTGCGATCCCGATGACGTCCCTATAAATAAATCGAAAGGATCAAAGTCATTTTCTAACCAAGCATCTAACACACCTGCAGTGAATATTCCTCGTTGACCACCACCTTCAGCAATCAGCGCTATGTTTACGCTCAAATCAATTCGCCCTTTTATTGTTGACCTTACACTTTGTTGTTCGTGAAGATAACTCCCCGAACACCCTTTGTGACTCAGACAAATGCAATCTAAAACAGAAAACTTCTAATATTAGTTAAAGCTTAATTTATTTATTAACATACAAATGCTATCACAATTCAATAAAAAACCATTAAACCTTGAATTAAATAAATAATAAATATTAACTTAACATTGATTAAGGGCGTTAAAGTCTAAAAATAAGCTACAACAATAGGTAGATGTGTAATTACAAACCCAATCAAACTATACACTTAACAAGAAAAAGCGTCTAACTGGAAGTCCAGTGTGACCGACAAACCCCTTTGACTGAGTTTGTTTAATATTGCTTCTTTAAACTTGCTTGAGTACCTTTGATAATTCGCGAACGTTAACTTACCGCACCCTGTTTATTTATAAAATTAATTGAGGCGACACTATACAGACACAACAAGGGGGGTTTACATTCAGAACTCATGTTCCATACTCCCATAGTCTTAAATTTTTAATAGACTATGGAGTTATGATGAAGACAACAGGATATGCAGCAAAAAGCCAAGGCTCTCAACTCACTGAGTTTTCTTTCGAGCGCCGCGATTTACGCGATAATGATGTAGAAATTGAAATTCTTTACTGTGGTGTGTGCCATACAGATTTACACGCCGTACGAAACGATTGGGGCGGCAGCGAATACCCTCTAGTACCTGGACACGAAATTGTAGGTAAAGTAATGTCGATAGGTAGCGGCGTTACAAAATACAAGCAAGGCGATACAGTCGCTGTTGGTTGTATGGTCGACTCATGTAAAAGCTGTGACCAATGCGATAACCACGAAGAACAACTGTGTCGCGAGGGTATGGTTGGAACTTACTCGGGTAAAGACAGAATAAGTGGAGAAATGACCCAAGGCGGTTATTCAAAACATGTTGTTGTGCGTGAAGAGTTTGTACTCTCCGTTCCTGAAAGTTTAGAGCTATCACGCGTTGCACCACTCTTATGTGCTGGCATTACTACGTATTCTCCACTACACAAATGGGACGTTAAAGAAGGTAGCCGTGTTGCAGTCGTTGGCTTAGGCGGACTTGGCCATATGGCAGTTAAAAACGCTGTCGCTATGGGAGCAACCGTCACCGTCATTGGCCGTAGTGAGTCTAAAAAAGATGATGCGATAAACTTAGGCGCACAACATTACTTAGTATCAACAAACGATGATGAAATGGAAGGTTCGAAGTCTGCATTTGATATCATCATTGATACCGTACCTGTAAAACATGATTTATCAATTTATACACCCCTACTCGATATAGACGGGACACTTGTTATTGTTGGACAAATAGGTCCAGTTGACGAAGTTAACACGGTACCATTATTAATGGGTCGTCGTCGTATTGCAGGCTCATTAATTGGTGGCATTAAAGAAACTCAGCAAATGCTTGATTTTTGTGGTGAAAACAACGTATTGCCCGAGTGTGAAATGATCAATATTGACGAAATTAATACCGCCTACGAGCGAATGGAACGCTCTGATGTTCGCTATCGTTTTGTTATTGATATGGCGTCGTTAAGCGCATAATTATTTAATGAGTAATTAATAACTAAAACCAGCACTGTAAGCAGAGCTGGTTTTTTTTGCCGCGCCGATTGCATAGTTTTCATGACATTTTAAAACAGCGACAGACAAGTAAAGTTATATTAGAAATAAATCAACAACCACTTAAAAGCGCTTTCATAATGTTAGTGTGAGTTTCAAACTTTAATGTCTTATCGCAAACATTAATAGCCAGTTTAATACATTAATATGCTCGCACATTCTCCTGAGTCTAAGACAACATAAATGGCGCCGTTAGACTGGTCTTCGATTTTGCTACTTGTGCTGGTGGTCCTTGTGCGACAACTAATCCACCTTCATCACCAGCGCCAGGTCCAATGTCGATAACCCAATCGCTGCTGCTAGCAACCTGCATATCGTGCTCAACCATAATAACGGTGTTACCTGAGTCAACCAATCCATTTAATTGCAGCATTAACATCGACACATCTTCTTGATGCAGGCCCGTAGTGGGTTCATCGAGCACATAAAGCGTATCGCCGCGCTGTGACCGCTGCAATTCTGTTGCAAGTTTAACCCGCTGAGCTTCACCTCCCGACAGTTCTGTGGCGGGCTGACCAAGTCTGAGGTAGCCTAGCCCAACCTGCAGCAACGCATCTAGTGCCCGCACTACTGAAGGTTCATTTTCAAAGAATTCGCGCGCAGTCTCTACCGTCAAAGCAAGGACTTCGGCGATGTTTTTGTCGCGATATGTTACCTCAAGTGTCTTGTCGTTATAACGCTGGCCTCGACACACTGAACAAGGGGAGTAGACACTAGGGAGAAATAACAATTCCACACTAACAAATCCCACGCCTTCACAATTCGAGCAGCGTCCCTTAGCAACGTTGAAAGAAAAACGACCAGCGTCATAACCGCGTGCTTTCGACTTTCGAGTCGAGGCAAATAACTTCCGCACATGATCAAACAGGCCGGTGTAGGTTGCAAGGTTTGAGCGCGGAGTGCGACCAATTGGCTTCTGATCAACGCTGACTAATCGTCGCACAAGCTCCATGCCCGCAACGATCTGTCCACTGGTTGATGTTTCTAACTCTCGTTCAAGTAAGGCCGTCTCGTCACTGGGCACCTCAACGGTCTTTTTTTGACCCAGCGCATCGTAAACCAGTTCGACAAGTGCCTGACTCACTAGACTAGATTTACCCGAACCTGAAATGCCAGTAACAGTTGACATAACACCGAGAGGGAATTCAATATTTAGCCCCTGAAGATTGTTTCGTTCAACCCCTTCTAACTTCAACCATGCCGTAGGCTTTCTTGGCAACTGTTTCGCGCTAGCAAGGGGTGAGAAAAGATGGTGACTGGTATGTGAACCTTTAACTGCACGCAAACCTTCTAACGGTCCGTTGTAAATCACTTCGCCACCGTGGCTGCCCGCGTTTGGGCCAATGTCTACAATCCAGTCAGCATGTTGAATAACGCTAACATCGTGCTCAACCACGAATAAGGAGTTGCCAGCTCGAATCAGTTCATCCAATGCCCCTAACAAGGATTGAGTATCGGCTGGGTGCAGACCTGCCGAAGGTTCATCTAATACATAAACGACGCCAAACAGCTGTGAACGGATCTGTGTTGCCAAGCGCAAGCGCTGTAGTTCGCCCCCTGACAAGGTTGGTGTGCTGCGCTCCAAAGACAGGTAGCCCAAGCCAAGCGTTGTGAGCGCTTCAACGCGAACCAAAATATCTCGGGTAATTCGCTGAACAACAATGTTTTTTTCTTGATGCGGGTCACTTTTTGTTGAGGCTTTATTGCCAGCATCGCGTAAGCGTTTAGCTAGCTCATTTAAAGTTAAGCGCGACAGTTCACCAATATCAAGTCCAGCAAATTTAACCCTTAAAGACTCTCGTTTTAATTTCTTTCCCTTGCAGTCTGGGCATTCAGAAATATACATGAATTGGGAAACACGTTTTTTAGTTCTTAGACTTTGGGTGGTCGCAAAGGAGTGCATAATAAAGTGTTTAGCGCTCGCAAACGTGCCCATATAATGAGGCTTTTCACCCTTATCAATCGCCTCTAACGTTTGCGCGAAATCATATTCGGGGTAAACCGGCACGGTGGGTGTTTCTTCAGTAAACAGGATCCAGTCACGCGTCTTCTTCGGTAGCATCTTCCACGGTTTATCAATGTCGTGTCCAAGAGAAACCAGTATTCTGCTAAGGTTCTTACCTTGCCACGCAGGTGGCCATGCTGCAATGGCACCCTCTCTAATCGTCTTAGTATCATCAGGAACAAGCATCTTTTCTGTGACTTCAAAAACTCGCCCAATGCCATGGCATTTGGGGCAAGCACCTTCTGGTGTGTTTGCAGAAAAAGAATCTGCATACAGTATTTTTTGCCCTTGCGGATACTGCCCAGCACGAGAATAAAGCATGCGTAATGCATTGGAAATTGTTGTCACACTCCCTACAGAAGAGCGAACAGAGGGCGTGCCTCTTTGCTGCTGCAGTGCGACCGCTGGTGGCAGACCGTCGATTGAGTCGACGTCTGGTTCATCTACTTGATCGATTAATCGGCGAGCAAAAGGAGAGACTGAATCAAGATAGCGGCGCTGTGATTCTGCAAACAGAGTCCCGAAAGCAAGCGATGACTTTCCAGAACCAGAGATGCCCGTAAATACAACGAGTGCGTTACGAGGTAAGTCTATATTGATATTTTTCAGGTTGTGAACGCGAGCTCCGCGCACTTGAACACAGTGTTCAGCATCACAAGGGACGCTATTTACTTTCTTTGGGGTGATAGTTGATCCTCCTTTAGCTTTACTCATTTAAACTTTTACTTCTTTTTGTTGCGTCACGTTGTCTAAGTAATAGTGCCATGACCCATACTGATTGAGGCCCAACCTATTCTAACTAACACAGCACATAAAACAGTGTTATTTTGTATTCCGCTAATTAATAAATGGAACGCTTAAAAAACTAAAATCTTGCAAGCAATTAATATTAAAATAACTTTTACCACTTTATCTATTGTTCTTTTTAAATTATGAATTATGTGAAATCCGTTGATTAATAGACGAAAATAACCGATTTCTCTCACTCAATGATATCAAAGAGAAGTAAATATAAAAAAATGAGGAATCATATATTTTCATGTTATGAAAAATGACGTTTTATTCTACCTATAGACAAACTGAGCCCTAGTTCTTCACAAACGCTTCAGCAGTAACACCAACTTCCTAAGCTTTGAGTAACGCCATACGATTAAGCTCAACAGAGTATCTTTGATAACGTTTACCTTTTGTTATAAAAAATCTCCTGATGTATCCGTACAACGATTATTGTCTGTCCACGAAAGTGGGATAAGACTACTGAGTTCCAAATATTAATTTGTCTCATTTATAGTCCATAAGCTTTGACTTTCTCAGTTTCAAACTTTAAGCGATTTTACAAAATTATAGGTAAGATAATTATAGGTAAGATAATTATAGGTAAGATAATTATAGGTAAGATAATAGGTACGATAAATCCAGGGTTGCAAGACCTTTCAGCTTCAAAAATTAATACATCCTTACAAGTAGCATGAGTCCAGGTCACTTGCACCGGTATCATTGAGTCTTTAAACATGAGATGGTGTGGGGTCTTATCTAAAATTTATCTCGACTCGATTTCTGCTAAGACTTAAAAAATTCGTAATTGATAAAAACTTAAGGAGGAAGATGAAGTATTTCTTTTTCATCGCAGCGCTTGGCTTACTTATAACTGCCGGCTGTGGAGATAACGCTGATAAAAGCACATCAGAGGCTTCTCAAGATAATGAATTGCAAACAAAAGAGCGCCCTGCACACCAAGTAGGCGTGGTAACAATAAAAGAGCAAGCAATCGCTTTAAATCATGAGTTGCCTGGCCGCGTGAAAGCATTTATGACGGCTGATATTCGTCCTCAAGTGAGCGGCATCATTCAATCACGCTTTTTTGAAGAAGGTAGCCTTGTTGAAGAAGGTCAGCAACTCTACCAGATTGATCCAGCAAGATATCAGGCCGATTATCAAAGTGCAAAGGCGAGTTTGCAAAATAGCAAAGCTGAACTTGAGCTTGCCCTTGCATTCCAAAGCCGCTATCAAAGCCTGATAAAAACCAACACAGTAAGCGAGCAAACGTTTGATAGCGCAAAGGCAAGTGTGGCAAAAGCCAACGCCGCTGTTGCCCTCTCGCTGGCTAAGGTAAAAAAAGCAAAAATTAACCTTGATTACACAAAAGTACATGCCCCCATTTCAGGCTATATTAGCCCATCAACTGTGACTAAGGGCGCCCTCATTACTGCCCAACAACAAACAGCTTTAGCAACAATCAGACAACTTGATCCAGTTTACGTCGACTTGTCTCAGTCGGCCGCCGATGCGAAGACTTTGCAGCAAAGTTTGATGACCAGTCGCATGACCAAAGGCGAGGACGCAAAATTTGAGGTAACGCTTTTATTTGGCAATAACGATTTTATCTATCCCCACAAAGGCAGTCTGTATGCGACTGATTTAGCCGTAGATGAAAACACGGGTACGATTCGGTTGAGGTCTATATTTCCAAACCCAAATGCAGCTTTATTACCTGGTATGTTCGTGCGTGGAACAATTGAGGAAATGGGAATTGAAGAAACAATCATAGTGCCGCAAAAAGCCGTCAGTATAGAGGCCGATGGCTCAAAGGTGGTTTGGGTTGTCGATGCTAATAATATAGCAAACAAGCGTGCAGTGGTCACCAGCGGCACTTACAAAAATAATTGGGTAATCAAAAGCGGTCTTAAAACGGGTGATACCGTTATCGTAGTGGGGGCAATGATGTTGCAGCCGGGCGCCAAAGTAGCGCCTAAAAACATCAAATCGAAGGATTCAACTAATACGTCCTCTGGAGCAACGAAATCTGATGACCATGCTACCGCTAATGCTGAAAATAACAAAACGAGCTCGAATTAATGATCTCTAAATTTTTTATTAACAGACCCATTTTTGCGTGGGTTATTGCCATCGTTATTATGGGTTTAGGCTCTCTAGCCATTACATCACTGCCGGTTGAACAATATCCAAATATAGCCGCACCTAAGATATCAATATCGGTTACTTATCCAGGCGCATCGGCGCAAACACTCGAAAATACGGTGACACAAGTAATCGAGCAAAATCTGACGGGTATCGATAATTTACGTTATATCCAATCTCAAAGTTCCTCATCAGGGCGTGCAAATATCAATCTTACTTTTGAGCCAGGAACTGACGCTGATATCGCGCAGGTACAAACACAAAATAAAGTGTCGCAAGCAGAGTCATCGCTTCCTCAAGCCGTCCAGAGACAAGGCGTTGCGGTCAGAAAAGCGGGCAGCAGTTACGCCCTTATCGTTAGTTTTTATTCAACGGATGATTCATATGGACGAAATGAAATCTCTGACTTCTTGGCGTCTAACCTTGAAGAACCACTTAGCCGGATAGATGGCGTGGGACAAATTAGGACATTCGGCCCTGAGCACGCTATGCGTATTTGGCTCAATCCACAATCCATGTACAATCTCAACATTACAACACAAGATGTCATTAATACCGTTCAGGAGCAAAATGTACAGCTAGCTACCGGTCAAATTGGTGGTGCGCCGAGTGTAAAAGGACAACAACTCAACGCTACAATTACATCACAATCATTACTTGAAACCGTAGCAGAATTCGAAGCAATTTTACTAACGGTTGATCAGGATGGCTCCCAAGCAACCTTAGGTGATGTTGCCCGCGTTGAAATTGGTGCAGAAAGTTACAGTGTCATTGGACGCTACAATCGCCGGCCTGCATCAGGAATTGCGATCGAGTTGACTCCTAATGCCAATGCTTTACAAACCATTCAAGCGGTGAAAGACAGAATTGAAGAATTTAGCGACATCATTCCTGAGCAATTAGAAATCGCCTATCCAGTAGATATTTCACCTTTTGTACAAGCGTCAATTTATGAAGTAATCAAAACGCTGGTGATTGCTGCCTTATTGGTTATTTTAGTCCTTTACGCATTCTTACAAACATCACGTGCGACTTTGATCCCAACAGTGGCAATACCCGTTGTGTTACTCGGCACGTTTGCGTTTCTTTATGTTTTTGGTTACTCCATCAATATTTTAACATTATTTGCGCTGGTATTAGCCATTGGTATGTTGGTTGATGATGCGATAGTGGTTACCGAAAACATTGAAAACAAATTGGAAAATAATCCTGATATGACGCCAAAGGCTGCTTCAATTAAAGCCATGAAAGAAATTTCAGGGGCGCTTATTGGCACAACGGTTGTAATATGGGCGGTGTTTATTCCGATTACCTTCTTTGAAGGTTCAACAGGCGTAATTTATCGACAATTTGCGGTGACAATTTCCGTAGCCATGGGCATTTCGCTTTTTATAGCGCTAAGTCTCTCCCCATCCTTGTGCGCCATCGTTTTAAAACAAGGCAAGACAGAAAAGAAAACAGGATTTTTTGGCTTGTTCAATCGGGGCTTTAAAAAGTTGAAGAGAGGACATGAAAACTTACTAGTGAAGTTATTGGCAAGTCGAATTGTTTTACCATTAGTTTTCTTAGCCATGATTGCGGCTGCAATTAGTTTATTCGTTAAAATACCCACTTCATTTTTGCCTGATGAAGATCAAGGACGCATGTTCACCCTAGTTAGCGGGCCTGTAAGTTCAACGCTACAACAAACCGTTGAGAAAAATAAGCAAGTCGAGGACTTCTATTTAGACCAGACAAACGGTGCGGTTGAAGGAATATTCACTGCTGCGGGTTTCAGCTTTTCTGGCAACAGTCAAAATGTGGGTATCGGTTTTATTAAAATGAAACCTTGGGCGGAGCGCGGAGAAAATCAAAGCGTCTTCCAGATCAGTGAACAAGCTGGCAAGGCATTGTCAACTGTGCCAGACGCCATGATCATTCCAATTGTGCCGCCAGCAGTATCAGCGCTAGGAAACTCAAGTGGTTTTGAATTTCAACTAGTCGATAGGGCTGGTTTGGGACAAGTCGCCTTTAATGAGGCAATGCAACAATTCATTGAAAAGGCAAATCAAAGCGATTTGCTAAATAGGGTTCGTTTCAACGGACTGCCGCCTAGTCCACAATATGATATTGATATCGATGCCGGCAAAGCGCTAGCATTAGGTGTGTCAATGGCAACAATTAATCAAACCTTAAGTACCGCTCTTGGTGGTTCTTATATCAACGACTTCATAGAAAACGGCCGCATAAAGAGAGTTTACGCGCAAGCGGACGCTGAGTATCGGATGCTGCCAAATGATATAGAACGATGGCACGTGCGCAACGCATCCGGTGCAATGGTGCCTCTGTCAACGTTTGGATCAGGCGAATGGACATATGGCGCATCCAAGCTAACGCGATTTGACGGCAATTCTTCTCTTGAAATTAAAGGTGAGGCCGCACAAGGCATTAGTTCAGGTGAAGCCCTTAACCAGATATCAAAACTCGCTGAAAGCTTGCCAAGTGGAATTGGTTTGCAGTGGACCGGCTTATCCTATGAAGAAAAACAATCGGGTGGTCAGGCATGGATTGTTTACATGATTTCAATCATAGCTGTGTTTCTAGCATTGGCAGCTTTATATGAGAGCTGGACAATTCCCTTGGCGATTATTTTAACTGTTCCACTGGGTATATTTGGTGCTGTTTTGGCCACATGGTGGTCTGGACAAGCAAATGATATTTACTTTCAGGTGGGCTTATTAATGACCATTGCCTTGGCGGCTAAAAATGCAATTTTGATTATTGAATTTGCAAAAACCAACCTCGAAGAAGGCATGAATCCCTATGATTCAGCGGTGATGGCGGCTAAACAAAGACTTCGCCCTATTTTGATGACATCACTGACATTTATTTTAGGTGTGATGCCTTTGGCATTTGCCGCAGGGCCAGGGTCAGGAGCGCAAAACGCGATATCCATTGGTGTACTAGGGGGTATTACGGCTACAACAATATTGGTTTTATTTTTCGCACCCTTCTTCTTTATATGGGTCATGCGCCTATTTAAGACTGAAGAGTTAAAAAGTGACCGTCAAAGTTAGGGCAAAAATTCAATTTTATTCAGCGCAAAACAAGTGTTTAGGTTAGGTGCTTTTTTATGGGTCAAAGTGTATTCAAATATTTTAGTGAACTAGGCTTCAGTGGTCAGTCTACCGCTATTTTGATGAGCGAAAAATATTAACTTAATCTGCATAAAAATGATGAAGAGTACCCTAATGACAATGTGAGCTTCTGTGGATTCACACCTACTGAGTTTTACATGCAATCGAACCAGTAAATTAAATTGTAATTAACTTATGTAATTGCAAAACATTTTTAAAAAATTTGAGGTGAAGTATATGCTTTTTAATAATTCAAACATCACAGAGTCCCCTACGCGTCAAAAAATTCGCGAGTTCTATCGTATTGATGAAAGTGTTGCGGTAGCGCATATTTTACCCTTAGCTGAAGTTAACGATGATGCTGTCAGCAGAGCGTGGGAAAAAGCCCGTAAAATGTCGCTGAAAATACGTAGAGACGAATCAGGAAACGGTGCGATAGATGCCTTACTGGCAGAATACACATTATCAAGTGAAGAAGGTGTGGTGTTAATGTGTTTAGCCGAAGCCTTATTACGTGTACCAGATAAGCATACTCAAGATGCCCTAATTAGTGACAAAATATCTAAAGGACAGTGGGACAGCCATATAGGCAGCAGTGATTCACTGTTCGTTAATGCCTCATCTTGGGGGTTATTAGTGACCGGAACCATGGTTGACTATGCTGATGAACGCGAAAAAGATAGCTTTGGTTTATTGAAGAAGGTTATTGGTCGATTAGGTGAGCCTGTCATTCGCAAGGCAATGAACTACGCCATGCAAATTATGGGTGAGCAGTTTGTTATGGGCGAAACGATTCAAGAAGCAACTGATCATGCGGCCAAGAAAGAGCGGCAAGGCTTCGTATATTCATACGACATGCTAGGTGAAGGTGCGCGAACTATGGTCGACGCTGAAAAGTATTATAAAGCTTATCAAGTTGCCATAGATACCATTGGCGCAGTTGCTCGTGCGTCGGGTGAAAACGACCCGCGCAAATTACCTGGTATTTCAGTTAAGCTTTCTGCTATCCATCCTCGTTACGAATTTGCCCAAAAAGAACGGGTAATGGCTGAAGCTGCTCCCAAACTTAAGGCACTTTGTTTGCAAGCCAAAAGCTACAATATTGGCTTAACTGTTGATGCGGAAGAATCTGAGCGATTAGATATATCCCTTGATGTTATTGAGGCGGTATTTAGTGATGATGAGTTAGCAGGTTGGAATGGCTTTTCAATGGCCCTGCAAGCTTATCAAAAACGCGCCACCTTTATAGTTGACTGGTTACGTGAACTAACCATGCGTGTTGACCGAAAAATGATGGTGCGCTTAGTAAAAGGTGCTTATTGGGATACTCAGATTAAAAACAGCCAAAAAGGGGGTTATCCGCATTTTCCGGTATACACTCGCAAGGCTTCTACTGATGTATCTTACATCGCCTGTGCGAAAAAATTATTAGAATATAGAGATACCATCTTTCCACAGTTTGCGACGCATAATGCTTATACTGTCGCTACTATTCTTGAACTGGCGGGCGATGACAAAACAAGTTTTGAATTTCAATGTCTATATGGCATGGGTGGCTCGTTATATGACCAAGTTGTTAGCAATGAAAATGTTCAATGTCGCGTCTACGCACCTGTGGGTCCTCATAAAGATCTACTCGCCTATTTAGTGCGTCGTTTGTTAGAAAATGGCGCTAACTCTTCCTTTGTTAATGCCATTATTGATGAGTCACAACCGGTCGAATCTTTACTTGTCGATCCCATTGAAAAAATACATCGCTTAAAAGACAAATATAACGGCCAAATAATCAAACCCATCGCGTTATACCATGATGAAAAAGGTGTCGGTCGAGATAATTCCAAGGGCCTAGATTTAACCGATATCAATACAGTAACCCCTTTAAAAAAATCACTGGATAACTGGCTTGTGAATAATTTGCTCTCTGAAAATGATCTGCCAGAAGGGGCAATCGCTATTAGAAATCCAGCAAAGCATAGTGAAATTATTGGTTTTCAACGACATCACAGCAAGGATGAAATGCTCGCGATGGTCGAAACCGCTCAAAACGCATTTGCTTCATGGTCACAAACGCCTGTATCTGAACGCGCGGCCTTATTATGCCGTGTTGCTGATGTTCTTGAACATCATATCGACGAGTTAATTGCCTTATGCATCAAAGAAGCAGGGAAAACGGCACAAGATGGTATTGATGAAGTCAAAGAAGCAGTTGATTTTTGTCGCTATTATGCACAACAAGCGATTGAACTTGCAGAAGATGATCGTTCAGAAGCCCGTGGTGTGGTGTTATGTATCAGCCCTTGGAACTTCCCGTTAGCTATATTTATAGGGCAAGTAACTGCTGCCATTGCTACGGGTAATACTGTGTTAGCTAAACCAGCCCAGCAAACAAGTTTAATTGCATTGCGCGCTATTGAATTAATGACCTCTGTTGGATTACCCCATGGCGTTGTACAAGCCGTTATTGCAAAGGGTAGTGATGTGGGTAGCGTTATTATTCCTAATGCAGGTATACAAGCGGTTATTTTTACCGGTTCTAGTAAAACAGCAACTATGATTTCGCAAACATTGGCTGAGAGAGGCGGGGATCAAGTGCCCTTTATTGCTGAAACGGGTGGTCAAAACTGTATGTTAGTTGACTCTACCGCCCTACCTGAACAAGTCATTGATGATGTTATTTCTTCAGGATTTCAATCTGCAGGTCAACGTTGTTCTGCACTTCGAGTATTATTTTTACAAGAAGATATTGCTGATGATGTTATTACCATGCTTAAAGGCGCATTAGCAGAATTGCATGTGGGTAACCCAGAAAAACTGCGTACTGACGTAGGTCCTGTTATTGATCAAAAAGCGCTAGATTCACTCAACGCTCACAGTGACTATATGAAAACCCATGGTCAACTATTATACCAATGCGATATTGCTGATGAGATAACAAATGAAATAGCAGATAACGAACATTTCTTTTTTGCGCCACGACTTTATGAAATAGAGAATATTAGCGTGCTGAAGCAGGAAGTATTTGGTCCTTGTGTACATATTGTTCGCTTTAAAGGCGATGAAATAGAAAAAGCCGTTGATGATATTAACGGCACAGGTTTTGGCTTAACTATGGGTATACATACCCGCATTGAACAGCGAGCGATAAATTTGGCGAAGCTATCACGAGCAGGTAACGTGTATATAAATCGCAATATGATTGGCGCTATTGTCGGTGTGCAACCTTTTGGTGGTCGTGGTCTTTCAGGTACAGGGCCAAAAGCAGGTGGCCCATATTATTTAACGCGTTTAGTTAAAGAAATAACAACGCCCGATGCCAAGAAACTTAATTTAATACCACAGCAAGCACAAGCCTCAAACAGCGATACCGATGCACAAGCCGTATTATTTATGGACAGAGCGAGTACAGCAGAAAAAATCTGGCGCTTGAGCGAGTTAAATACCCGTATATCTTGTGTTAGCGAAGTATTAGAAAAAATAGCTCATATCGATATCATTGATAATTTAGCAGACGATTTAACGCATACTTTAGAAGCGGCGCGCTCACAATTAATTGATATTGAAAAACACTTGAAGGAGCCAAGCGTTTTACCGGGTCCGACGGGTGAGTCTAATATGCTATATTTAGAAAATCGTGGCAACATCATCTGTTTTGCTGACGAAAATGTTAGTTTTCACTTTTGGTTACTTTCTGTCGTAACCGCTTTGGCAACCGGTAATACCGTGATCTCGGTTGTTTCTGACTTGTTTTATGATCAAGCAATAGCTTTTAGAGATGAACTTATTGCCACAGGCGAAGATGAGAATATTTTTCAAATTGCCCGTTTATGCCATTTAACAACCTTGCTGGCACAGCCTGGATTATCAGGTGTTGTTGTTGATAGTCATTGCGACCGTAAACATTATATCAGTGAAAAATTGGCAGAACGTCAAGGTGCAATTTTACCTGTGATCAGTTCAAAATATTTTGATAATTTAATGCAACGATTATTAACAGAAAAAGCGATCAGTATTAATACCACAGCTACTGGTGGTAATACGTCACTGATGACCTTAGATGAAGAAGATTAGCGATTAAGGGGCAGTTTCGTTTTGGATACTAACATTCAAAGCGAAGTCCTTGACGGAGCCACCGTCATCTTAAGGTATTATTGACAAAAAAATCAGCAACGCAACGCTGACCTCTGCCCTACTTTTAGCACATATGGTAATCGTAGGGCAAAGGATTTTACTATAGCTTCACAAGGACGTTCGAGGCTATAAATCCTAGACAACATTTACCTTAAACCGCTCTTGTTTATGGCTAGAATAAAGTACGATGACGTACTCTTTAGCTACATTCCCTAACCTTTCCAAACCTGCAGCTAAAATTTCCATGCTCTATTCCATGCTCTGAGTAACGGCTAAACTTCTGTTGAAAACGTTTCCTCTCTGTCAGTCCCCTTTTTCTATGCTGTTTGCTTTGGCGCACAATACACTTGATAGAGGGTGGCAATGATCGCTTGCACTACTGCGCTGGCCAACGAGTAATAGATAGTTTGCGCGTCACGTCTGGTGGCCACTAACTTTTTCCAGCAAAACTGGCTGAGATGTTGTGACAAGCTAGATTGTGGGATCGCTATCTGTTTGTTTAACTCTAAGACCCAGCGTTCCCCGTCATTTAACAAACACAAAATCATCAACCTATGCTGATTCGCCATGGCTTTTAACCATACGGCGGCCTTTCCAGCGTTGGCATACATGTCGTTGATTTCCATTGATAGTGCTTATTTTAACTTGGATGCCACTAACATACCAAGCAGCATGCACAACACAAAGACCCAAATAGCGGGCAAACCGCCGGAAAGATTGGCTAATCCTGGCCCTGGGCAAATGCCGCTTAATCCCCAGCCAATTCCAAATAAAGTTGAGCCAATAATCAAGGGTTTATCTACCCCTTTTTTTTGCGGTACATGAAAATCGCCTGCTAATAAAGTACTTTGACGAGGCTTGATTAGAAAATGGTAACCGGGTAAGTAGACCGCTATACCACCTAACATGACAAAGGCTAAAGTGGGATCCCAAACGCCCAATATGTCTAAAAAACCCAGAACTCTGGCTGGGTCGACCATAGTTGAAATGGTTAAACCCGCTCCAAATAGCAGGCCCGCAATCAAGGCAGTTAAATTATGTTTCATGACAGTTATCCAATGACGTGATTGACAAAAGCGACAGTAACGATAGCGCTGAGCATAAAGGTTAATGTGGCGACCAACGAGCGTTTAGATAAGCGGCCAATACCGCATATCCCATGCCCACTGGTACACCCTGAGCCGTAATGGGTGCCAACGCCAACGATTAATCCGCCGATAGCCAATTGCGGTAAGCCAACTGGCATGCTAGTGGGTAAGCCATAACCAAACAGGGCGGTAATTAACGGCGCGATAATTAATCCTACTAAAAACAACCAGCGCCACCAATTCGCGGGCGCCAATGAGGTGATCGCGCCGTGGGTAATCCCAGATACCCCTGCGACACGGCCGTTAAATAACATCAGAAGCAAAGACGCGACACCTATGAGGCCCCCGCCCATCAAGGCCTGTAGATAAATATTTTCCATCAGTTTTATTTCCTTTTTAGCTTGTTACTCTATCGGTTAAGGGGATCTTGATATATCGAACACCATTACTTTCACATTCAGGCAAAGATGCGCCCCACAAATTAACTTGTAAAGACGGATACAACAGTTTGGGCGCGCCGAGTGTTGCGTCACGCTTTTTACGTAATGCGACATACTCGGTTTTTTGCCTGTGACTACCCACATATATGTTGGATTCACGACTTTCTTTTACCGTAGTTTGATAGCGCAGTTCACGCCCATCCGGCTGATAGTCGTGACATACCCAAATCTTATAATCATCCGGCAACTCATGCAGGCGAGCAATGCTATCCCATAAAATATCTGCATCACCGCCAGGAAAATCACAACGGGCTGTACCTGCATCTGGCATAAACAGGGTATCGCCAACAAATACATTGTCTTCAATCAGATAACTGAGGCTATCACTAGTATGACCTGGGGTACTGATGCCAGACAAAGCAGCCGAACCAAACGTCAGTTGTTGCCCCTCTGCTAACAAGCAATCAAAATCAGGCTGTTCGCCAGGCCCACTAGTGGCTCGATTAAAGGTCTTGGAAAAGCGTGATCGAACCTCGGTGATCCCTTGGCCTATTACGGTCTTGGCCCCAGTTTTCGTGCGTAAGTAATTGGCCGCACTGAGATGATCTGCGTGGGCATGAGTATCCAGGATCCACACTAGTTTAAGGTTGTTATCAGCAATATATGCCAACTGCCGATTGGCAAACTCTGCTTTAACCTCCCCTGAGCCGATATCAAAATCCAACACGCTGTCGATGATTACCGCATGTTGCGCCTGACTGTCGACTACCAGGTAACTTAATGTGCCGGTGTCCTGGTGAAAAAAAACATTAACCTGAACCGCCATAATTAACTCCTTGATTAAACTACCCTTTATATCATATATTCGTAATGTATGATATAAATCAAGGTATCTACAACTTAATGTTAGTAATGTTGCTGTTAAGCGCCGTGATCATAGGTTTAAGTTTGGGTTTGTTGGGGATGGGTGGCTCAATATTAACGGCGCCGGCACTGACCTTCTTCCTGGGCATGGATGAGCATGAATGAGAATACTGCGGTCACCAGCTCATTAATAATAGTAGGCGGCATTGAACAATGGCGTAATCTGGACCAGCCGCTGTCCACTATCGAAAGTTGATCGCAGCCCAACCGGTGGCCATTTTACCGGTAGCAGAAATGCCGCTGAAATCCAAGATTAGAACTGTTGATAGGTGAATCCAAACTAACTGACCTGTTTGTTTTGCTTGCCAACCATATATCGCGCGCTATCCAAGCTGTAAAATTACAAATACAAATGACAAAGACACTCATCGTAATAAATCACAAAACTATTTTTTTGGGCTGCTCGTTACCATGGGTGTCCTGTTAACTACCAACGCCCATTTAAGGGGCTGATAATTGTTTGCTAAGATGTGTAGCGAAGCGAAACCGAGCAAACTGTTAGCAGTCCCGCTTTAAATTCTTAGCTACCCAATACACTCAATATCCAGTTGTGATAATTTGACACTCTTACTTGATAAGCAGTAGTCCCATACAGACCACCTTTAAAAGTAGATATATCGCCATGTCCCAATTGCCAACTTGATAAACCTACTAGGAAAGGAACTCCTTCTACAAATGCGACAGAAGCTCCTCCGCTATCTCCTGAGCCGTGCATACCTTCAAGTGGTAAGGCATTTGCCGGTTCATCGAATTTAAATGCTAACCAATTACCTTCTGCATTTTCTACAACATTTTGAAAATGGTTTATTACACGGAGTGATTTTGTATTAACATTTTCACCAGTTAACCCGCTTCCAGTAGCTCCCTTACCATAAACAGTTATTGTTTTACCTTTTTCACTTTTGCCATTGTATATATTGATAGGATTAACACCACTAACCTTTGATGATAGTTTGATTAGCGCAATATCACTTCTAGATTTAAAAAAGCTCATTAAAGGTGCTAAATCGCCTTTAAGTAAACTTTTATTAGGTTCCGCATAATCAGGATGTATATGAACGCTTTCAATTTCATAAGCTTTTGAACCAACTATTAGATCTTTACCAACATAATCATAAAAAATAGTGTGCGCTACTGTCACTACCCATTGTGAATTTATTAATACACCATGGCCTTCGTGAGGCATATCAATTAGATATTCAGGCACTTTTTTAAGGACATATTTTTCAGGAGGAACATCATGTCTCTTAACTACAGCATTGCTGTATGTAGAAAAGAAAATAATAAATAAGAGAAATAAAACTTTCATAATACGTCCATGTTCATTACTGGGTAGCTAACGAGCTTGTAGAATAACTCGTTTATTATGAATTCCCCCTAAACTCGGGGTACCAAATGCATTACCTATATCGAGTAAATCGTCTACAGCGCGATACAGGAACACAAAAATTCAGTGATTTTAGCTGAATTAGTTATTCTACAGCCTCAACGAATGATATGGACTCCCCTTACCAAACGGCATCTATGTGCCATATTGAAAGGTGTTAAAACATTCAATTAAAGGAGAGTCCATATGACTTTAATTAAAGCTGTTGGTATCGATTTAGCCAAACTTGTTTTTAGTATTCACGGTATTGATGAACATGACAAGTGTAAATTACGTAAAACTATCAAACGAAACAAGCTGTTAGCAGAAATAACTAAACTGCCACCTTGTATTATTGGCATGGAAGCATGCTCAGGCGCACATTACTGGGCACGGGAATTTACCAAACTGGGTCATGATGTGCGCATTATGGCGTCTAAATTTGTTATCCCGTATCGACAAAACGAAAAGAATGATGCTAACGATGCTGAAGCTATTTGTGAAGCAGCCACGCGACCTAAAACACGTTTTGTCAGTATCAAAAGTGAAGAGCAACAAGCCGTATTATGTTTGCACCGAATTCGCCAGAGCGCAATTAAAGACAGAACTGCGCGGATTAATCGTTTGCGAGGCCTGTTAGCTGAGTTTGGCATCATCATGCCTAAAGGACGCTACCCTGCACAACGTGCCATTGCTGATATCTTAGAAGATGGTGACAATAACTTACCGTTTCTCGCCCGTGAATTACTCGATGATTTATGGCAAAGCATTAAAGGCTTAAACGAAGAAATCCTGAAATACGATAGAAAGTTATATGCATTAGCGAATCAAATGAAAGACGCAAAACGTTTAATGAGTATTCCAGGTATAGGTGAAATAACCGCTACAGCAGTTGTTGCTACCGTCAATGACGCCAAGCATTTCGAAACCAGTCGCTCATTTGCGGCGTGGATAGGCTTAGTGCCCAGACAATACAGTACCGGCGGCAAAGTCCATTTAGGCAGAATTAGCAAACGAGGTGAAAAGCATATTCGTACCTCGCTTATTCATGGCGCAAGAGCCGTTATTGCGAACTGTAAAAACAAAACTGACCGCACCAGCTTGTGGGTAAAAGACCTTGTTGAACGACGAGGTTTTAAACGAGCAACCGTTGCATTAGCAGCGAAAAATGCGCGATTAATTTGGGCGTTATTACACTCAAATAAAGAGTATCAGGTAGATTATGTGAAATAGTTTTATGTAAGAAAGTGGTTAATTAAACGGTTAACCCCACCGAGTCTGTGCATTAGCAATTGACGATAACACGGTCAGACCGAGAGCAAGAAAGCCTGTTTAATCGGGAAGTGTTCACAACACTGTTTAACGAATGAGGCATTGCTCAAGCGCAAATCATCAGGGCGATAGCGTAACAAAGCTAATAAACGCCGAATGTAGAGCTGCTGTCAGATCTTCTTGTTGTCAGAGAATGCTATTGCTTGACAAAGGGGAGTCCATGTAGCCCCATTAAGAGGCTTTTAATTGGAGCGGAACCTAACCAACTGTTAAAAGTCCAGCTTGAATGGCTTGTTAGCTTTGATTTTCCGCCAATATAACCCCTAGCGAAAGTCTATTTCTTTTACCGCAACCACTACAATGCCATTCAGTTCCTGTAACAAGTTCTACGTTAAAGAACTTGGAAATAGTAGAACATTCATTACTTGCACATGGAACATCTTTACGTTGAGGTGTCCATGTAACAAAGCCATTGTTCCCATTTGTAATTAAGTATTCAGCATCACAATTTGGGCATTTCACTTCTAAATTAAAGAAATCATCAGGAATAGCCCTAACAATTTTTTTATCGCATTTAACACATTGAGTTCTTGTCGTGTGTTTCATTCTAGTATTATAGATTGGAGAGTTTAATACCTCGTCTAAAATAGAAATTAATTCGGTACACCTTAATTTCATTTTAGCAGGAGGAGCATATTTATTAGCTTGAATCTGCTCAAGTGTATTTGTATGTAGGAAATTACCTAGCTTATTGTAGTAATTTTTAACTTCTTTAAGTGTTAAGCGACGGTCTACCCCTAAATCAGTTATGAGCTTTGCGGGTTTACCAATGGTTTCTTGTTCTCCCATTCTGAAACCTTCCGATTTATCAGCAATCGGGTCAATATCAAGAAGTGTTTGAAGTAAGTTCTTAGGTTGCCACTGATTGAATTCCAGCTCCGACAATTCTTCTTTATATAACTTAGCTCGATCAAAAATAATTGATTCCAGAGTCATTCTCAATTCTAACGCCGCATACTTTATACGATGTTCATCAGTATTATTGAGCTCTAACTTTGCTCTTTCAAGAGATTTTATTGCAATAGTACGATAGGTCAATCCGATCTCCGTCGAAAAGCTAACAGCTTATTATGTATACGCCTTAGTAACACACGCACCTTAGTAACACACGCACCACAAATAACATTAAATTAACATTAATATCGCATACTTTCAATGCATTAGAAACTAGTAATGCTAAATCACATATATATTAGGGCGTGTTACTAAGACCTCTCAGTAATACAATCTGAACAAAGACAAATAAAATACATTAAGTTCATATGGTTAAGTGGCTTTATTTAGTGTTTATTATAATAAGTGGTGTGTTATTAATACGTCTTAGTAACACACCTCAAAAAATCATACTGGCTTCCATATAAAAGGGCATTACATCGTTTACGCTAGTAGTTAATTCATTAGAAAATATATGGCAAGATTTTTAGCTGTAATGTCAGCACTACGCACAAAGTTAGTATTCGTAATAATACCAATAGCTAAGGTAGTTCTTTCCCATCAGAACACTCTAAACAGCGATTATTAGACACTTTCCCGAACATTGATGACAATATGCATCATTTAGTTTAAGTGCATTGATTTGATGGTTTGATGGTTTGATGGTTTGATGGTTTGATGGTTATTTGAAAGCCGACTAATTAAGTGGCATATCAGATTAAAAATATAAATTTTATCTAAGATAAAGACAAATATAAGATCTATGTCAGGGAAGTATCTGCCGAGATTGCTAACCCGCCAGGAATAATTAGTAACCAAATAAATACCAATTAGCAACCAAACGAAAAAAGGCCGATTCATTACGAATCAGCCTTTAAATATCTATTTGTATAAGTTTAGTGGTGCGGTTGGGGGGACTTGAACCCCCACGACCTAAATCACCAGCCCCTCAAGCTGGCGCGTCTACCAATTCCGCCACAACCGCGCAATACTAAACTATACTATCTGTTTTACTAAGTTAACTTGCTAGCTTGCTAATAATGAGGTTAATTAACAAGTTAACTTTTTGAGGCTACAACCCCTCAGTGTGGCGCGTCTACCAATTCCGCCAAATCTGCAAATATTTTAAAACTAGTTTGGTACGTCGCTAGTTTTTTTTACAGCAGCGTCACTACCAGGTACGTCAGCGTTTTCAGCTTTAGGCTCAACGCTTTCAGTAGGTATAGCATCTGTCGCTGGAGCTATTTGCCCAGCAGGAGTTTCAATATTATTCCACTCGTCAGTTGCATTAACACGGTTAGCGGTTAAGTTACCTAAAACTAAGCTGATGGCAAAAAATGCTATCGCTAAGTAAGTTGTCGCTTTTGTTAAGAAGTTACCAGAACCGCTTGAACCAAAAATAGTGGCTGATGAACCAGCGCCAAATGATGCGCCCATATCTGCGCCCTTACCTTGTTGCATCAGCACTAAGCCAATTAAACACAACGCAACGATCAAATACACTACAATTAACACTTGATACAACATTTTATTTTCCCTTTGCTGCCGAGCAAATTATTTTAAATTCCTCGGCTTTTAAACTAGCACCGCCGATTAATCCACCATCGATATCAGCTTGTGCAAATAATTCTTCACAGTTTGTCGCATTGACACTGCCACCATACAACAATGGCACTTTAACTGCGACGTTTTCATCAATTTTTGCGATAAATTCGCGTATAAACTGATGGGTTGTTTGTGCCATTTCTGGCGATGCTGTTTTTCCAGTACCTATTGCCCAAACAGGCTCGTACGCAATAACAACATCTACAAATTTCTCAATACCAATTTCATCAATAACCGGCTGTAATTGCGCGGCTAAAACGAGTTCGGTTTGTTCAGCTACACGTTCTTCTTCACTTTCACCTACACACAAAATAGGTTTAAGGCCAGCAGCTAATGCCGCCTGAACTTTTTCTGCAACCAATGAACTTGATTCTTTATAAATACTACGACGTTCAGAATGTCCAACAATAACGTAGTTAACACCAACTTCTTGTAACATTGATGTTGATACTTCACCTGTAAAAGCGCCTTTAGCATGTTCACTTAGGTTTTGCGCACCTAAACTAAACGTGCTTGCTAAGTTCGCCTTCGAACTTGCCAAACTAAATGCCGCTAAATATGGAAAGCTAGGACAAACGACAACTTCAACATTTTTATTTAACGTAACCTTACTTAACTCTGAAGCCATTGAGTTGACTAATGCCAAACTGCCATTCATTTTCCAGTTTGCTGCAACTATTGCACGTCTATTCATTTTTCATTCCTAAATCAAAGCGGCGAGATATTAACTAACCTGCCGGCAAGATACAAGTAATTCAAGCAATATCATGTTTAATTGCTCATTATTCACTCGACCGTTAAAATCAACTAACATTCTTGACTAAAAAGCTTGTTTTACAGCCTCGGCAATTTCATGTGCTAAGCCAGTAACTTCATGATGTTCAGGGCCTTCAACCATCACACGAATTAAGGGTTCAGTACCTGATTTTCTTAATAGCACACGACCGCGACCCGTTAATATTTCATTAACTTTATTCACCGCGGCAACAACATCACGATCAATTAAAGGATCGCTGTTACCTGAAAACCTTACATTGACTAAAATTTGTGGTAATTTTTTCATGCCTTGGCGTAATTCAAATAATGTTTTACCGGTATTACACACAGCCGTTAATACATTCAATGCAGCAATAATACCATCACCTGTTGAGGTATGATTTAAGTTAATGACATGTCCTGAGTTTTCTGCGCCTAATTTCCAGCCCTTTTGCTTTAGCATTTCCATGACATAGCGGTCACCCACCTTACTGCGGGCAAATGGCACATCCAAATCAGCAAGGGCAAGCTCTAAGCCCATATTGCTCATCAAAGTACCAACAACACCACCGTCAATTTTGCCATTTTTTAAGTCGTTACAAGCGATAACATAAACACTTTCATCACCATCCATCACATAACCTGTGTGATCAACCATCATTAAGCGGTCACCATCACCATCGAGTGCAATACCTAAGTCAGCTTGGTGCTCAATAACCGCAGCACTGATGGCTGCCATCGATGTGGCTCCACATTCATGATTAATATTGGTGCCATTAGGTGAGGTACCTATTTCAATCACTTCGGCGCCTAACTCGCGAAAAACACTAGGGGCAATATGGTATGTTGCGCCATGCGCGCAATCGACTACAATCTTCATGCCTTTTAATGAGTAGTGACTTGGAAAGTTACTCTTACAGAATTCGATATAGCGACCTGCCGCATCAGCAATACGCGTAACTTTGCCTAAATGCGCTGATTCAACACAGCCCATGTCTTTGTCTAATTCAGCTTCAATGGCTAATTCAACATCATCAGGTAGCTTTTGTCCGTTTTGACAAAAAAACTTAATACCATTATCGTAATATGGATTATGCGAAGCACTAATCACAATACCGGCTTCAGCACGAAAAGTTTTTGTTAAATAAGCAATAGCGGGTGTTGGCATTGGCCCTAATAGACCTACATCAATACCTGCGGCAGAAAGGCCCGCTTCTAATGCAGATTCCAGCATGTAGCCTGAAATACGAGTATCTTTGCCAATTAAGACCTTTTTAGTGCCTTGTGCAGCCAAAACACGACCGGCGGCATAACCTAATTTCATCACAAATTTTGGGGTAATTGGGTATTGACCGACTAAGCCACGAATTCCATCGGTACCAAAATATCTTCTTTCTGACATTACTTTCTCCCTTGTGCTAATCGCTTTAGCATTAGCCTTTTTAATACATCACTGTTTAACGTAACCGTTTATTGCTGATCAGTTACCGCTTTTAATACTTTTAATGCGTCCACCGTTTCTTGAACATCGTGAACGCGAATAATATGGGCTCCTTGCTGGGCTGCAATAATTGCAGTAGCTAAACTGCCCGCAAGACGTTGTTCAACCTCTCGGTTTAACAAATTTCCAATCATAGACTTACGCGACAAGCCGGCAAGTAAAGGTAAACCTAATTGATTAAATTTAGACAAATTGGCCAGCAAATAAAAGTTTTGCTCTAGGGTTTTCCCAAAGCCAAAACCTGGGTCTAATATGAGCCGCTCTCGGGCGATGCCCGCGCTTATGCAAGTGTCAATACGTTGTTGAAAAAACACTATAATATCATTAATAACATCGTCATAGCTTGGGCTATTTTGCATGTTTTTAGGTATGCCTTGCATATGCATTAAACAAACCGGAATATTACTGTTGGCAATAGCGGCTAAACAGCCATCGTTTTGCAATGCACGCACGTCATTGATCATATCAGCGCCCGCGTCTATCGCAGCACTCATCACTGAGGCTTTACTGGTATCAATAGAGACTACAATATTAAATCGTTGTTTAATTGCCTTTAATACCGGAATAACCCGTGCTAATTCATCGTGTTCGCTAACCGCTTTAGCGCCAGGCCGTGTTGACTCGCCGCCAATATCAATAATGGTAGCGCCATCAGCAATCATCTGCTCAGCTTGCTCAAGCGCATAATCGAATTGCGTATATTTGCCACCATCTGAAAAGGAATCAGGCGTAACATTAAGAATACCCATTACCTGTGGTGTTGATAAATCTACTAATGAATTTGAAAAATTAAGACGATTTAACACCGCATTCTCTCTGTTGATTTTTGTTAATTAATAGCAATGGAAATAAATAATCAAACTTTACATAATATAAAGCCCCAATAGTTAATAAATCGAATGATTTAAACCATTGGGGCTCTTAATGCTATCTTGCTAATTATTTAGCAGGAGCATCTGAAGCATCATCGGCGTTAGTAGGCTCAGCTGATGGTTCTTTATCTTCATCTTTTTTTTCTGATGGTTTGCTAGAATCGGCATTATTATCTGATTTACCATCAGAGTCATTGGCACCAAAATCAGCTGGTGGACGAACTTTAGTGCGATTCATTAGATCGTCAACTTGCAATGCATCAATAGTTTCATATTCCATTAAGGCATCTTTCATCGCATGTAAAATATCTTCATTTTCTTTTAAGATAGTTGACGCACGTTCATAGTTACGATTAATGAAGTCTTTAATTTCGTCATCAATAGCACGGGCAGTTTCATCAGACATATTTAACGACTTAGACGATGATCTACCTAAAAACACTTCACCTTCTTCTTCAGCAAATAGCATAGGACCCATTTTTTGAGAAAAGCCCCACTGCGTGACCATTTTACGTGCAAGTTGTGTTGCACGTTCAATGTCATTTGAAGCACCCGTTGATACGTTGTCAAAACCGTAAATAAGTTCTTCTGCAATACGACCACCATATAAAGATGAGATATTACTTTCTAAATGCTGCTTACTGTGACTAAAACGGTCTTGTTCCGGTAAGTACATAGTAACACCTAGGGCACGACCACGCGGCATAATACTGACTTTATACACTGGATCATGATCTGGCACTAAACGACCCACAATGGCGTGTCCTGCTTCATGATATGCGGTCATTTCTTTCTCTGACTCACTCATCACCATAGAACGGCGCTCAGAGCCCATCATGATTTTATCTTTTGCTTTTTCAAACTCAGCCATACCAACAACGCGGCGTGCTGAACGTGCAGCAAATAAAGCGGCTTCGTTAACTAAGTTAGCTAAATCAGCACCTGAAAAGCCAGGGGTACCACGAGCAATAACTGATGCTTTAACATCATCACCTAAAGGTACTTTGCGCATATGCACTTTAAGAATTTGTTCACGACCACGAATATCAGGTAAACCAACAGTCACCTGACGGTCAAAACGACCAGGGCGTAATAATGCTGGATCTAATACATCAGGACGGTTAGTGGCGGCAATAACAATAACGCCTTCATTACCTTCAAAACCATCCATTTCAACTAGCATTTGGTTTAGTGTTTGTTCACGCTCATCATTACCGCCACCCATACCAGCACCACGTTGGCGACCTACAGCATCAATTTCATCGATAAAGATAATACAAGGCGCAGCTTTCTTCGCTTGTTCAAACATATCACGAACACGAGAAGCACCAACACCAACAAACATTTCAACAAAGTCTGAACCAGAGATAGTAAAGAAAGGTACTTTCGCTTCACCCGCAATAGCCTTAGCTAGCAAGGTTTTACCCGTACCTGGCTGTCCAACCAGTAAAACACCTGATGGAATGCGACCACCTAATTTTTGAAAGCGTGAAGGCTCTTTGAGATAATCTACTAATTCAGCAACTTCTTCTTTTGCTTCGTCACAACCCGCAACATCGGCAAAAGTAGTTTTAACTTGGTCTTCACCTAATAAACGCGCTTTCGATTTACCGAAACTCATCGCGCCTTTACCACCACCACCTTGCATCTGACGCATGAAGAAAATCCATACACCAATAAGCAATATCATGGGGAACCAAGAAACAAAAATAGTGGTTAAGAAACTAGTTTCTTCCGGTAACTCACCTGATGCATTAACACCTTGCTTCACTAAATCGTTGATTAAATCACGATCATAGCCACCAGGAATAACGGTAACGAAATTTTCGCCGCTACGTTTAATACCATTAATGACGCCGTTTTTATCAACGTCGACCTCTCTAATTTGACCTTGACGTACGTCTTGGATAAATTGTGTGTAATCCACTTGTTGTTCTTTGCCGCTTCCAGGGGTAAAACTTTGGAAGACAGACATCAATACAACTGCAATAACTAACCATAAAATAAGATTTTTTGCCATATCGCTCAACTTAATGACCTCTTGCTAATGTTCAAAATGGTGCGATGAAATAATTCCACCCAATATACTATAATTTACTACAATTTAAAGCCAGTCGCCACAAGATAAACTTCACGTGAACGAGCACGTGATGATTCAGGCTTGCGAGTTCTCACGGTTTTAAATGCGACTCGAGCATCTTTCATAAATTGCTCAAAGCCCTCTCCTTGAAACACTTTCACTACAAAAGCGCCGTCTTTCTTTAAAACTTGATTACACATATCAAGTGCTAGTTCCACTAAATACATGCTACGGGCCGCGTCTGCAGTATCATTACCAGTAAAATTTGCTGCCATATCAGACATAACAACGTCGATATTCTTACCATTAATGCGAGTTAATAAAGCATTGAGTACCGCTTCTTCGCGAAAGTCACCTTGCAGGAAATCAACACCGGCAATAGGGGCCATTGCTAAAATATCACATGCAACAACTTGCCCGTTATCACCAACCACTTTCGTGGCGTATTCAGACCAACCGCCAGGAGCCGCACCTAAATCAACCACCTTCATGCCAGGCTTGATCAATTTATCTTTATTATTTATCTCTTCAATTTTAAAAATAGCACGTGAGCGTAGGCCCAATCTTTGTGCTTTTTTTACATATTCATCATCAAAGTGCTCTTTTAGCCATCGGGCACTACTGACACTGACTTTATTCTTACTCATTCAATCCACTTATATATTTTTGTTGTTTAAAGCTTGCTTGCATTTCAAGATACCGATTTGTCTTATTTGCCAATAAAATAACGACATGACTATATTAACCAAAAAAAAACCATAAAAATACGGTAAAAAGCTGACACTTCGTAAACAAAATTAGTAATACACACTAGATGGAGTTAAAATAGCAAAAATTCAAGCTAACTTGTAATGATAATTGTTAATGAACTTAAATAAAAAACAAATCCAGTATTTAAAAGGTCTGGCACATAGCCTTAAACCCGTTGTATTACTAGGTAATAACGGCCTTACCGAAGCAGTAGTTGCAGAAATTGACTACGCGTTAAACCACCATGAATTAATTAAGATTAAAATCCCTACAGAAGATCGTGAAACCAAAGCACTTATTATTGAAGCTATTGGTCGTGAAACTAATTCAACTCAAGTACAAGTGATCGGTAAAACCTTAGTTATCTTTCGCCAAACAGAAGAAAAGAAAATTCGTATACCAAAAATGTAATTAATTTAAATGCTTTGGTAATGTAAAAAAGGGCTTCGGCTCTTTTTTTATGTCTTGGACTTTATATTTTGTTAAAACCAAACTCATCGATAAATGACTAGCTTACTGCTAGTGAAACAAAGCACCAAACTAAACATTAGAAAAAGCAAACATTAGAAAAAACTAATATACAAAGTTTTATGCTTAGCATAGACTATAGCTATCACATAAATTTATGTAAGGTTTAGAATGATTTTATCGGTACCTGAGTTAGTTGCACAAGCTAAAAACTCTGTTGATTGTGTTAGCGCCGCACAAGCATTTACGCACAAAAATGCCACATTTATTGATGTTAGAGAGCCTGCTGAGACGGCTGCCTCGCCAGTAACAAATTCAATAAACATTCCACGTGGTGTATTAGAGATGAACATTGCTCAATATTGCACTGATGGGGATATGGAAATTTATCTCCATTGCGCTTCTGGTGGTCGCGCCACATTGGCTGCTGAGCAGCTGCAACGCATTGGCTATACTAATGTTAAAGCGATTAGTTGCGATCATAACAATGTTTGTCTAGCACAAAAAAACCAGTAACATATTATAAATTAATGTCACTGGTTTTAATCACCTTAAACCCACTTATCTACTATTAAGTGGGTTTGCTTTTCAGTTAACATATTTATTATTTAATAAATTTAACCATTTCACTATTTAACATAGCTTTCATTTAACATAGGTAACTCATGTCAAATAAGGTTAAATGACCATAGATGCTAAAGGTGATCTACCGAAATAATTTCATATTCAACCACGCCACCAGGGGTAGTAATTTCAATTTCACTATCAACTAC
Organism: Colwellia sp. MB3u-4; assembly: GCF_014077065.1. Taxonomy (NCBI): domain Bacteria; kingdom Pseudomonadati; phylum Pseudomonadota; class Gammaproteobacteria; order Alteromonadales; family Colwelliaceae; genus Colwellia; species Colwellia sp. MB3u-4. The sequence continues at coordinate 83,506 of NZ_JACGVE010000045.1, read as the reverse complement.
TTTACCAATTAAACCGCGAGCAATTGGCGAGTTTAATGAGATACGTCCGGTTTTAAAGTCCGCTTCATCGTCACCCACTATTTTGTAAGTTACTTCAACGTCAGTATCAAGATTAAGCAGTTTCACTGTTGTGCCAAAAATAACTTTGCCGGTATTAGGGATTTTTGTTACGTCAATAACTTGTGCGTTACATAACCTGCCTTCAATATCTTGAATTCGGCCTTCACAGAAACCTTGTTCTTCTTTCGCCGCATGGTACTCAGCATTTTCTTTTAAGTCACCATGCTCACGAGCAGTAGCAATATCTTTGACTATACGTGGGCGTCTTTCTGTTTTTAAAATTCTTAATTCTTCTTTTAACTGTTCAGCACCAAGAAGTGTCATTGGGTATTTTGTCATTTCACTCTTCTTTTTCTAGCAAGAAAGGCGGCTTACCCTAACTACTATGAGTAGGTTAACCACCTTTAGAAAATAATTCGCTTAAATAAAGTTTAAAATGAATTTGCTCTGTATTCATGTTTTCACACCATGAGCAAATTCATTATTTAGCCGTTTATTTGCAGCGTTTATGTAACTCTTGTATTGAAGTTACGGTATTGCGATCATCTGCAGCATGCGATTGGCAGACGGCAAATGCAGCGTTCAAGGTTGTAGTATATGCGACTTTGTAACGTAAAGCACCACCACGCAAAACTTTAGAATCTTCAATCGCTTTACGACCTTCTGTGGTGTTAATAATATAGTTATATTCACCATTTTTGATTCTATCGAGAATATGCGGTCGACCTTCTTGCACTTTATTCACCAGGCGACATGGAATATTAGCTTCACCTAATATCACTGCAGTGCCATGAGTAGCATCTACGTCGTATCCTAAAGCAACCAACTGTTTTGCTAATTCAACTACACGTACTTTATCACTGTTACGAACAGAAATTAACGCTCGGCCCGATTTAGGTACTGAAACACCAGCACCTAAACAAGCTTTTGCGTACGCTTCTTCAAACGTATTACCTACACCCATTACTTCGCCCGTAGAGCGCATTTCAGGTCCTACTAAAGGATCACTGCCATGAAACTTGTTAAACGGAATAACAACTTCTTTCACAGAAAAGTATGGAGGAATAATTTCTTTAATGATCCCTTGTTCTTTCAATGTTGTGCCAGCCATAACACGCGCACCAACTTTCGCTAAAGGCACTGCTGTCGCTTTTGAAACGAATGGAATGGTACGAGCAGCACGAGGATTCACTTCAATGATGTAAACTTCGTTATCCTTTACAGCCATTTGTGTATTCATTAAACCAATAACACCAAGTTCAAAAGCTAAGTCAGTAACTTGCTGACGCATAACATCTTGTACTTCTTGACTTAAACTATATGCCGGTAATGAACATGCAGAATCACCTGAGTGAACACCTGCTTGCTCAATATGTTGCATAATGCCGCCAATAACTACATCGGTACCATCACAAACTAGGTCAATATCAACTTCAATCGCATCATCAAGGAAGTGATCAAGCAATACTGGCGAGTCATTTGAAACGCTAACAGCTTCTGTCATGTATCGACGTAAATCATCTAGGTCATAAACAATTTCCATTGCACGACCACCTAATACATAAGATGGACGAACAACTAATGGGAAGCCAATTGATTCAGCTTTAGCCATGGCTTCTTCTAGTGAAGTTACCGTAGCATTTTCAGGTTGTAACAAACCTAAACGGTCTACAGCTTGTTGAAAACGCTCTCTATCTTCTGCTCTATCGATGGCATCAGGAGATGTACCAATAATGGGTACGCCAGCCGCTTCTAAAGCACGGGCTAATTTAAGTGGTGTTTGACCACCATATTGCACGATGACACCTTTAGGTTTTTCAATACGTACAATCTCTAAAACATCTTCAAAAGTGATAGATTCAAAATATAAACGGTCTGATGTATCGTAATCCGTTGAAACCGTTTCAGGGTTACAATTCACCATAATGGTTTCATAACCGTCTTCACGTAATGCTAATGCCGCATGTACACAACAGTAATCAAATTCAATACCTTGGCCAATACGGTTTGGACCGCCACCTAAGATCATGATTGATTCTTTATCTGTCGGATTTGCTTCACATTCTTCATCATAAGTTGAATACATATAAGCGGTGTCTGAACTAAATTCAGCCGCACAAGTATCAACACGTTTGTATACTGGAAAAATATTCGCTTTATGACGTTTCTTACGCACTTCAGCTTCAGCAATACCAATTAAATCAGCAAGACGAGAATCAGCAAAACCTTTACGTTTTAATTTACGTAAATAATCGGCTGTTAATACTTTTAAACCGCCTTCAGCGACTTTTGCTTCTTCTAAAACAATATCTTCAATTTGAATGAGGAACCAACGGTCAATCATGGTTAAGCGGTAAATGTCGTCAACCGTTAAGCCTAAACGAAACGCGTCAGCAATATACCAAATACGGTCAGCGCCCGCTTCTTGAAGCTCATGCATGATTTTAGTTTTAGCACCCGGTTGAGTTACATCAACCATAGAGTCAAAACCATTTACGCCCACTTCTAAGCCACGTAATGCTTTTTGAAGTGATTCTTGTTGATTACGACCAATTGACATAACTTCGCCAACTGATTTCATTTGAGTGGTTAATCTGTCTTCACAACCCGCAAATTTTTCAAAGTTAAAACGTGGGATCTTAGTCACAACATAATCGATAGTCGGCTCAAATGACGCTGGTGTTGCGCCGCCAGTAATATCGTTAGTTAACTCGTCAAGTGTATAACCTACGGCTAATTTGGCAGCAATCTTGGCAATGGGGAAACCCGTTGCTTTTGAAGCAAGTGCTGATGAACGAGAAACACGAGGGTTCATCTCAATAATAACCATGCGGCCAGTATCAGGACAAATACCAAATTGTACGTTTGAACCACCGGTTTCAACACCAATTTCACGTAATACCGCAATCGAGGCATTACGCATAATTTGGTATTCTTTATCGGTTAGCGTTTGCGCAGGAGCAACCGTAATAGAATCACCGGTGTGAATACCCATAGGGTCAAAGTTTTCAATCGAACAAATAATGATACAGTTATCATTTTTGTCGCGAACCACTTCCATTTCATATTCTTTCCAACCAATTAAAGATTCATCAATCAATAATTCTGAGGTTGGAGAAAGATCTAAGCCACGCGTACATATTTCAGTAAATTCTTCGATATTGTATGCAATACCACCACCCGTGCCACCCATGGTAAATGAAGGACGAATGATACAAGGGAAACCTAAAATTTTACTGGCGGCGTGTGCTTCTTCAATCGTATGTACAATTTCAGCATTTGGCGTGTCTAAGCCAATTGCTTTCATTGCTTTGTCAAAACGAGAGCGATCTTCTGCTTTATCAATCGCATCAGCTGTTGCGCCAATCATTTCAACGTTAAATTCTTTCAATACGCCTTTGGCTTCAAGCTCTAAAGCACAGTTCAACGCCGTTTGACCACCCATTGTCGGTAAAACCGCACAAGGACGTTCTTTTTCAATAATTTTGCGAACAACTTCCCAATGAATAGGTTCGATGTAAGTGGCATCGGCCATTTCTGGGTCAGTCATAATGGTTGCAGGGTTTGAGTTAACTAAAATAACTCGGTAGCCTTCTTCGCGAAGTGCTTTACAGGCTTGTGCACCTGAATAATCAAATTCACATGCTTGACCAATTACAATTGGACCCGCGCCCAAGATCAAGATACTTTTTAGGTCAGTACGTTTTGGCATTTTATATTCTCTCTTCTCTTGTCTAGGGTCTACGCTTTTTTAGCAGCAACGATTAAATCGATAAAATGATCGAACAATGGTGCGGCATCTGCAGGGCCAGGGCTAGCTTCAGGATGACCTTGAAAACTAAATGCAGCTTTATCTGTACGATGAATACCTTGAATTGAACCATCAAATAATGAGGTATGGGTTACTTTCAAGTTTTCAGGCAAGCTATTTTCATCAACAGCAAAACCATGATTTTGCGCTGTGATCATGACAATATTTCGCGCAAAGTCTTTAACCGGGTGATTTCCACCATGATGGCCAAATTTCATTTTAACCGTTTTAGCACCGCTGGCTAACGCCAGTAATTGATGGCCTAAACAAATACCAAACACTGGAATATCTGTGGTTAAGAATTTTTTGATTGCTGTAATAGCATAGTCACACGGCTCTGGGTCACCAGGGCCATTTGATAAGAAAATACCATCGGGCTTCATGGCTAATACTTCTTCAGCAGAAGTTTGCGCCGGTACTACCGTTATTTTACAGCCGCGGTCTACTAACATACGTAAAATATTACGTTTAGCACCGAAATCGTAAGCAACGACATGAAATGGCAGTTTTTCAGGCTTATCTTGGAAAGAACTATGGCCCTTGCCTAGTTCCCAACTCCCTTCATGCCATTGGTAAGCTGTTGTAGTAGAAACAACTTTGGCTAAGTCCATACCTTTAAGGCCAGGAAAGCTTTGTGCTTGTGCTAGCGCCTTGGCTTCTTCTGCACTGGCGTCAACTAAGTCACCCGCGATTATGCAACCGTTTTGTGCGCCTTTCTCACGTAGAATGCGCGTTAGTTTACGGGTGTCGATATCGGCAATACCTAAAATATTTTTCGCTTTTAGGTAGTCACCTAAACTTTGTTCACTGCGAAAATTACTTGCTAACAGTGGTAAGTCACGAATTACTAAACCTTTTGCCCAAATAGTGTCAGACTCTTCATCTTCGCTATTGGTACCTGTGTTACCTATATGTGGATAGGTAAGGGTAACAATTTGCTCTGCATAAGAGGGATCTGTCAAAATTTCTTGGTAGCCTGTCATTGAAGTATTGAATACTACTTCACCTACAGCAGCCCCTTCTGCACCGATAGCGGTGCCCTTAAATACAGTGCCGTCTTCAAGCACTAAAATGGCAGATTTAGTCAATGTAACCTCCGTTAAGAAGAAAGAAAATTAATGGTAAAATAACTAAGAATTTAACCATTAACGATAAAAAGCGATACGCACAAAAAATGTCAAAAATATTAACCAGTTCGTCATGAACAGTAAATTTTTGACAAAATCCACTTATAATACGCTTGTAAGCGTCTTTCGTCTAGTAATAATTGTAAAAACTCTCTGTTTTTGACGTTATTGATGTAAAGACCCCAAAAACAACACTTTTCTATAAAGTTAACTCGCAAATAGCACAAATTAACCCACTAATATTTAGCTAAATTACTGTAGGATTTTAGTTATCTTTAAAACCCAAAACATCTTGCATATCATAAAATCCGGCATGGGCTTCGCTTAACCAAAACGCCGCCCGCATTGCGCCTAAAGCAAAAGTCATTCTTGAACTTGCTTTGTGAGTCAACTCAATGCGCTCACCAATATCAGCAAAATAAGCGGTATGTTCACCGACAATATCACCCGCCCTGACAGTAGCAAAGCCAATAGTTTCTCGGCTGCGCTCTGCGGTAATACCTTCTCGGCCATACACGGCTACTTTATTGAGGTCTCGGCCTAAGGTATCAGCAATAACTTGGCCCATTTTCACCGCTGTGCCTGATGGTGCATCTTTCTTAAATCTATGATGTGCTTCAAAAATTTCGATATCAGTATGGTTGCCAATCGCTTTGGCCGTAACTTCAAGCAACTTGAATAATAAATTTACACCAACACTGGTATTAGGGGCCAAAATAACGGCTATGTTATTACCTGCCATTTTGATCGTTTCTACTTGCTGATCAGAAAAACCTGTAGTGCCAATGACCAAGGCTTTGTTGTGCTGCTGACACCAGTCAAGATGCTCAAGCGTAGCTTCAATCGAGGTAAAATCAATTAACACATCGGCAGCCAACAATGCTTTATAGTCTGTCGTGGTTTTTTGACCAATCGCACCGATACCAGCGATTTCACCTAAATCAAAATTTTCAAATGATGAACCCGCACGAACACTACCACCTACAAGTTCAACTGATTTGTGCTCAATTGCCGCTTGTATTAAATTTCGGCCCATGCGCCCACTACAGCCTAAAATGGCTACTTTCACTTTCATGACAACGTCTTCCTACTCGGTAATGTTATAAGGGGTGTTCTATACTTTATTATAAAAAATATTAAAAGCGTGCTTTAAATCAATTGATTGGCTCAGGTCTTGTGACACTACATTAAAAATTCGCCATTGCCCTTCGCTCAAAGCTAGATGATAAAATGCTGAAAAATCGGTAAAAACTTCGGCTTGAGGGCCAATAAACTGCCAATCAACACAAGCTAGTATCAGGGTTTCACTCAACTGACTAAAACTGGCTTTTAAGGCGACAAAACGCTTTATCTCTGCATGACTTAGTACGGTAAATATATCTAAAAATTCTTGTTCAAATACTTTATCACTAGCAATTAATACCACTTTATCGGGCGTATGCAAAGTACAAGGCAACTGATAGCATTGTTGCATATCTGACATGTTTTGCTGATGAAACGCCGTTAGGTAGCGCTGGAAAAATTGTTCGATAGCTGATTTATGCATCAGTGATATATAACTCAAACTGGATTTACTTTATATAAATTATACTTATAAAAAAGCCCTCATTTGAGGGCTTTTAAAAAATAGTTTACTTAGCTAATAATCGCTAATAACTCAACGTCGAATACCAAGGTAGCATACGGAGGAATTGCACCTTGAGAGCCACGCTCACCGTAAGCTAAACCGTAAGGCACATATAAACGCCATTTTGTACCTTCAGTCATTAATTGTAATGCTTCAGTCCAACCAGCAATAACGCCGTTAACTGGAAATTCAGCAGGTTGGCCACGATCAACAGAGCTATCAAAGATATCGCCATTGCTAAATGTACCGTGGTAATGCACACGAACTGTGCTAGCAGCTGTTGGCTTTTCGCCTTCACCTGTTGCTATTACTTCGTATTGCAAACCTGATTCAGTTGTTGTGACTTCTTCACGTTTTGCATTTTCTGCTAAGAAAGCTTCGCCTTCAGCTGACTTTTCTTTAGCTTCTGCTTGCTCTAGCTCTTGCATCTTTTGTGATACAACACCAAATGCTTCATTAAGTGCTTCGTCAGATACTTGGCTTGCAGTATTAGCAATTGCATCAGCTAAACCAGCTTGCACAGCAGATACGTCAAAATCTTTAAAAGGATTGTTACGTAGTTGGTCACCTAGTTGACGACCTACACCATAACTTACGCGTTGTTCGATTGATTCAAGTTTATTTTCAGACATTATTTAATCTTCACTTAATTGATACGATAAAAATTCGCCGATACAATAGCACAAATTTAACCTTCTCTGTAGTGCTAGCACGGGTGAATTTGTTATTTATTATAATTTTTTAACTTTAATGCAGCTAGAGAACTCATCGCTAGCCATCTCATTTCGCTATGGAGAATTTGGCATTATTTTTTGATAACACTGAGTTAACACTGGGACTGAGAGATTAAATTCGGTCACTAAGGTCATAGGATAAGCCATTAACACATCAAACTCTGAATGCTGTCCAGCGGCCAAATCTCGTTGCATTGATGTTTCGCTACTATCAGGTAAGCGTGATAAAAAACTTAAAGTCTCCTTTATATGCTTATCGCCAAGCTTTACCCCTGCTTTGCGCGCAATATCGGCATATTCATTAACAATACGTTCTAATAAAAATGTAATATGGCTTTGTGCACGAATTTCGCCCAAGTTCAGTTTTCTTGCCGAAGCCAATGCCCCCCAAGCAGCAACAAGTATAAATTTTCGCCATAATGCCAGCTTAATATCACTGGTTACCCCGACGCTAATGCCCGCTAATTTAAAACATTTCGCTATCGCACTAAGCCGCTCTGTTTCTTCTGCCTTAACTTGATCAGCTTTTACTTCATCAAGTTGTTCAACTCTTGAGTCCACTAACACTTCATCACTAAAAGCGCCTAAGGTGATATGAGGCTTTGAACCGGTATGATTTATCACGCCATCAGCTGTTTTCTCAGCAATAATTTTTGCTAAACCACCAAAAATATTTTCTAAAGCAATACCGTGCTTTTGCATAACATCAACAGCATTAACACCGTTTAATAAGGGTATTACCCGCGTGTGAGGTAAAATCAGGGCTTTTATTTGGGCAATTGCCGCCGGTAACTGAAACGACTTTACACAGAGAAAAATAACATCGGCAGGCGTTGGCAAAGTTTCTGCCGTTAGGCTTTGTGCATTAACCACATTAACCTGATCAAGCTGCACATCGCCTTCAATACTTTTAATGGTTAAGCCCGAGGTTTGCATGCGTTGAAATTGCTGGCCACGGGCAACAAAGGTAACATTTTCACCATGCTGCGCTAAACGGCCACCAAAATAACCACCCACAGCACCACAACCCACGATAACAAAATGCATTACTCTTCCTTCTATACGATAAATTATGCTCAAGTTTACCATGGCGAAATTAAAATGGTCAGACGCTTAAGCTTGAAAATAGTGGCAAAAGTACACTTTATTCCAATATAACTCGCTAGCATTAATAATGCTCAATCCAACTAAATGATGACACATAGGTTTTCAATCAGGTTTTTCAATTAATTTTGTCACCTAAAAATGACCTGTAAATAGTATGCTCTTAAGTAAATATTGTATCGCTAGGCATAACAGCAAATTCACGCTTAAGCTCTCTACCCTTTTTACTTTAAGATAAAAGCTTTGCCTAAGCTTTGTCTAAATAAAGTGTCCTTAAGCATATATAAGCTGACTTAAACCTAATTGAGTCATCCGCATTGACGAATATGAAGATAAAAATTATCAATAACCTGCGAAATAAATGTATTTTTCTATGATGCTAGACGCTGACATACTGCCACTTTATATTCGTAACAAACGACGCTATTCACACTGAAAAACATACCTAGAAATCATGCCTAAAAATCATGCCTAAAGAAGAATCCTTACATCATCAGCCTTCATTCACGCTCATTAAATACTTTGAAGTAATGGCTCTTTAATACCTTAAAAAGAACAAAAACAAGCTATTTACACAGCAAAAAAACCTTTTCACTGCATAAAACAAATTAATTAATCACACTAAGTTAATGAATCAAAAGCTTAATATAATTTATATTTAAAATCTCGCCTATTTTTCAAACAAACTGGTTGACGACAATAAATTACCGTGGGATTATAAACATCTGTTGGGCATATGCTCATACCGGACCTTATGCCAACAAGAGCAGTAAATGTAAGCAAATTAATAAGTTTACAAATAACATCCGAAATATAACAGGTTAACTATGTTGAAAAATATACAAGATATACAAAAAACATTAGTTTCATCAAACAACGAAAGGGGAATTACCATGTCTAAAGCAATAATCCGCAAAACTCATAAGTTTGGCTTACTCGCAGCAGCTGTTATGGCGGCATCAGCACCGGCGTACGTTCAATCTGCCGAATTTCTTGACGGCCTTGCAGAAGTTAACTTTCTAGCCTTGCAAAACTACCAAGCCATTCAAGCGAAAGAGGGTGCATTTCGTCCAGTAGATGAAGAACAGTCTTCAGGCTTTGGTCGTCTAAGAGTTAATTTACAATTTAAATTTCACATCAACGAGTATATCGTCGCTGATGTCGACATCGCAGAAGAGCCAAATGATTTTGGTAATAACGGCGACCGAGATTTCGCCTTTCACCAAGATTTCGCCGGTATTGAATTTGAACTACTCGGCCTTTCTGGCGCAGCGCGCGATAACGCTAACCTAACACTTCGTTTAGGTAACATAGGCGCAGCCCCTTTCCAATTTAAAGGTTTTCAAGATGGCGCTGATAACCAAGGTAATGCACTTATTGGTAACGGTATTACAGACTATGCAACCGCAGAAAATGGGATGCAATTAAGCTACAGCGAGACACGCGATAGCGGTATGATCCGCGGTTATAATGTTGCCGGCCATGTCACTACGTCAAGTTTTGGTGAAGCCTTCCAAGAAGATCGCGGCTTTAACTTTCGACTACAAGGAACACTTGAATTTGCTGGCGGTTTTAAAGCGGGTTTAAATTATTTCCAAGCCAACCAAGGCGACCAACTACGCTTTGAAAATGGTGTAGCCAGTCTTGCTGGTGTTACAACAACTAACTATCGCTTTGGTGATGGTGAAAACTACAACTTCTCTGCAGGTGCTTCAAGTGAGCGTGATACCCATGTTGGCGCTATGCCAGGGGTTGAACAGTCAATTATTCAGTTAAACCTAGCGTATCAACCTACACCAGAAACTAGCCTAATTTTCATGTTAGGTAAGTCGACTGATGATTACACTTTCGCCGATGCTGCCGGTAACGCCGTAGCAGGCATTACTTACTTTGGTGTTGACGGTATTGCCGATGCTAATGGTACAACTTTCGACTCAAATAGTGTCATTAAAGGCGACTCGTCTGTTGAGTACTACACCTTTGAAGCACAACACTACATAATACCGAACAAATTCTATCTAGCAGCGCGTTATTCAGAAGCGGAAAACACTTCAGATTTAATCGCACAAACTGACAACACGGTTGAGCGTATTCAAGTTGCCGCAGGTTACTGGTTTAACGACAAAACATTGTTGAAGTTTGAATATGTTGATCAAGAAGAAGGCGCTAATTCAGGTGGCCAAATCGGCACAGGCTTTGACGGCTTCACCTCAGAGATTTCGGTTAAGTTTTAAGAAATTAGCCGGCTTTGCCGGCTAATTAACGCTAGCCATGTTGACCTGGGCTTAAGCCCAAGCGGCATGGCAAGTTTATTTTCTTATAGACTACAATAACTTACAATGACAATGATAATGATAATAAAAGTCTCATTTAACACCTTTGGTGAGACATTAACGTTGAATATGGGGAACACCTGATGAAAAATAAATTAATGATGCTAGCTTGTGGCGTGATGACCATGAGTGCCGCAGCCGCCGCAAAAGAGACAATCACCATTGCCACAGTTAACAATGGTGACATGATCACCATGAAAGAACTCAGCAATGACTTCACCCGCCAAAACCCTGATATCGCCTTAAAGTGGGTGACTTTAGAAGAGAATATCCTTCGTCAACGTGTCACGACTGATGTGGCCACCGGTGGTGGGCAATACGACGTAATGACCATAGGCACATATGAAGTGCCAATTTGGGGCAAACAAGGTTGGTTAACTGAACTTGATAGCCTAGGGGCGAACTATGATGTTGATGATTTATTACCCGCGATAAGAAGTGGCTTAACCGTAGACGAAAAACTTTTTGCCGCCCCATTTTATGGTGAAAGTTCGATGGTGATGTATCGCACCGACTTGATTGCAAAAGCGGGACTTGAAATGCCTAAAAAGCCAAGTTGGGGCTTTATTCGTCAAGCAGCTAAAGCCATGACAGATAAAGAAGCCGGTGTTTATGGTATCTGTTTACGTGGTAAAGCGGGTTGGGGAGAAAATATGGCCCTAATAACGGCTATGTCTAACTCATTTGGTGCCCGTTGGTTTGACGAAAACTGGCAACCACAATTTGACACTCAAGAATGGCATGACACCTTGCAATACTATGTAGATGTGATGGCAGAGTCTGGTCCTCCGGGCGCATCAGCTAATGGTTTTAATGAAAACTTGGCCTTATTCCAAACGGGTAAATGTGGTATGTGGATTGATGCCACTGTTGCCGGAGCCTTTGTTACTAACGAAAAAGATTCTGCCGTAGCAGACAAGGTTGGCTTTGCTTTAGCCCCGGATAAAGGTTTAGGCAAACGCGGAAACTGGTTGTGGGCTTGGACCTTAGCTATTCCGGCAAGTAGTGAAAAGTCTGCAGCGGCTCAAAAGTTTATTAGCTGGGCGACATCTAAAGACTACTCTGCGCTTGTGGCTAAAAATAAAGGCTGGGCAAAAGTACCACCAGGTACTAGAGCATCATTATATAACAACCCTGAGTACATGAAAGCGGCACCTTTTGCACAAATCACTATAGATTCTATCCAATCGGCTGATCCTGTTAACCCAACCGTTAAACCTGTTCCTTATGTGGGTGTGCAATTTGTTGCTATCCCTGAGTTTCAAGGTATCGGCACGGCAGTTGGACAACAATTTGCGGCGGCACTGACCGGCACCATGACGGTGAAGGAAGCGTTAAAAGCCTCTCAGCGTTTAGTAGACCGTACTATGCGCAAAGCAGGTTATCCAAAATAGAACATTAGTTTTTCTTAGTGGGCAAGTCGTAATGGCTTGTCCAAATTTTTACTTTTAAAAGGTTCTGGTGATGGCGACGTCAAATTCACGAACACTAGCTCGATTAATGTTATTTCCTTCAGTTGTTTTACTGTTGGCTTGGATGTTGGTACCGCTATGCATGACATTGTATTTTTCATTTTTAGATTACAATCTACTTACCCCGGGCAATAATGCCTTCATTGGTTTTTTAAACTATGAATTTTTCCTGACCGATCCGGCATTTTTTGCTTCATTTTTCAATACAATATTACTGGTGGGGGGTGTTTTACTGATCACCCTGGGCGGTGGTATTGGTTTGGCTATTTTGCTCGATCAAGCTATTTGGGGTCGTAACTACGTCCGTATTATGGTCTTAGCGCCCTTCTTTGTTATGCCGACGGTGTCTGCCTTAGTGTGGAAAAATATGCTGATGAACCCGGTGAATGGTTTATTTGCACATTTTGCGACTTGGCTTGGCATGACGCCGATTGATTTCTTTGCTCAAATACCCTTATTGTCCATCATTATTATTGTCTCGTGGCAGTGGTTACCGTTTGCTGCGCTGATATTACTGACGTCAATTCAATCGTTAGATCGAGAGCAACTTGACGCCGCTGATTTAGATGGTGCGGGTCCCTTCAGTAAATTTTATTACATCGTTTTGCCGCACTTATCGCGCGCCATTACCGCGGTGATTTTAATTGAAACTATCTTCTTACTGTCAATTTTCGCCGAGATATTAGTCACCACCAGCGGTGGTCCAGGCTATGAATCAACCAATATCACCTATCTCATTTACACCCAATCATTATTACAATTTGACGTCGGTGGTGGCTCAGCAGGCGGCATTGTTGCGGTTATTATCGCCAATATAGTTGCTATTTTCTTAATGCGATTAATTGGTAAGAACTTGGAGGATTAAGCAATGTCGATAAAAAATAGTCATAGATCAAAAATTATTTATACCTTTTTAGCTTGGACGATCAGTAGCTTAATATTTTTTCCCATATTATGGACCTTGATCACTAGCTTTAAAACAGAAGCGGAAGCTATCTCAGCTAGCCCAAGCTTATTTATGTTTGACTGGACGCTAGAGAATTATGAAGAGGTATTAGCCCGATCGCCTTACTTTAACCACTTTTGGAATTCTATCGTGATTTCACTGGGCTCAAGTATTTTAGGGCTACTCATTGCTATCCCTGCGGCTTGGTCCATGGCATTTGTACAAACGAAACGCACTAAACATTTATTAATGTGGATGCTTTCAACCAAAATGTTACCGCCGGTGGGTGTGCTTATTCCCATTTACTTGTTGTTTCGTGATTTTGGTTTACTCGATACTAAAGTAGGTTTGGTGATTGTGATGACCTTAATTAACTTACCTATCATGGTGTGGATGCTCTACACCTATTTCAGAGAAATCCCCAGTGAAGTGCTTGAAGCATCGCGCATGGATGGGGCCAATATTGGTGAAGAAATTTGGTATGTACTTTTACCTATCGCGTTACCGGGTATAGCATCAACATTATTGTTAACGGTCATTTTAGCGTGGAACGAAGCCTTTTGGACGCTGATTTTAACCGCCGCCGACGCCGCGCCATTAACCGCCTTTATTGCTAGCTATTCAAGCCCCGAAGGTTTGTTTTATGCCAAGTTGTCTGCCGCGTCAATGATGGCGATAGTGCCGATCCTGATTTTGGGTTGGTTTAGTCAAAAACAATTAGTGCGTGGATTAAGTTTCGGCGCCGTTAAATAGGAATTTTCAAGATGGGCAGTATTAATTTAAAACAAGTAACAAAAGATTTTGGTGATGTTAGCGTCATTAAACCGATTGATTTAGCCATTAAAGATGGTGAGTTTATTGTCTTTGTGGGGCCGTCAGGCTGTGGCAAATCCACCTTATTAAGAATGATTGCGGGTTTAGAAGACACCACCAGCGGCAACATAGAAATTGATGGCCAAGATGCGACTGATACCCCACCGGCTAAAAGAGGCTTAGCCATGGTGTTTCAATCTTATGCTTTGTACCCGCATATGTCGGTGCGCAACAATATCGCTTTTCCCTTAAAGCGTGCGAAAGTTAGCAAAGCAGAGATTGAGAAAAAAATAGCGAGTGTCACCAAAACATTAAACCTATCTGATTACCTTGACCGTAAACCCGGGCAATTATCTGGGGGTCAACGCCAACGTGTTGCTATTGGTCGTGCCATCGTGCGTCAACCTTCTGCTTTTTTATTCGATGAGCCCTTATCTAATTTAGATGCGTCTTTGCGGGTCAATATGCGTTTAGAGATTTCTGAGCTGCATAAAACCCTTGCCACTACCATGATTTATGTTACCCATGATCAGGTAGAAGCCATGACAATGGCCGATCGTATTGCGGTATTTAATGCCGGCATCATCGAGCAAGTGGGCAGTCCACTTGAGCTTTACAACACGCCAGTGAATAAATTTGTGGCGGGTTTTATTGGCTCACCAAAAATGAACTTTATAGCTGTTGAGCCAACGGCTACCGATGCCACTTGTTGCTTAGGCATAAGACCTGAGCATATCACTATATCAACAACATCAGGTACCTGGCCTGGAAAAGTAGGGGTTATCGAACATCTTGGCTCTGAAACTTTTTTACATGTGCATGTCGAAGGTAAAGCCACCTTTACCGTAAAAGCCGGTGGCGATTGCCCTTATGTTTATGGCGACAATATTTATTTAAGTGCCGTAGAAAACAAGATGCTACATTTTGATGCCGCAGGTATCACTTTGCCTCAACAACACGCTAGCCTTGTTGCTATTTAGCCGGTTGAATACCTAAGAGCAGTTATATATGTCAATTAAGCTAAACAATCAAACCCTAGATACACTGCCAAGTAAGGTTGAAAAACCTCACTATAGTAGAGAATCTTTGTCGCCAGGCATCATTCATATCGGTGTCGGTAATTTTCATCGTGCGCATCAAGCTATGTATATGCACAAATTATTTAACACAGGAACGGCTCACGATTGGGCTATTCGCGGTGCTGGCATTAAGTCATACGATGCGGCGATGCGAGATAAACTTAAGCAACAAGACTGGTTAACAACGGTTGTTGAATTAGATGATAATAACCTGACCGCTCAAGTTACGGCATCGATGATCGATTTTATTGAAAATGACGCCGCCACGTTAATTGCTGCGCTCAGTGAAAGTGAAATTCGCATCGTTTCATTAACCATTACTGAAGGTGGTTACTTTATGGATGACAAAACAGGTGCTTTTAACCTGGCTCATCCAGAAATTCAAGCCGATATTGCCAATATCGACTCACCTTCAACCGTATTTGGTTTAATTATTGCGGCACTTAAAATTCGCCGAGCACAAGAAATAGCCCCTTTTACGGTCATGTCTTGTGACAACATTCCACATAATGGCCGTGTAGTGCAACGTGTGGTTAATGAAATGGCCAATGCGATTGACCCAGAACTAGCCTTGTGGATCAACACTCATGTGACGTTTCCAAACTCGATGGTTGACTGCATTACGCCTGCAACCTCGGCTCAAGAGCGTGAACGTTTAACCACATTGTTTGATATTGAAGACCAAGCGCCGGTTTTTTGTGAACCGTTCAGACAATGGGTATTAGAAGACAACTTTGTCAATGGTCGCCCACCTTTAGAGCAAGTAGGCGTTGAATTTGTTGACGATGTCGCACCATTTGAATTAATGAAATTGCGCATTCTTAATGGCGGTCATGCCGCTATTGCCTACCCTGCCGCGCTGTTAAATATTGCTTTTGTGCATGACGTGATGGCCGATCCCTTGATCAGTAAATACCTTAAAAAGCTGGTCAGTGATGAAATTATCCCAACACTTGCACCGGTACCTGGGGTTAGTTTTGATGATTATTTTGCCATTATCGAAGCTAGATTTGCTAATCCAGAGATACGCGATACTGTGCCTAGGCTTTGCCAAGATGCATCAAACCGCTTACCTAAGTTTATTCTACCCATAATAGCCGCCAATATAGCAAATAATAAAGACGGTAAAGGCCTCGCGCTTGTGGTGGCTTTATGGTGCCGACTTTGTTTTGAAGGCGGTAATGGTGACAGTAACTTTACGCTTGATGATCCACAAGCAACAAGGTTAATAACACAAGCGACTTTAGCCAAAGAAGACCCGTCAGTATTTTTACAAATGAATGATATCTTTGGTAATCTTAGTAATGATGACAACTTTACTAAAAACTTTACCTTTTGGTTGGAAATGCTTTGGGATATCGGTACTCTTGCTACTCTAAAGACTTATTTAAAATAACCACACAATAGGAAAAACAAAGATGACTGAATCTATGGCTTTATCTCGGCATAACTCGATAAATTTAGTCATCTTTGATTGCGACGGAGTCTTAGTCGATAGTGAAATATTAAGCCAGCGCGTATTACTTAATATGCTTGAAGAAATCGGTGTAGTGGTGTCAGAGGATTATTTTCTTACTCACTTCTTAGGGTTTAATTTTGAGCATGTTACCGCTAAAGTTTTCGCCGACTTTGCGGTTATTTTAACCAGTGAATTTCGCCAGCGTTATCGAGCCGCTTTGATAGAGGTTTTTGCCGCTGAGCTCCAACAGACGGATCATTTGCAGTGGCTATTATCTCAACTTAATGTCGACAGTTGTGTTGCTACCAGTGGCAGTCCAGAGAAAGTAAAACACTCACTGCATTATACCAAACTTGAACAGTATTTTGACGGCCAGGTATTTACGTCCTCTGAAGTAAAAAATGGCAAACCCGCACCAGATTTATTTTTACATGCGGCGAAAAAAATGGGCGTAGCACCGAAAAACTGTTTAGTGATAGAAGATTCCAACGCGGGTATCCGTGCTGCACTCGCAGCCAACATGCATGTCATCCGATATGTTGGGGCTAGTCATTTAAAAAATAAAGATAGCGCTACTCAAATACTCGAGGGTGTTAGTACAATAGGACATTGGAACCAGTTGTTTGAACAGGTACCTTCGCTAAGTTCATCATTTAAAATCGAGAGGTAAACCATGTTAAAGCGATCTAATGCAGAAACAAGAAAGCTAGACGATGCAGCTAAAGCCGGCTGGTTATATTACGTTGCCGGTAATACACAAGAAGAAATCGCCAAAAAGCTTAATGTCTCGCGTCAATCTGCACAACGCATGGTGGCGTTATCGGTTAGCGAAGGCTTGATTAAAGTCAGGCTAGAACATCCAATAGCTAAGTGCATGGATCTTCAAGTAAAGCTCAGAAATCGCTTTGGCTTAAAATCTTGTATTGTGGTGCCAAGTGACGATGGTGTACCGTCATCTACCTTAGGGCTTGCTCAAGCAGGTGCTCAGGAAATAGAAATGCACTTAAAATCATCTGAACCCAAAGTGATAGCCATGGGAACAGGCCGAGTTTTACGCGCTTGTGTAGAAGAACTCTCCTTATTGAACTGTGAACAACATCAAATAGTGGCGCTATTGGGTAATATGGCTTCTGATGGTTCAGCCTCTTCATACGATGTTGTTATGCGTATGGCTGAACAAATTAACGCTAAGCATTACCCTATGCCATTACCGGTACTACCCAATAGTAAAGAAGAAAAAGAGCAGTTGCACGCGCAACATTATGTCGCTAATAATTTAAAGTTAGCCGCACAAGCTGATGTTACTTTTGTTGGCGTTGGTAATTTAGCTATTAATTCTCCACTTTATATCGATGGTTTTGTTACCCCAAAAGAACTCAAAGAGTTACAAACCAAAGGTGCTGTCGGTGAGTTAATTAGTTGGATTCTAGATATCAAGGGTAATTTAATTGACTGCTCCGTTAACCAACGGGTTGCTAGTACGCCTTTAAAAATAAACTCTGACAAGGCGGTATATGCTATTGCCGCTGGTGAAGAAAAGGTATTTGCCATACTAGGAGCACTTAGATCTAAATTAATCAATGGCTTAATCACCAATGAATACACAGCTGAACGCTTATTAAGCATAGATTAAAATCGACGGTATTTATATTCCTGTTTCACCTCACAATGCCGATTTCAGCACATTAACAATTAAAACTAACCTGTTGTGTTTTAACAAACCCGCAACAGGTAAAGAAAGGAATTAACATGACATTTAAAGTAGCTGTTTTCGGTGAAGCGCTTTTTGATATGATCGAGCAAGAAAATGACGATTACCGTCCTTTTATTGGTGGTTCTCCCTATAATGTAGCAAGAAGCTTTTCTAGACAGGGACTTGACTGTAGTTACTTATCACCTATTTCAACTGATATATTTGGCGATAAAATTTACCAGTCTGCCGTCAAAGAAGGTATCAATATCCCGGTTAATAACCGCTCGATGCAAAAAACCTCGTTAGCGTTAGTGTATAAAGATGAACAAGGTAACCCAGACTACAGCTTGTATCGTAAGTCAGTTGCTGACTTAGATATTAGCGCTGAGCAGCTTTTAGACATGCTGCCAAAAGATTTAGATCTTTTTCATACCGGTTCTTTAGCACTCGTGCCTGAAATGCTTGAGGTATTGATTCCGGTGATGGCCGAGCTGAAATCTAGAGGCGTAAAAATTAGTATCGATGTCAATGTCCGTAAAGGTGTTGAAATTGACCACGGTAAATATGTTGCCGCCATTGCACAATTTGTCACCTTTGCCGACATTGTAAAAGTCAGTGATGAAGACTTACAATTGCAAGATTTAACGGGTGATCCAGAACATCTCGCTAGCGCTATGCTTAAGCAGATGACCAACGGCATGGTGGTACTGACCTTAGGTGAACAGGGTGCGCACTTTATTACCGAAAACCTTAATATTAAACAAGATGTATTTAAAGCTGTGCCTATGGGCGATACCGTAGGTGCTGGAGATACTTTCTTTTCAGCGATGCTAGCTCAATTACTTCGTGATAATGCGCTAACACCAACAGCAAAACAGCAAGACTTAGCTTACGCGTTAAAATTTGGCTCTTTGGCGGCGGCGATTAACGTCTCAAAAATAGGTTGCCAACCACCGACTCATCAAGCAGTGCTCAGTAAATTAGATTAGCGTTTTGGCTTGTTAAAGCCAATAGCACTAACATTGAATAGATAACACTGTTGTCGAGAGCAAAAATCATTTTTTGCTCTCGACTCCATTTTTTGAAAAAACTTAAATTTTATTAGAAAGGCTTAATACACATGTTAACTAATTCACTGGCATGGCAAAACTTACAAATTCATTATTTAGACAGCAAAATAATACATTTAAAATCTTTATTTCGTATTGACCCTGAACGCTTTGATAAATTCACCATAACCGCATCAGGATTAACCTTAGATTACTCCAAGAATCATTTGGTACCAGAAACAAAGAACTTGCTTGTTGATTTGGCGAAACAGTGCGGTGTTGATGAAAAAATAGAAAAAATGTTTTCTGGCGCGCCAATAAATACCACTGAGAATCGCCCAGTGTTACATACCGCCCTGCGTAATTTTTCTAATCAGCCGGTTTATGTTGATGGCGAAAATATTATGCCCTTGGTCAATGACACCTTAGAAAAAATCAAAGGTTTTGTGAATGATGTTTCATCGGGCGTTACCAAAGGTTATAGCGGCAAGGCTTTTAAAGATATTGTTGCTATTGGTATTGGCGGCTCATTTTTAGGGCCTAAAATTATGTCTGAAGCCTTAAAACCATATCGTCAAAAACACTTGAATGTACATTATGTCGCCAATGTGGATGGTTGTCATATTCATGATGTGCTGTCGGGTTTAGATCCAGCAACAACCTTGGTGATCACCTCATCAAAAACATTAACCACCCAAGAAACTCTAAGAAATACTGAAACGGCGAAAGAATGGTTTTTAAAACAAGCTAAATTCAGTGATATTCAACATAACTTTGCTTGTGTATCGGCTAATATTGAAGCGGCTAAAAGTTTTGGTATCAGTGAAAAAAATATCTTCCCCATGTGGGATTGGGTCGGTGGACGCTATTCTATTTGGTCAGCCATTGGTTTACCACTTGCTATCGGTATTGGCTTTGATAACTACTTAGCGTTTTTACATGGCGCATTTGAAATGGATGAACATTTTAGACAAGCACCATTTGAAGAAAATATGCCGGTAATTATGGCACTATTAGGTATTTGGTATCGAAATTTCCATGGTGCACAATCGCAAGTATTATTGCCCTACTACCACTATTTACGTGGTTTACCGGCATACATACAACAACTGGATATGGAAAGTAACGGTAAATCGGTCAACTTAGATAATAAAGAAACCAACTACGATACCGGCCCTATTATTTGGGGTAGTGAAGGAACCAATGGACAGCATTCTTTTCATCAGTTAATTCATCAAAGTAAAACGCCCATACCGGTCGACTTTATTCTTCCGCTTAACCCTCATGTTGATATTTCAGATCATCATGACATGTTAATTGCCAACTGTTTGGGACAAAGCCAAGCGTTAATGGAAGGTCAAACTGAAGAACAAGTTATTGCCGCGATGACCAAAGCAAAATGCAGCACCGATGAGATAAGTTACTTATCATCTCATAAAGTCATGAAAGGCAATAAACCCAGTAACACCATCTTAATGCCAAAATTAACCCCGAAAGCTTTAGGTAGCTTAATTGCCCTGTACGAGCATAAAGTATTTGTTCAAGGCGTTATCTGGCAAATAAACTCATTTGATCAATGGGGTGTAGAATTAGGCAAAGCGCTCGGGAATGACATATTTAGTAAGCTGTCAAATATTGATATACCTTTAGATATGGATGGCTCAACTAAAGGGCTGATCAACATTTGTCGAAAAAGACGTACTATTACTTAACGCCATAATACCTTAAATAAATGCTAGAAAGCCTTTAACAACATGAGTTAAAGGCTTTCTAGCATTAAATTTTTTATCTAATAAAAATATTGTGTTAAAGTTTTTTATGTTGAAAATCAAGAGTTAAGGGATTCATCGAGTATAAATCTAAGGTGGATCGCGATACTCTATTTAGCAGAAAACTAGGCGCTAAAGTAAATATTCAGCAAGATATTACTTAAGTTATTTAAAGCGTTTTTGTGCCAAACACTTGAAATCAGCATCGAAATTTAAGCTATTATTCAGACGGTTAATTGCTGCTTGGTGATCAAAAACTCATCAAGCATTTTCAGCTAGCTATTGTATTTGTATTTTGCTCAACATTGGGAAATTTAACAGAAACACAACATCCTTCGCCCAGTTGAGATTCAATTAACACCCGCCCCTTGTGCTTATCCATGATTGTTTTCACGATCGTCAAGCCAACCCCACTGCCTTTTGTAGTGGATAATCTTTCAAATAGATCAAAAATTAATTGGTGATATTTTGGGTCAATACCTATGCCATTGTCCTTGATATGAAGGGTGGTAGCAGACGAAGTTTTTGTGGTAAATATCTCAATAATTAAAGGGCGGGCAGGCTCTAAGTAACGTAGTGCGTTACTCAATAAATTTAATATTACTTCAGAGAGTAAGCGCTCATTCGCACTCACGGGATCTAAATTTTTAGCAACCTTGATCCTCGCATTCGCTTCTCCAATCGCTTCTTCTAAAGCAAGACATTGCTGTTCAATCACGACGTTAACATTGACATTAGTGGTGGTAATAGCTTGTTGTACTATACGAGATAAGTCGAGTAAATCGGCTAATAGTAGTTCCATGTTATCAGCATTTTGTATAATACGGTTCAATCGATAGCTTTGCTTTTCTGTCAAGGTATCAACAAGTTCTGCTTGCAACTTTTGGCTAAATGCTGCGATGGTAACTAAAGGTGATTTAAGATCGTGAGACACGGTGTAGATGAACTGCTCCATCTGCTTGTTCTTATTGATTAATTTTTTATTAAGTGTGGTAGCCTGACGTTTTTCTTTTTCCACATCTTGCATCACACTCAATAAAATGGCTTGTGAACGTGCCATATCAATTTCGTGACTTTCCATTTTGACATTGAGCGCCTTACTTAGCTCGAGGGCTGCTTGTTGCTTTTTAAAGAAAAATCGGATTATGGCCACTAAGGTGAGTAACAAGGCAACCATCACCAATAAACCCAACTTAAAGCTTCGATCGAGTAAATCAGACAATTGGCTTGCAAATAAGGCAGAAAGTTTCTGGTATATCGCTGCTATTTCCAAATGAGACGGTTCGTCGTCGTAACTCAAATAACGACCAAGTTCACGCACGTTGGTATTTTTATCAAGTAAACTAGGCAGCAAAGTTAAGCGTTCTCGGTAAGCTGTCAGCATATCTCTAGTCGCTGGCATTTTTAGCTCGCCAAGGATTAACCCACCTTGCAGCTCAATCTTATACAATTGAATGGTGGCTTCACGTAAATTTTCCGAAGCTTTGTCGATATAGAGGCTATCTTCAGCGCGCAAAATAGCGTTTTTAAAATTATCGATTAAACCAACGAAGCCAATCTGGCTTTTAAGTTCATTGATCTCTGTATAAATCGCAACGCGCTTTTGATTTAACTCTTTTTGTTTTGACTCATAATCTAGGGCAATTAGCACTTCAAGTGTGATAAAGAACAACAGCAAGGTAGTCAGTACAGCATTTTTGGTATTCATTTATACTCCTGACAATAATGGCTCAGCACAAAAAACTTTAACATAGGTATTTTTTTTCATTAAACATCGTAGCTCTTTGCTCGATCGAGTTCGCTCATTAGCGCATTCACTTCTTTTTTCAACTCAAGTATCCGATCCTCTCGGTCAAGTGTGACTGAATAAATTGAGCTCATTTGCTTGTTTTTTTGTTTTATCACTTCAAGCTCTGCCATAGCGCTATGATATTTGACTTCCACACCTGGTAATCGGATAAGCTGAGGTAGTTTAGGCGCCAAGACAATCGCGGTTAAAATAGAGGTAAAAGCGGTCAAGGCTTTTATCCAACCTTGATATTCATAAGCGGGATACCAAGTGACATAAATCGCCACAAAATGTGTGGTACCACAAAAGAAAATAAACGCCATAAATAAGGCAAATATGTCTTTGTGTGGCACGCTTTCTTTGCGTTTATACAGCAATATACCGATAATAAGGGTGATCAGATAATACGCAACACCAATGGTGATATCGGCTGTAACGTGGGTCCATAATATGTCAGGTCGCCAAAGGTAACAGTGTCCGTGAGGCATAAAATTGGGGTTAGCGAATTGTTGCAACCATTCGTTCATCTGCATTCCTTTTATGGCTTATTTAATTGATTGTTATTGTTATTAGTAAAATGATAGTGGTTACGTTTTAGGGAAACGCAGTTCAAAGCAACTACCCTGACCTAATTCAGACACTAGGCTTACCAAGCCGTTATGTTTTTCCATGGCGGCCTTAACTAGACTCAAACCAATACCTGTGCCTTGGCCTGGATTAATTTGCTCAAAGACATTAAAAGCACGTTTTTGATCGCTTTTTGCTATGCCTATGCCATTGTCACTAATAAACAAAGAGACTGAAGCTTCCAACTCTTCGGTATGAATTTTTAATGTTAAATCGCGCTCAGCACTTCGGTACCGAATGGCATTACTTAACAAATTATCAATGCATTGAGACAACAGGGTTTGATTAGCCCCGATGGCGTGCAGCGGCTTGGTTAACACCAATTCGACCTCCACCTCTTTGTACCCTGTTATCAATCTTTGCCAATTTTGCTCAATCAGCGTGGTGAGATCAATCGGCGCTTTGCTTATTTCAGCTTTCATGACTCTTGAAAGCTCTAATAAATTAGTCAACAAATCCCCCATATGAGTTAAATTTTCAAGTATTCTTTCAAAACGATGTTTCTGCTTTTCCGTGGTATGAGCTGATAACTCTTTGGCTAACATACTGGTGAAACCATTGATGGTCACCAAAGGCGATTTCAAATCATGGGATACGGTATAGACAAACTGCTCTAGCTCTTTGTTTTTTACTTCTAAGCTTTTAGTTAATAACAGCGATTGCTCCAATGACCGTGATTGCGCCAAAAGATCATGTTGAATTCGCCCCGCTTTTCTCAGTTCTAATTGCGTAACCACTTGTTGAGCAATAATGATCAACTGCTTTTTTTGTAGTGCGGTCAAGGATGATGGTTTATTGTCGATAACACACAAGGTGCCTAATCGCAGGCCACTAGGTGTTACTAGAGGCGCTCCGGCATAAAAAATCACTTGCGTGGGCCCAGTCACTAAGGGGTTATCATGAAAACGCTCGTCTTTGCGGCTGTCTTGTATTTCAAATAATTCATCATGGTGAATAGCATGCGCGCAAAAAGCAATCTCGCGCGGTGTTTCTTGCGCGTCAAGCCCGTGATGAGACTTAAACCATTGTCGCTTTTCATCAATTAAAGAAATCAAAGCAATGGGTGTACCGCAAACACTAGACGCTAGATCGGTTAGCTGATCATAAGCCTGCTCTGCTAGCGTATCTAAAATGTTATACTCATCCAAAGCGTTTAGACGAGCCAATTCATTATTGGGTATTGCCGCTGATTTCATCTTTTTAGTTCACTCGGTTTAGTATTGACTTGTATGCTTAATATTGCGTCACATGATAAAGCGCCGCTTGGGTGATTAACTTTGTTCAAGTAACTTTGCCTCTAACAAATCCGCTGGCATAGGCCGACCCAGTAAGTAACCTTGTATTTTGTCAATTTTCAACTTATGGCATAAAGCCAACTGACTGTCTGTTTCAATCCCCTCGGCAACAACGGTAAAATTGAGTAATTTCAGCATATGGGTGACCGCTTCCAACAAACATTTTTTAGTGCTGGCATCCGATTCATTTTTCTGTAGTGATTTATCCAGTTTAACAATGTCAATCGGGAAATTGTTCAAATGGGCGATGGAGGAAAATCCCATGCCAAAGTCGTCCAAGGCAATTTTAAAGCCTAATGATGAAAGCGAATGCAGCGTATCTCGCGTCACCTCGTCATCTTCTAGTAATGCTGTTTCAGTAATTTCTAAGACAATGGTTTCGGGAAAAACACCATGCTCTTCGGTTTTAATTTTAATTTTTTGCGTCAATTGAGCATCCTGCAATTGCAGCGCTGAAATGTTAATTGCCATGGTAAAGTTAGGATCAAAACGCTTTTGCCATGAGGCTAATTCAGTTAAGGCGGCATTAATAACCCACTGTCCTAAGTCATGAATTAAACGTGTTTCCTCTGCAATAGGAATAAACTCATCGGGTGTATAAAATTTTGGTGTATCAGGCCATCTAATCAGCGCTTCGACACCTTGTATTTTTTCGTTATGGGCAGAAAAAACCGGTTGATAGAATAACCTGAACGAAGATTCTCTAAGAATGTCACTGATTTCACTTTGGATTAGGAAGCGACGGTTCAACTCATCCTGATAGTGTGACTGATAAAAGCGTAATGAGTTTTTACCGTTTTGCTTTGCTCGGTACATCGCGATATCAGCACACTTGACCAATTTATGACGGCTATCAGCATCATTAGGATACAAAGCGGCGCCAATACTTACCGTGCAATTGATGCGATGGCCATCAATGTAGAAAGGTTTTTGCACTGACTTTAAGATGCGATTACCAATCATGTTAACTTCTTCAACCGAATGTATATTCGCCAAGGTGATAGCAAATTCGTCACCACCGAGTCGTGCAAAGCCATCGTTATCTCGGAGATATTTTTTGGCTCGAGCAACCCATTCAACCAATAATTGGTCTCCTGCATCATGACCTAAGGTATCATTGACGTACTTAAAGTTGTCTAAATCCAGCGCTAACATGCCCACTGAGACCTTCAGTCGTTTGCTATTGGCAATCATGAACTTAAGTGTCTCATCAAAATAGTAACGGTTATGCAAGCCAGTTAACTGGTCATTTTCCGCCATATTTTTTACGGCTAGGTAGCTTTGATGCATTCTTTGTTCCATCTCAAAGCGCTTAGTTGAATGAATAATCGCTTGATGGAGTTTAATATATGAAACATCACTTTTGGGGATAAAGTCTTGTGCACCCGCTTCAATGCAATTAAGCGCGATTGATGAGCCTTGCGCTGCACTGATAACAATGATGGCAGTATTGCCTAAGTTGGGGCGGGAACGTATTTCGATAATCATTTCAATGCCATTAACTTCAGGCATGTGATAATCCAGCAAAATAATGTCGAAGGATTCGGCATCCATCATCGCAAGACCGCTGGCAACAGAGTCGGCGTATTTCACTTCATAATTATTTTGCAAAGACGAGGTTAGCGCTCTTTTAACGATCGCCATATCTATTTCGTCATCATCAACAATTAGTATTTTCATTTTTGATCTCATCCCTGTATGTATATTTGCTTTAAAACCTATTAACAAGGCTGTTTAAAACTTTTGAAAAATCAGATCATATTAAGCGTGTATTGAAAGCCTTTTTTTAAAAATTAAAGCTGGGTTTGGCTAAATACGCAAAATATATTCTGATCCATTACGGGTAGTACTTTAGATCGCTCAATGCCTATTTCACACAAATTTTTCGTTGTGATATGTTTAGACATTATCAATATAAGTTGATAATGTCTAAGTATATTTTATATATAAACCGCTTTATATGTGTATATTTTGTATCTGATTTGTAAATGCTTTGTGTTTGAATTATGTACAAGGTATTTGGATTAATGACCACGGATAACACCTAATATGAAAGTGATAGTAATAGAAGATAACCCCGATCATTTTGAGATTATTGAAGATGCGTTTGCGTCTATTACTGCAATACAGGCTCAAGTTGTTCGAGCTGACACTTTAGCAGCCGGAAAATCACTGTTGTTTTCTGAGCACTTTGATATCTGCTTGTGCGACTTACAGCTTCCTGACTCAACAATAGAACAAACAGTAGAGTGGTTAAGTTCACAAACCCATCCATTGCCTATGGTAACATTGACCTCACTACACAGCATTGAAATAGCCCAAAACTTGCTCCACAAGGGCGTGCAAGACTATCTATCTAAAGACGAACTGACCGCACAATTACTCTACAAAACATGCCAGTATGCTATTGAACGTTTCAGACACCAACAGGAGACCACTGGATATAATCAAGACATGCAAGTATTCTGTGACAGTTTATCGCACGATTTCAATGGCCACATTAACCGTATTAAAGGTGTATCCAGAGCGTTAAAGTCAGATTTGATGGAAAGAATCAGTTGCACAACAGATGAATTACAATGGTTTGATTATCTTGAAACAAGTACCTCAGAAGTACAAAACTTAGTCTCTGACTTGCAAAGTTACTTATCGGTTGGCTATGTAAACCAGAGCTTTGAAACGGTCTGTTTGAAGTTGGTAGTCAAAAAAGTAGTGGCTTCCCTAAAAAGCGCCCTGCAAATTGATTTCGAAGCTAATATGCCAAACGAACTTGCTACCATTTCAGGCAACCCTGCGTTGTTGCAACTGCTGTTCCAAAATCTTATCGCTAACAGCATAAAGTTCAATAATAACCGACCAATTATCGACATAACGATGCAAGATAATGGTAATTATATTGATATTATTTTACAGGATAATGGCATTGGATTTAATCCAATACACGCCCAAAAAATATTCTCGCCGTTTAATCGACTGGCTAATGGTAAGAAGTTTTCAGGCTCTGGCTTAGGCTTAAGTATCGTTAAGCGAATCGTTGCACACCACGATGGCAGTATCGAAGCAGACTCAGTATTAGGCGTAGGTAGTAAATTCACCCTTAAATTCAAAAAAGAAGCATAAAAAGATTAATATTTAACGTATCAACAATGGGCTAATTTATCTTTAAAAAACCCAAACCAACAAGGAGACAAGTGTGGATGATTTTAAACCTATTTCGGCATTAATGGTGGAAGACAATATCGATCATGCAGAGCTGATGATAGATGCTTTCAACGATTTTAATATTAAAAATACCATAGCACATGTCATAGACGGTGAGCAGGCCATTGCTTATCTAAGAAACGCAGCACCTTATGAGGACAAAAGTAAATTTACCCGTCCAGATATTGTTTTTTTAGATATTAGAATGCCCAGACAAGGCGGTATTGAAACGCTAAAAATAATGAAAGCCGATGATGACCTGTGCAGTATTCCGGTTGTGATGATAAGTACCTCAAAAACGGAGCCAGAAATAAAAGAGTGTTATCGTTTAGGTGCTAGTGGCTATATTACTAAACCACTGAAATTCGATGACTTTTCGAAAAAAATGAAGGAATTAAACTACTATTGGGTACTAACATCTGAGTTACCAAAATAAAATATGAGCTGTTGTGATCTTGATTTAACTCGCATCTTGTATCAAGCGAGAAAATAATATCAAGACTTCAGCCATAGTAGATAATCTCTGCTGGCGAAAACCAGTAGGGATTTTTTTATGAAACTACCAAGCAATTCACCTGATGTTCATCGAATGATTTCACTATTTCTCATATGATTTTCTATTCTTAACTGAGCTTTTCCTGAGCTTTAACTAAGCAAGCAGAACTTAACATAAACATAAGTTCAGCATGAGCTCAGTAGTGTTAGCCCCACAAGTAGTCTCCTTGTGCTAAAGGCAGATATTGAAAAATAAAACGAACATCTAGACGTCTAGATTGACAAGTGAAATTTACACCATATAATGCTATTCAATATAGACATTCCACCAAATACAGTTATTGTTTAGTTTGAATAAAATAATAACTAAAAAGATCCTATTCATGAGCCATAATATTTCATCTGAACCTACGCCAGCGTCATTGCCCAAAAACAACCCAGAACAAAGTTTAAAAAGCCTCTTACCTTTTGGCGCTTTTCTGGCAATATTTCTGGGTACGGGTATCGTTTTAACACTACAAGGCGTTGACTTTGCCTTCTACCAACTACCCGCCAGCATTGCCATTATTCCAGCCATATTATTAGCTATTTATATGGGTAGAGAGACAGTAAATGAGCAAATTAGCCACTTTATAGCTGGGGCTGGTCATCAAAATATCATTACTATGTGTATTATTTATCTTTTGGCTGGCGCTTTTGCGACTGTGGCTAAAGCAACGGGTAGTGTTGATGCTAGTGTGCAACTAGGGTTATCTTTTTTTCCTGATTACTTTTTACTCCCTGGGCTTTTCTTAGTCGCGGCATTTCTTGCCACCGCCATGGGAACGTCAATGGGCACCATTGCTGCCATAGCGCCAATTGCTTTAGGCTTTATTGAGTCTGCTGATATCGATGCTAGCCTTATTGCTGGCTGTATTATATCTGGGGCTATTTTTGGTGATAATTTATCGATAATTTCTGATACCACGATAGCCTCGACCCGCAGCCAAGGTGCGCACATGAAAGATAAGTTTCGGGTAAACTTTAAGTTTGCTGTGCCTGCCGCATTAATTTGTTTAGCTATTTTAGCCGCCAATGGCGTTGCCTTAAACCACGAGGTTAGCCAAGACCTTGATGTTATCGGTTTCTTGCCTTATATCGTTATTTTGGTATTAGCGCTGTCAGGTGTGAATGTCTTTATGGTGCTCATTATCGGTATTATCTTAGCCGCGGCCATTGGTATGCTCAACAACGGTTATCAATTGGCGAGTTGGGTAAGTGATATCAATAAAGGCTTTGCCAGTATGCAAGATATCTTTATTTTGTCGTTATTTATTGGTGGTCTAAGTGAATTAATTAAACGCCAAGGGGGCTTAAGTGCTCTAACAGCGAGTATTGAAGGCTTAACGCATAAAATTAGCCCAAACAATAAAAAGCGTGCTGCTGGTATTGGTATTGGCGCTTTAGCCTTTTGTTGTAATTTTTTCACTGCAAACAATACTGTCTCTATTATTGTAACCGGTGAAACGGCAAAAGACTTAGCTACTGACGGTGAACTCAGCCCAGCTCATTCAGCCAGTTTATTAGATATTTACGCTTGTATAAACCAAGGTTTATTACCCTACGGTGCTCAAGCTTTATTGCTAGGCGCTACCTTAAAAATATCCCCTTTAGAAGTGGTCGCCAATGCCTACTACCCAATGATTTTATTTGTTGTGGCTAGTTTCGCTTTTTGGCGTATTACGAAAAAATAAGCGACTTGCTCAAGCTAAAAAAACCGCTGCGCTAATAGGGTCACTTAACATGAACAAATATTAGCGCAGCGGCCTTAGTTTCAGTTGCAAGCTTAAGTTTGAAACTGAAACTTAACTTACCCAGTTAAGTTAACTGGGTAAGTTAAATTGCCGGTTGTAGACATTTAGGCGCTATTGCTTGTTTGAAAATTGGCATTGATATAGGCAAGTGTGCGGTTAACTGTTTAATACGCGTGGCGTTTGATGGATGAGTCGACATAAATTCAGGTGGCGCAGCTTTTGATAATTTCGCCATATTTTGCCACAGCTTGATACTCGCTTTTGGGTCAAAACCTGATGTTGCCATTAAGTCTTGGCCGACAATATCCGCTTCACTTTCATGGCTGCGACCATAGGGCATTAACACCCCATACTGCACACCTAAACCTAAACCTGCCATGACGGTATTTCGACTTTCAACATTTTGGCTTTCAAGTACCCCACTGACAATTGATAGGCCTATTTGGCTAACCTGATTTGACGATAAGCGCTCGTTAGAATGATGTTCGATTACATGCCCAACTTCGTGACCAATAATAGCGCCTAATTGGTCTTGGTTTTCTGTAACTTTTAATATCCCAGTATAAACACCTATTTTACCCCCTGGCAGTGCAAAAGCATTGACTTGTTCTGAATCAAATACCACTACTTCCCAAGCGCCGTTATGAGCAGATTTTGGCACATTCTTGGTGATCGCATTAGCAACACATTGCACATAACGATTAATTTCAGGCGACTGGCTAATTTTTTCTTTGTTTTTCATTTCTTCAAATGATGCGCTCCCCATTTTATTAAGGTCACTTTCTGACATCATCATTAACTGTGAACGACCCGTTGAAGACGTTGTACAACCGGTTAAGGTCATTATTGCTAGGCATAGTGCCAAGGTTAGTTTCATCTCTTCTCCTAAAATACAGTCTAAAAATATAGCCTAAAAAAATGGCTTGAAAAATGGCGTAAAAAATTTATTTTAACATAAATACTTTAATCGCTTATGCTAAGTAATGAAACTTATTGGTTGATTAGCGTATCTTGGCCTTTACTGACCCCATAAATATCGTCAGGATAAAAACCTAAGGTGACATGAAAGTCTTTATTTTTTAACAATAAATTTTGACGAATAAATTGTCCATCCGCAGAAGAGGCAACCACAAAGTAGCTCTTTTTCTCATCATTTTCAACGCGGCCTAAACCATGTAAAACAACACGAAATTGCTCTGGTAATTTTAATTGTGCTTTATTAATCGTTTGATATTCATACGGATTGACCAAGGTAATATGAAAAGTTTGCTGATCACGCGCCGCTTGATACTGGCGATAAATAGCATATTGCTCTTCGCCTAATGCCGTTTTTAGTTGCTCTAAGTAACGGCTAAGGTCAGCGAGAGAAACTTTACCCCCTAAATAAACTAAACCACTATTGTCTCTAAGTTCACTAATCTCTAAGCTTAATGTTTTATCTTCATTAAAGGTGTCTGCTGACAAGTGATTTTCCGACTGCGCTAGTATTCTAGCTAAGGGCGTTGCTTTTTGTGGCTTGGCTGCTAGTTTAGGGTTTTCTTCTGCATGATTACTGACATCATTATTTATATAAGTAATGCCAGCAGTACTGGCAACTTGCTCAAAGCTTTGCACTGGTGAGTTTTTTTCTTGTGTAAGCACTAGATGCTTTGTTAAGGGGGTTGCGGTAGCAGAATTAGCTAGGGTGCTGATCATGATGATCACAGCCCAATGTATTTTTTTATTCATGCGATTAATTTCCTTCATGGCGCGCTCACCTTAATGTTATGTCATTTTTTGACCTAAGTTAGCACTATGTTCACTAGACGTTTCAGTACACTTTTTTCAGCACAGTATTTTCGCGCTTAAATAGCACGTAAACAGGCAGCTAATATGCGGTATAAAGTTTACATATACTAACGCAGACAAGTTAAATTTTTTATCTTACTGGCATAGTACCACTGACATTTCATCACGTTAATCGATATACTGAACCTGCGTCAGTATTTTGCCTGATAGCAAGGCAACAGCGACAATAAAAATTAATCACTTTGGGTTTTCTCAAGTCTTTATCTACATTAACTTAATAATAACGAGCAGGAGTTACTTTTCACTTAATGCCATTTTCAATTACCCCAGAACTCTTTAATTATATTGCGATTACCTTTGCCCGTTTTAAATGGCAACTTTTAGCCTGGAGCCTATTCTTTTTTGTGCTTTATATTGCTTTGCAGTCACAAATTCAACTCAAAACCCCTAGTGTATTGGTTTGGTTAGCGATACTTATTTTATTTGTTGCGATTGAAAGCTTAGTGGTTTCAGCATTTATGTTTTTCTTTCAGGTGCTGCCCTCAACACGAGAAGAAAATGCTGCTTGGTTTAAGTTCTATCGAACCATTGAATGGTGTGAAACAATACTATTTGCCATATTACTGCCCTTGCCCATAGTATTGTTTATTTATACCTTTTTGCGCTTAGCTATTTAGTTGCTTGGCTATTTAGTTGCTTAGCTATTGAGCAGCGCGATCATCTCATCTTCTGTTAAGACGCTAACGCCTAAGGTTTGTGCTTTGACTAATTTAGAGCCTGATTTTTCACCCGCAACTAAATAATGGGTTTTGGCTGAAATACTGCCCGACACTTTTGCACCCAAAGCTTGTAGTGCCGCTTTAGCTTCATTGCGGCCCATTTTACTTAAGGTGCCGGTGAGTACAAAGATTTGATCTTTTAGCGGTAATTCATCGTCACTCTTAGGTTCAATATCTGGCCATGACATAATATTTTCAAGCTCTTCAACGACTTCAACATTATGTGCTTGGGCAAAAAAGTTAATAATATTTTTTGCCACTATCACACCCACATCGGGTACTTGTTGTAATTGTGCTTCGTTCGCCGATTTAATCGCGGTAAAATTAAGAAAATATTGTGCTAGGTTTGCTGCGGTAGTTTCACCTACCTCCCGAATACCCAAAGCATAAACAAATTTTGCTAAGGTGGTATTTTTTGCAACCTTAAGGCCTTTAATTAAATTATCAGCTGACTTTTGCCCCATGCGCTGCATGGTACTGACATCAAGTGTGGTCAATTTAAATAAGTCGGCAGGCGTTTTTATCAAGCCTTCATCCACTAACTGCTCAACTAATTTATCGCCTAAACCGTCAACATCAAGCGCCTTGCGCGAAGCAAAGTGTTTAATGGCTTCTTTACGTTGTGCCTGGCAATATAAACCGCCAGTACAACGTAATACCGCCTCTCCTTCTGCCTTTAAAACCGCAGACTGACAAACCGGACACAGGGTTGGAAAGCTAATAACCTCGGCATTTTCAGGGCGACGTTCAAGCACCACACTGACGATTTGGGGAATAACATCACCGGCGCGACGAATGATAACAGTATCGTTTATCTGTATGCCTAAACGGTCGATTTCGTCTTGATTATGCAAGGTAGCATTGCTAACAGTAACGCCACCAACAAATATCGGTTTAAGGCGAGCAACCGGTGTTATTGCACCGGTTCGGCCCACTTGAAAGTCGACAGATTCCAGTATGGTTAGCTCTTCTTGAGCCGGAAATTTATAGGCGGTAGCCCAACGCGGTGCGCGAGCAACAAAGCCAAGTTGCTGCTGCAGTGCAATGTCATCCACTTTAAACACGGTACCGTCAATTTCATAACTTAAGGCAGCGCGTTGTTGTAAAATATCTTGATAGAAGGCTTCTACTTGCGTGGCATTTTCCAGTAGCTTTACTTCCGGGCACATAGGTAAGCCTAACGCTTTTATTTGGCATAAACGCTGATAATGAGAATTTGCCAACCAGTTTTCGTCAATACTTTTTCTGTCATCGCCACGCTCTGCTAGGTTTTCTAAAGCGCCAACAAAGCCAATACCATAAGCATAAAAGCCCAAGTTACGTTTTGCGGTAATTTTAGAGTCTAACTGTCGTAAGCTGCCTGCGGCGGCATTGCGGGGATTAGCAAAACCTTTTTCACCTTTTTTTATCGCCTGTTTATTTAAAGCGTCAAAGCTGGCTTTTGGCATGAACACTTCGCCACGAACTTCTAAAATATCAGGAAAACTTGTCCCTTGTAAACGTAATGGAATAGACTTTATGGTGCGCACGTTTTCGGTAATATTTTCACCCACAGTGCCATCACCACGAGTGGCCGCTTGAACAAAAACACCGTTTTCATAACGTAAACTTACTGCTAAACCGTCCAACTTAGGCTCGGCGCAAATGGCAAAATCAAGCCTTGATTTTATGCCGCCTCGATTTAACCTATCCAGTAGTCGTTTAACAAATGCTTGCCATTCATCTGCGGAAAAAACATTGTCTAATGACAACATAGGTAATTGATGAGTTACTTGACTAAAAGATTTAAGCGCCGCCCCACCCACCTTTTGGCTAGGTGAATCAAGGGTTTTCAGTGCTGGGTGTGCGGTTTCTAAGGTCATTAATTCCCGCATTAACCGGTCGTATTCAATGTCAGGTACACTGGGCTCATCAAGCACGTAATATTGATGATTGTAGTGATTAAGCAACTGACATATTTCAGTAATGCGTGTAGTAACCGTTTGTTCAGACATAAGTTTTATTTACTTTGAGAGTGAGTGTTTTACGATCAATAATGCGCGGCAATTTTACGGTTGCACATTATTGACCATGAAATTTATCGAGGAGAACAGTCTTTATTGTGAGCCGATGCGACTCTTGCGTTCAAACTCGCGAATAAGGCTAATATAATGCTGTTCAGTTTGTTTGGTCATCACACTACGCTTGTGATCAAGTAATTGGCCATGAAACTCTACCGCCATTTGTTTAGCCGCATTTAACATTTGCTCAAACACTGAAAAAGCATCACAAGGATTAGGTAAGGTCATAAAGAGGGTGATGCCTTGGGTGCTAAAGTTTTCCATATCATCAAGATTAAAAGTACCCGGATTCATCATATTGGCTAGGCTAAAAGTCACTTTTCCATTACCGGCGTTATCTTCATGGCGGTGAAATATATTCATTTCGCCATATTTCATTCCTAAAGTCAGTAATGTGGGTAATAACGCAGCGCCTGACATCACTTGTCCTTTTGGCATAACAACCGAGAGCACAATAACTTGCGGCTCAATATTGATAGCACTAGGTTTTTCATTTGCCGGTGTTGCCGACGAACTAGGCTCATCTTTATTAAGCGCAGCGGCTTTATTCACTAATATGTCTGGCTTTGCCTGTGTCACTGGTTGTTGATAAACCGGTTTAGTTTGCAGCGCTTTTTTTCTATTAGCTTCCGTGCTGGCCGTTTTATTAACAGCTGTCTCTTCAAAGCAGCCTTTTTCATAATCAGCGGCGTCTGACAACCCTTGTTGCTTTAAATGCTCTGGTACGGCTTCAGTATCGTTATGCAGAGCACCAAAATTTAGTCCTTGCTCTTGACCTTTTTCGTCAAAGTCAGCTAGAGGAACATCATTTGGCATGGGTGCTTCGCTATAAAAGTCTGCACTACCCTCAACACGATGAGACTTAACAGCAAGCTCATCATCTTGGGCGCTAGCGCCAACTACTTTTGGCTTACTGACCCCGTCTTGATCAAAACCTGAGCCATCAAAACCCCGTGGCTGTGATGCTACAGGATCTACTTTAGTTTTTAATTTATAAGGATTTTTTTGTTTTCTAATAGTCCAATAACCATGAATAAAAATAGCGACTATCACGATAGCACTAATAATAATTAATGTGTTTCTGAAATTATCTTCCATTACCTTGCCTATGCTTCTGCCATGGCGATTGCTTCGTCAATATCAACCGCTACCATACGTGAAACACCTGGTTCAAACATAGTAACTCCGGTTAAATGTGACGCCATCTCCATGGCTATTTTATTATGACTTATATATATAAATTGCACTGTTTGCGACATTTCTCGCACTAGATTACAAAAACGACTCACATTTGCATCATCTAAAGGTGCATCCACTTCATCAAGTAAACAAAATGGTGCCGGGTTCAATCTAAAAATCGCGAAGACTAATGATAATGCGGTCAGCGCTTTTTCTCCACCAGATAATAGGTGAATTGTGCTATTTTTTTTACCTGGCGGTCTGGCCATAATGGTAACCCCTGTTTCCAGTAGGTCTTCACCGGTCAAGGTTAAGTACGCTTGACCACCACCAAAGACCTTAGGAAATAACACCTGTAGGTCTTTATTAACCTGATCAAAGGTCAGTTTAAACTTATGACGGCTTTCTTTATCTATTTTTGCAATTGCCGCCTCTAGCGTGCTTATTGCATTATTAAGATCTTGATCTTGTTGGTCAAGGTAACTTTTACGCTTGAACTGGCTTTCATACTCTTCAATGGCGGCTAGATTAATAGCCCCTAATAACTGTATATCTTTAGCCAATTTAATTAACTGCGCTTGCCAGAGCGATTCTTTCGCATTGGCGGGCATGGCCTCAATAACGCTATCAATATTTTGTTGTAACTCAGCTAGAATTTCCAGGCTACTTTCAGCTCTTAATTTAAAACCTTCGCTATCTAATTGTAAACGCGCTAACTGCTGATTAAGCGCACTGATTTTATTTTGACTGCTTTTTTGCTGTAATTCTAATGTTGCTAAACCTGTTTGGCTGTCATTCAAAGTTTGCTGATTAAATTGCAGCTTGTCATTAATGGCGACTAGGTTATCGAGCCATTCGGGTAACTGTTGCTCAAATTCTTGTATTGGCTGACTGTTTTCGGTAAAAACTTGGCTATTACTGCTCAACCTTTGGGTCAGTAAATTAACATTTTCTTGATTAGAGCGAATATTTTGTTCACCTTGCATACGCTGACTTTTAAGTTGTTCAACCACTAAGCTCGATTGATGTCGTTGTTGATGCAATGCTTGGCTGCGCGTTTGAATTTGCTCAATTGACGCTTGTAATCGTGTTTGTTGTTCAGAAAAATCATCCACACTATCGCCGCTGTCATCAGATACTTGTGCTATTTGTGCTTGAAAATCAGCTAACTTTTTTGTAGCTATATGCTCACTTTTTAGCAAGTCATCTATTTGCTCAGTTAATTTTTGCTGCTGACTTTGTTGTTGTTCATTCGCCTGAGCTTTTAATGAAATCAAGTTGTTAAGCTCATTAAGTTTAGCGTGTTTTAAGGTTATGTTTTGACTAATAGTACTTTTTTCACTTGCTAATCGCGCTTGCTGTTCGCTGATTTGGCTTTGCTGCTGCTCGGTATTTTGTTGTGTGCTCGATAAATCCTGAATCGCAGTTTGCTCGCTGGCAAGCTGGCGTTGCAAGCTAATATAGTCGTAACCTTGTTCAAGCTTGCCTTTGGTTAGCATGTGATGATGCAACCAAGTGCCGTCTGGGCAAATAATACTTTGGTGACTCGCTAAACTCGATAATTCTTGCTTAGCTTCACGATAATTTTCAGCCAGAAAAATATTATTAAAATAGCGAGTTAGCGCGCTAACACCCCTCACTTTATGGGCTAAAGTATTAGCGTTAATTGTGCTTAACTCGATGCTATGTTTATCCATACTTTGATCACGGCTTTGATCAGAGCTTTGATCAGAGCTTTGAGCCGAAATTTCAGCACTGTTTCGATAAACAAAACACAAGTTATCTGCCGTTAAGTTGCCATCCGTATCAGCGTTAGGCAAGGTTTCAATAACATGGCCTGCTAACCAATGTGATAATACCACTTCAACCGCCTGCTCCCAGCCATGAGCCACATCAAGTTGACTCTGCAACGACACAACGTCAGTAATGCTTTGCTGACTAAACCATAGGGCTTGTTTTTCACTCCAAGGCGATGTGTCAGCAAGCTTTATCTGCAATGCTGCAATCACTTGACTTTTAACCGTGTGCTGGCCAGCAGTTACTGCAAAGGTTTGACTTAATTCTTGAGACACTTGCTGCAGGTTTGCTGCTTTATCAGTGTTCTGATCCTGTTGTTTTTGCAACTGTTCAATAGCGCCTGTTACCAGCGTTTTTTCTTGTACTAATGCCTGTTCAGCAGCAGGGTCTTGTTGTGGTAATAAAGCTATTTGCTGACGCAATTTAATGCTTTGCTGAGTAACCTGTTCAATAATGGTTTGTTGTTGAGTAATATGAGCATGTATGGTCAATTTTTGCTGCTGATTTTTGTCGCGCTTTTGCTGGTGTTGTTGCCATTGGCTTTGCAATTCTTTCTGTTCTACTTGCTGTTCCGCCAATGCTGTTTGACAAGTTTTTAACGCCGCCTCTGTCGCTTGCAGCTGCGGTTGTTGTTCATTTAATTGTGTATTATACAATTGCAACTGCGCTTGCTCGGTTAAAATTAACTGTTGTGCATTGAGTAATTGCTGTTGAGTGAGTTCGTTGTCGGTTTGACTTTTTTCTGACTGCTCTTTTAAGTACTTAACTTGCTGTTCAGCGCGAGCAATATTTTGCGTTACATTAAGCTTTTGCTGATGCAGTGTTTGATTATTATCATTGCATGCCTGCATTGTGGCTTTTAATTCAATCATCACTAAATCATTTTGACTTAGTTCAGCATTTTGACTTTCAACTTTACTTTCAAGCGCTAGAATTCGCGTTTGATGTTGTTGACGTTGCTGATCAAATTTTTGCCAGCGTAACACCGCCAGCTCGGCTTTATATTTGCGTTCTTGTTGTTTCAAGGTACGAAAGCGTTTGGCTGCTTCTGCTTGTTGATGCAATTTGTCAATTTGTACATCAAGTTCAAGACGAATATCACTGAGCCGTGCTAAGTTTTCTCTGGTGTGACGTATTCTAGTTTCGGTTTCTTTACGGCGTTCTTTATATTTTGATATGCCCGCCGCTTCTTCAAGAAACACCCGTAACTCTTGTGGTTTTGATTCGATTAAACGAGAAATAGTGCCTTGTTCTATGATGGCATAACTGCGAGGCCCTAAACCGGTACCAAGAAAAATATCGGTAATATCGCGACGCCGGCACTTTGTGCCATTTAAAAAGTAAGTATTGATACTCTCGCGATTAACGACACGACGCACGGAAACTTGGCTTCTGTCGGCCATCTCACCTTGAATGCGGCCCTGAGTATTATCAAAAACTAGCTCGACACTCGCTTGGCCAATAGGTTTTCGACTGGCTGCACCATTAAAAATGACATCAGTCATGGCTTCGCCACGCAGATTTTTTGCAGAACTTTCGCCCAAGACCCAACGCACAGCGTCAATAATATTGGACTTGCCACAGCCATTTGGTCCAACAATGGCGGTCATTTGTTGTTCAAAGTGAACTTTGGTGGGATCAACAAAGGATTTAAAACCTGCCAACTTTATATGCTTGAGTCGCATTAAATCGAAAAACCTAATCGCAATATTTTATTGGCTAAAATTAAAGCAAGCAACTCGCTAAATTCCTGTCAGCCAATAAAATTAAAATAAAACATCAGTAACTAAGCTTACTGTATCAGAGATTGATGTACTTTGTAACATCACAATACTGTTCATATTAGCCTAAGGAACCTATAATCGGGCTATGAATATCAATTAGTTAGGTTAATAAAACAACAATGAACAATAATAATAAACCCCCTTTGGCCGACGGTGGTGCTGGATATTTTATCAAAGGCTTTGAGTTGATCCGCACACCTGGCATTCGACGTTTTGTATTTGTACCCTTAGCGGTTAATTTGATCCTTTTTAGTTATGCTTTTTATTATATGTTTTTGCAGCTCGAAAGTTATATGCTGACTTTAGACAATTGGCTGGGCGAATCGTTTTCTTGGCTCAGTAATTTTATTTGGCCATTAGCTGTGTTGTTTGTCTTGATTGTTTTTTCATTTATTTTCAGCTCTGTTGCCAATTGGTTAGCCGCCCCCTTTAATGGTTTGTTATCAGAGAAAGTTGAGGCGTTATTGACTAATCAACCCTTAAATAATGCTGGGGCTTTCGACGTTGTTAAAGACATTCCTAGAACGCTAAGTCGCGAGTTAACTAAACTGGGTTACTATTTACCACGCGCACTGGCTTTCTTTTTACTTTATTGGCTACTACCGGTTATCGGCCAAGTGCTGTGGTTTTTATTTCTTGCTTGGATGATGGCAGTTCAATATAAAGACTATCCGTTTGATAACCACAAAATTAGTTTTAACCATATGCGTCAAGCCTTGAAGCAACGCCAAGGCTTAAGTTATAGTTTTGGGATAACAACTGCCGTATTCTCGATGATCCCAATAGTAAACTTAGTTGTGATGCCTGTGGCTATTTGCGGTGCTACAGCACTGTGGGTTGACCATTATCGTGATGAATTTGTTGACCGTTCATAACAAATCAAATAACAATCAATAAGTTGCTAGCTTTTAAACGATAAGCCCAAACATTATGCATATTGTGATGTTTGTTTAAACGTGCGTTGACATGCGGTTCAATGCTCTCAACGAAGGTTTTACTATCATTTGACAGCAAAAAAATCAACGGGCACACTTAATACTCTACCTGTGTTATTAATTAAATGATCTAGATTACCGACTTTATTACGGCCTTTATTTAATAATTTGTCGTTCTAATGATTAAATAAACAAGCCTATCATGGCTGATTTTATTTAGTCTAAGTGATCATAGTCTTGGTGATCTAGGTTAAAATTTATCATTCATATTACATTCACATTACATTGAAATTTAAAAGGAACTGGCAATGCAATCACTGGGCTATATACCCAAAACCTCATTTTTATCCCGTACTTTATTACTGCTGATGTTAAGTTTTAGCATCAACGCCGCCGGTATTGAGTCAGAAACAATTGATATTCCGGTCATTGAAGGCGCGCGCGTATTTGCCAAATTTGATGATAAAACACCTGTGGTGATCAATTACTTCACCTCAGTAACTGAAAATGGCGTAATAGCCTTTTATAATAAAAGTTATGGTGAGCCGATTCAGCAAGAGCGCAAACGTGGCCGCTTAACTTTACACTACCAAAAAGATTTACAGCAAATACGTGTAGTTATTTCACAGCAAAACAAGCTGCGCCAAGTTGATATCATTGTTGATAAACGCACAGTAGAGCCATAATTATTTATATGAAAAATTCAAAAGCTAATGGCTAGACATAAAAAAACATCGCAAATGGCGATGTTTTTTTTACTTTCTATTACCTTAACTTTTGAATATTAACTAGCTAACTCGCTCATTAATGCAATCATTGCTCGCAACAACTGGACTTAAGTTGAACTTAATTTAACAAAATAGCGTCAACAGTACCCTGTGCTAATGGGTGATAACCTGGACGTGCCTTTTTATATACTGCTTGTGCCCAACGCTTGCCTTTTGCTGATGTTGCCAACTCTTTATATAAAGGCACAATGAGCTTACGTCTACCTATTGATTCTAAGTAGTTTGCCATCGCCGGATACACCACGTCATAACCAGAGCGTAATGCTAACAAATACCAAGCATGAGCAACCTCGGCGTTGCTACTCTTGGTGAGGTTAAAGGCTTTATCTAAACTTGCCATACGCTGATTAGAAATGCTCAAAGGCAGATTATTAATAAAGTGTAACCATTCATGTAAGGTCCAATTTTGGGTCGGTATTTGCGCCAACTCGAGCTGATCACTGGTCCATTTTGCAATAGTATCATCAATTTTAATAAATGCATTTGAGCGTGGCTTA
The DNA here is from genome assembly GCF_014077065.1 of Colwellia sp. MB3u-4. Lineage (NCBI taxonomy): Bacteria > Pseudomonadati > Pseudomonadota > Gammaproteobacteria > Alteromonadales > Colwelliaceae > Colwellia > Colwellia sp. MB3u-4. The sequence continues at coordinate 41,623 of NZ_JACGVE010000045.1, read as the reverse complement.
GGGGCGTAACTAGGTAAACCTTGCTCATAAATCCATTCATTGAGTTCGACATCACTCACGATATTGGGGTATTTATCAGTTAAGTTAGCTTTGAGATAAATAACAAAGTTTTTGGTACCTAAACTTTGAAAGGCGTGATCATCAAAATATTGCATGATGAAGGTATCAAATTTGTCTCGACCAAACTTTTCTTCTAAGTAAACTAAGAATAACTGCCCTTTGGTATAAGGTACGCCAGAAAAAGCATCGTCAGGGTCACGACCTTTAAGGTTGATATACAACTGAGTATCGCCTGGTGGTAGTTCAGCCATTTCATAACTTAAATTTTGCGCATCTAATGCGCGTTCCATTAAGGCTCTATCGGCGCCAAATACCGCTTCCATAATACGATTTTCAACATAACTGGTAAAACCTTCGTTTAACCATAAATCGCGCCAGCTTTCATTGGTCACTAAGTTACCCGACCAAGAGTGTGCTAGTTCATGAGCAATTAAATTGACTAAACTTTTATCGCCCGCAATGACTGTTGGCGTAATAAATGACAATCTTGGGTTTTCCATGCCACCAAAAGGGAAACTTGGTGGTAATATTAATAAGTCATATCGCCCCCAACGATAGGCGCCAAAAAGCTTTTCAGTTTCATCGATCATCAATTGCGTATCATCAAACTCAGCAACGGCCCGATCTAAAATATATTGTTCGGCATAAATACCGGTTTGCTTACTCATCGCTTTAAACTCTAAATCACCCACGGCAATAGCAATTAAATAAGCGGGAATAGCTTGCGGCATAGCAAAAGAATAATCGCCATCACGCAAAGCATCAGGTTCATTGTTCGCACTCATCACAGCTAACAAGTCATCTCTGGTGGTAATGCGAGCGTTGTAAGTCATGCGCACACTAGGCGTATCTTGTATGGGTATCCAAGAGCGGGCATGAATTGCTTGGCTTTGGCTAAACATAAAGGGTTTGTCTTTACCGGCGGTTTGCTCAGGAGATAACCACTGTAAGCCAGAGGCTTGCGGCAGTGAGTTATAATAAACTCTAATCATTGGCGTTTGAAAAGGTGTGTTAATAGTTAGCTTTGAACCCATCACATCATCACGCGTAGCCAACTGGTAATTTAATTTTACCCACTGATTACTGGCATTTTTTGCCATCACACGATGAATGTCTAAATCGCGGGTATCTAAATAAATATCAGCAACATCGTCGTCTAGCCAGTTAAGGCTTAATTCAGCAAAGCCCTTTAATGACTTTTGCTCAAAATCAACGTTCAAGTCTAGATAAAGGTGGCTAATTTTTACTTGGTCATAGTTTGCATAAGTTAAGGCATCAGCTGCTTGCGCCGAGGCTAATTGAACCCAGGCAAGCTGTACAACGCAAAACGTAGTGGCAACAAGGCGAACTAAAAATTTCATAAATCACATCCAAAGCTAAAAAGGCCTGTAGATTACAGTGAATCTACAGGCCTCTTCAAGTGCTATTTATTTTTAACCGCTTAAGATAAAACTATGGCTGTTCCATACGGATAACAACTCGACGGTTTTTGCCACGGCCAATAATGGTTTCATTAGACGCTACGTGGCGCTTTTCGCCATAACCATTCGCTTCAATGCGACTCGCGTCGATACCGCTGCTAACAATAAGTTCTCTGACATTATTTGCCCGGCGTTGTGACATTTTCAAGTTAGTGTTTCGGCCACCATAACTGTCTGAATAGCCATCAATTAGCACTAAGTCTAGCTTGGAATCAAGTGCTAAGTACTCAACAATCATATTCATCCGCTTTTGTGATGCTTTGGTTAATTTATCAGAGCCAAATTGATAGTTAAGCACTGTGTAAGAGATATCATCAAAGTTAAAGTCTAGTAAATTGCTCACGCAACTAACAAAGGCTTGATACGCTTGCTGAAAACGTGCGGTAGATAAACCAACGGTAATTTTATCGTCATCACTATACCAGTCGTTATAGTAAAATGTTGGGCTCATGCCTTGATCAAGCTCATTAAGCATATTCCAGGCAATTTTTTTCGGTAAGCCGGGAGAAAATTGTTTATGTAGTGTCATATTCGCTAACGTTCTACCGGCAATGCCAGGTCGCCAATTAGGCGCTTCAGAACGTACTTCGGCTAAAGAATAGCTGTCAGGCAGACGCATCATTTCCAGTTCAAATTCCATATTCATTTTTCGATTGGCCGAACTATAAAATTTGGCTTGACCATAACGTGGAATTTGATGTGATAAGGTGCATTGCAAGCGAGAATTATCGGTTAACTGCCAGCTAGAATTTGAAATATCTGCGCGATATTGCCTAGTCCCTGCATTTGTTTGGGCAATCAGTAATGATAATGTAACCAGCGTAATAGTTTTTTTCATAAAAATAATTTCATGTCAATTTAGGTAAATTTTATAGCGACATCTTTACTATCGACAAAATCGTCAATAACTTTAACAGTTAATTAAAATATAGCCAAAAATAAATTCACGCTTTTAGTGTTGGGTGATGTCTTAACCGTTTATTTCTGCGATAATCTCAAATAATATTTTTGCTAACCCGTACCCTTTGCCTTTATGTCTGATAATAAAACAGCGACTAACACCACTACTGAAAAATCACTACTTGCTCAACGCTTTCGCGGCTACTTCCCCGTCGTTATCGATGTTGAAACCGCCGGTTTTAATTCACAAACTGATGCGTTACTGGAAATTGCCGCCACCACACTGACCTTAGATGAAACTACTGGCCAATTAAGTTTAGATGAGACCATACATTTTAATGTTGACCCTTTTGAAGGCGCTAACCTAGAGCCAGCCGCATTAGAATTTACCGGTATCGATCCCACTAATCCGTTACGTGGCGCAGTAGATGAGAAAAAAGCGATTACGGAAATATTCAAACTTGTGCGAAAAAAAATGAAAGCGGCTGGTTGTCAGCGTGCGATTATAGTGGCACACAACGCAGCCTTTGATTTAGGTTTCGTTAATGCGGTCACTCAACGTTGTTCAATTAAACGCTCACCTTTTCATCCTTTTGTTAGTTTCGACACCACAACCTTGTCAGGCTTAGCATTAGGGCAAACGGTATTAGCAAAAGCCTGCGCAACAGCGCAAATTGATTTTAATAATAGTGAAGCGCATTCGGCACTATATGACACAGAAAAAACCGCTGAGTTATTTTGTTATATCGTGAATAAATGGCAACAATTAGGTGGTTGGCCATTAATTCAACCCGAAGAAACTGCACAGGAAAGTGCTGCTGAAGAATAATTTCAGTTCTATTTTGACCCTATCGCTGTGCTACACATCTCAACAGTTAACTGGCTAAAATTAAAATAATGACTTTGCTTTTCGGCGATTATTGACTCTGAAAAGCAAATTTCTTAATGCTAGCATCATTAAAAAAAAAGCTAAAAACTGTAAGCTGGGTAAACTGGTGTTTAATAACATAACCGTAGCAAAAGCAAAGTAGGTATAAGGTAGGTATTCGTAAAGCCATTCAGGTAAAGTGTTTTTGTTATTTGGCTGCTTTTCATTAGCTTTATAACGGTCAAGGCGACGATAGCCTGAGCGAGTGACCAAAGTTGCACAACCCGCCAGATAGAATAAACCGACAGAGGCAAACACAGGCCAAGTATCGTAAAAAGCAATTAAATAGCCACAAACTAAAAAATAAGCGTACGGCAGATTTTCATAAATGCATTTTGGATAAAACATCAACATTCCTTGGTGAGTTTATTTTTTAGCTGGTTTTTGCAGTATTAGCTGGTCTTTGTAGTAAAGAGTGTTTTTTTCATACCAAACAAATTAATTCTCAGCGTTCTCGATATTAGCTTAGTTATAAAATGCTATTTTTCAATGGTTTTTATATGCCTTTTAAAATTTTCAGTAAATTTCAGCCACAAAAAAAGCCGCTAAAAGCGGCTTTTTAACTGATAAATTAACTTAAGCGTTAAAGTTTATCGGCATTATCTTTAAGGTAAGCAGCAACACCTTCTGTCGTCGCTGTCATACCTTTATCACCTTTGTTCCAACCTGCAGGACATACTTCACCGTGTTCTTGGTGAAATTGTAAAGCGTCAACCATACGGATCATTTCATCAACGTTACGACCAAGGGGTAAGTCGTTAACCACTTGATGACGAACATTGCCTTCTTCATCTATTAAGAATGAAGCACGAAAAGCCACACCAGCTTCTGGATGCTCAACATCATATGCTTTACAAATCTCATGTTTAACATCAGCAACTAAAGTATATTGAACCGGACCAATACCACCATCGTTTATTGCGGTGTTGCGCCATGCGTTATGAGAGAATTGAGAGTCGATAGAAACACCGATAACTTCAACACCACGGTTTTTGAATTCTTCAATACGGTGGTCGAAAGCTAATAACTCTGAAGGACATACAAAAGTAAAATCAAGTGGGTAGAAAAATACTACCGCTTTTTTACCTTTAATGGCTTGTGCAAGATTAAAGCTATCTACAATTTCACCTGATCCTAAAACTGCTGCTGCTGTAAAGTCTGGTGCTGCGCGACCTACTAATACACTCATTATATTCTCCAATTTTTAAAATAAATTTAAATTACTTAATGTTAACTCCACCTGATATGGTGATGTTAGGTGATAATTCAATAGTTACTCTGAACTTTCTGCTGCGCTATGCTTAGCGGCAGATTCAGTGATCAAGGTTTGTAATTCACCTTGCTGATACATTTCCATGATGATGTCACAACCGCCAACAAGTTCACCGTCAACCCATAGTTGTGGAAACGTTGGCCAATCAGCATATTTTGGTAATTCAGCACGGATATCAGGATTGAGTAAGATATCAACATAAGCGAATTTTTCACCACATCCCATCAACGCTTGAGAAGCCTGTGAAGAAAAACCACAATTAGGTAATTTTGGTGAGCCCTTCATGTAAAGAAGGATGCTATTTTCACTGATTTGTTCTTTAATGCGTTCGATCGTATCCATAATAACCTCAAAAATTAATACTTATTGTGCTCAGTACTTAAAGTAAAACTCATGAAAATAAACAGAACAATAAATACTAAAGCAAAAAACTTATATATTAAAACATAATAGCCTTGATAAAACCTATGGTAATACCTATATACATGAGTAAACTATGTAAGCTTTAATACTTGAGTAGTTTACTAGGTTTTAGAAAAACAAACTACCTCTTTAAATTTGCATAAGAATAATTTTTTATAATCACTATCTGGAGAATATAATGACTATCGAGTTACCCGCACTACCATATGCTATGGATGCACTAGTACCACATATCTCAAAAGAAACGCTAGAGTTTCATTATGGTAAGCACCACAATACTTATGTTGTAAAGTTAAACGGTCTTATTGAAGGTACTGATTTTGCAGGAAAATCTTTAGAAGATATCGTTAAAACATCAACAGCTGGTGTTTTCAATAATGCGGCACAAATTTGGAACCATACGTTCTATTGGAACAGCTTAAGCCCTAACGGCGGTGGCGAACCAACAGGTGCATTAGCAACAGCTATTGATGCAAACTTTGGCTCATTTGCAGAATTTAAAGAAAAATTCACTGCTAGCGCCATCAATAACTTTGGTTCAAGTTGGACATGGTTAGTTAAAAATGTTGACGGCAGCCTTGCTATCGTTAATACATCAAACGCTGCGACGCCACTTACTGATGAAGGTGTTACACCGCTTATCACAGTAGATTTATGGGAACATGCTTACTACATTGATTACCGTAATCTTCGCCCTAGCTACATGGAAGCTTTCTGGGCCTTAGCGAACTGGGATTTTGCCTCAGCAAACTTCGCTTAATCGCTAAAGCAGATTAATTTCAATTTAAAAGGTCAGCATTCATTGCTGGCCTTTTTATTTGCCTTAAATTCAACCAATACACCTTTTCAACCAACATACCTTAAAGTTGATCGTCTATTCAATAACATAGCTTCCTCACTACCACCCTCTGGTTACAATTCTTTTCGCTAATATTTAAGCGCTTTCATAATTAACATCTAGACTTATACATATACTAAGTAAAACAGTAATGCTAAAAAAAAGTCACAGTATTATGTCGGGTTTGATAAGTAACATTTCTCAAGTAGTCGCATTATCAGCCCAACCTGAACGATTTATCTTCTGGAGGCGGTTATGAGTATATTTCAACATTTCCAATCACGTTACGACGAAGCACAAGAAGAGTGCTATTCAATTCAAGACTTCCTTAGTCTATGTCGTCATGATCCTATGGCCTATGCTAGCGCAGCGCAGCGGTTGTTAAAAGCCATTGGCAAGCCAGACATGATAGATACCTCGAATGAGCCTTGTTTAAGTCGAATTTTCTCCAACCGGGTTATTGCCCGTTATCCCGCTTTTAAAGATTTTTATGGTATGGAGGAAGCCATAGAGCAAATTGTGGCCTATTTAACTCACGCTTCACAAGGCTTAGAAGAAGAGAAGCAAATTCTCTATTTACTGGGCCCAGTGGGTGGCGGTAAGTCGTCATTGGCTGAAAAATTAAAAGCGTTAATACAGCAAGAGCCAATTTATGTCCTGAGTGCAAACGGCAAACGCAGTCCAGTCAATGATCACCCTTTTTGTTTATTTGATGCCAATGCCGACGGAAAAATATTGCAACAAGAATACAATATACCCGCACGTTATCTCAGTACCATCATGTCACCTTGGATTGCAAAACGTTTGCATGAGTTCAAAGGCGATATCGCAAAATTTGAAGTGATAAAAATTTATCCTTCCATTCTGGACCAAATTGCCGTGGCTAAAACCGAGCCAGGAGATGACAACAACCAAGATATTTCTGCTCTGGTCGGTAAAGTAGATATTCGCCAATTAGAACACTTTGCTCAGAATGATCCTGATGCCTATAGCTACTCAGGGGCTTTATGTCGTGCCAACCAAGGATTAATGGAATTTGTTGAAATGTTTAAGGCCCCCATTAAGGTATTACATCCGCTTTTAACAGCAACACAAGAAGGTAACTATAATCCGACCGAAGGTCTTTCCGCCCTGCCATTTAATGGTATTTTACTGGCCCACTCCAATGAGTCTGAATGGACAACCTTTAGAAACAATAAAAACAATGAAGCCTTTTTAGACCGAGTTTATATTGTCAAAGTACCTTATTGTATGCGCGTCTCTGAAGAAGTAAAAATTTATCGAAAACTATTAGAAAATAGTGAATTAAATCATGCCCAATGTGCACCAGACACCTTAGAAACCTTAGCCCAATTCTCAGTACTTTCACGCTTAAAAGAACCAGAAAATTCAAGCATATATTCTAAGATGCGCGTGTACGACGGCGAAAGCTTAAAAGATACCGACCCAAAAGCAAAATCATATCAAGAGTATCGAGACTATGCCGGTGTCGACGAAGGTATGTCAGGGCTTTCAACACGTTTTGCCTTTAAAATATTATCTCGTGTTTTCAACTTTGATCATTTAGAAGTGGCGGCAAATCCGGTGCATTTGTTTTACGTACTTGAGCAGCAAATAGAACGAGAGCAACTACCCAAAGAGATCAGCGAGCGTTATCTAGCCTTTATCAAAGGTTACTTATCACCAAAATATATTGAGTTTATCGGCAAAGAAATTCAGACCGCTTATTTAGAGTCTTATTCTGAATATGGCCAAAATATATTTGATCGTTATGTGACTTACGCTGATTTTTGGATCCAAGACCAAGAATACCGTGATGCTGAAACCGGGCAACTATTTGACCGTGAAGCACTGAACAATGAGCTGGAAAAAATAGAAAAACCTGCGGGGATCAGTAATCCAAAAGATTTCAGAAATGAAATTGTTAACTTCGTTCTGCGTGCAAAAGCTAATAATAATGGTAAAAATCCTTTATGGACCAGCTACGAAAAATTGCGCACCGTTATTGAGAAAAAAATGTTTTCAAATACCGAAGACTTATTACCTGTGATTTCATTTAACAATAAAACCTCCAACGATGATCAACAAAAGCATGATGATTTCGTTGAACGCATGATGACTAAGGGCTACACAAAAAAACAAGTCAGATTACTTTCTGAATGGTATTTACGCGTTAGAAAATCTTCTTAGGTTGTACTTAGTACCTCTAAGTTAGGAGCATAAATGACAAACTTTATCGATAGGCGATTAAATAGTAAAAACAAAAGCACGGTCAACCGACAGCGCTTTATCAGACGTTATAAAAGCCAAATTAAACAGGCTGTTTCTGAGGCAGTTAATAAACGTGGCGTCACTGATATAACCAGTGGTGAAAATATTACCATCACTAAAAAAGATTTAAATGAGCCCGTTTTTCATCAAGGTAGTGGTGGCATTAAAGACCGCGTTTATCCAGGTAACGACCAGTTTACCAGTGGCGATCACATTGCTCGACCACCACAACAGCAAGGGCAAGACGGCCAAGGTGATGCAAGTGATTCTGGCGAAGGCGATGATGACTTTGTCTTTACTATTTCCAAAGATGAATATCTACATTTACTTTTTGAAGATTTAGAGTTACCTAACTTAGAAAAAAACCAGTTAGATAAAGTAACTAATTATAAAACGGTCCGTGCGGGTTATTGCGCTGAAGGCGCCGCTTCCAACATCGATATTGTGAAATCATTACAAGGCTCAATAGCGCGCAGAATTGCCATGACCGCGGATAAACGCCGTAAACTTAAAACACTCGAAGCTGAGTTAACCTTGCTAGAGCAAGATAGACACGATAACACTCTAGCTAAACATAAACTTATTACGGCCATTGGCAATCTTAAAGAGAAAATCAGTAAAGTACCTTTTATTGACTCCTTTGATTTACGTTATCGTCATTACGCCAAACAAGCGCTGCCAACATCAAAAGCGGTGATGTTTTGTATAATGGATGTCTCAGGTTCGATGGATCAAGCCACTAAAGATATTGCTAAACGTTTTTATATTCTTTTATACCTATTTTTAACGCGTACTTATAAAACCATCGACGTGGTTTATATTCGTCACCATACCCAAGCAAAAGAAGTTGACGAACATGAGTTTTTTTATTCGCAAGAAACTGGCGGTACCATCGCATCAAGTGCTTTAGAGCTAATGATTGAGATAATGACACAGCGCTATAATGAAAAAGAATGGAATGTTTATGGCGCTCAAGCGTCTGACGGCGATAATTGGGCCGATGACTCTCCGCACTGCCAGCAATTAATGCGCGAAAGTATACTGCCAAAAACCCGATACTTTAGTTATATAGAAATATCTCAGCGTGCTCATCAAAGCCTATGGCAACAATATGCTCAACTTGCTGATACCGATGATGCTTTTTCAATTGAGCACATTAAAACAGTGGCAGATATTTATCCGGTATTTAGAGCCTTATTCAAAAGAAAAAAAGTACAAGCCGCGTAGGAATTCAATACATTGGAGCTTTTATGACTAAACGTAAACCACTTGACGATAGCAGTGACTGGACCTTTACTAAGCTTGAACAATACCAAAGTGAAATTGAGCGTGTTGCGCAACATTATCGTTTAGATACCTACACGAACCAAATTGAAGTGATCACCGCCGAGCAAATGATGGACGCCTACGCGGGTGTCGGCATGCCTATTGGTTATAATCATTGGACCTTTGGTAAGAGATTTATTCAAACCGAGCAAACTTATAAACGCGGACAAATGGGCTTAGCTTATGAAATTGTTATTAACTCAGACCCCTGCATTGCGTATTTAATGGAAGAAAACACCATGGCGATGCAAGCCCTTGTTATGGCACATGCTTGTTATGGGCATAACTCATTTTTCAAAGGTAACTATTTATTTAAATCATGGACAGACGCGAGTTCGATTATTGACTACTTACTGTTTGCTAAAAAATATATTGCTGACTGCGAAAATAAACATGGTATTGACGAGGTTGAAGCTTGCCTTGATGCTTGCCATGCCCTAATGAATCATGGTGTTGACCGTTATAAACGACCACAAAAAATATCAATGGAAGCAGAATTAAAACGTCAAAAAGAACGTGAAACTTATCTGCAGTCACAAGTAAACATGCTGTGGCGAATTGGTGCAGATAATGAGACAGAAGGCAAAAAAACCAAGGCAACTTTTCCAACCGAGCCCCAGGAAAATATCCTTTATTTTATCGAGAAAAATGCCCCACTATTAAAACCTTGGCAACGAGAATTAGTACGCATTGTTCGGAAAATTTCTCAGTACTTTTACCCTCAAAAACAAACGCAAGTGATGAATGAAGGCTGGGCTTGTTTTTGGCACTACACTATCCTAAATCATCTGTACGATGAAGGCTTAGTAACAGATACCTTCATGCTGGAGTTTTTACATAACCATACTAATGTGGTTGCACAACTTGACTATAACAGCCGTTATTATTCAGGTATAAATCCCTATGCACTAGGCTTTAATATGTTTATGGATATTAGACGGATATGTGAAAATCCAAGTGAGGAAGACAAGCTTTGGTTTCCAGAAATAGCCGGCAGTAATTGGCTTGATACTGTGCATTTTGCTATGGAAAACTTTAAAGATGAAAGCTTTATAAGCCAATTTTTATCACCAAAATTAATGCGAGATTTTAAACTATTTCATTTACACGATGACAGTGATAAAAACTACATTGAAGTGGGCGCTATTCATAATCAAAGTGGCTATCAACAAATTCGAACTATGTTATCTGACCAATACAATTTAAGTAACCTAGAAGCAAACATCCAAATTATTAATGCCGATGTTAGTGGCGATCGCTCATTAACTTTACGCTATATTCCGCATCAAAAAGTATCACTCGCTGACTCTAAAGATGAGGTGTTAAAGCACTTATATTACCTGTGGAAATTTGATGTGAAACTGCTACAAGAGAATAAATACGGGGTTGACGAAATTATTGCGCAATGCCCAGAGCCAGATGAATTGGCAAAAAAAAAGGCAACTATTTAGTTGCCTGATTTACTTTGCATGATTTACTTTACGTAATAACGTTAACTTCAGGTTATTGCTGCTCAGCTATTATTTATTAGTTATTCAGCAAGTTCTTTTAATACTTCGTCTTTTAGCTCAATCCAAAGTTTACCTGACTCAATACCATATTTTCTGACCGCAAATACAGCTTCGTCGCATTGGCCCGCTTTAGCTAGTTCAATCAGTTTTTTATAATAGTTTCGTGATATTTCACGGCCGCGCGGATGAGAATAATACAAAGTACCTAAACGCGAATACAAACCTCTAAAACCATTTAGAATCAATAAATAAATAGAGTTTCCTGAGGCTACAACCAAGTCTTTATTAAGCTTGTAATCAAACTCAGCAAACGCTTCGCCAGTATCTTCAACATCTTCAATGGCTGACAATAATTCAATGGTTTTTTCTGGATTATTTTTAATTGCGCCACGGACATATATCGCACTAATATTGGTACGCGCCGACATTAAATTATCCACTAAATCAGGAATTCCTTCTTGATCAAGCTGCGCTAACGTTTCAAGAATGTTAAGGCTAGACGTTTCCCAAAAATTATTAACTTTTGTCGGCTTACCATGTTTAATGGTTAACCAACCATCGCGTGCTAAACGTTGTAGCACTTCTCTTAATGTCGTTCTTGTGACGCCGATAAGTTCTGATAATTCACGTTCAGCGGGCAAAATAGTACCCGGTGGAAATCCACCATTCCAAATAGATTCTACAATATACTGCTCGGCAAATCCTGCTGGGCTGTTCGCTTTTATAACCATGTGGCTCCACATCACTTAAAGTTGACTGTAATTGAAACAGATTGTACCAGAAGATCCAATGGACACAAGCGCAATAGAATTGATAATAATTGACTAGTGCCACTTAAGTTGATAATTCAGGCAGGTTGAGAATTTTTATCATTAAAATTTAGCAGCAGATTACAGCTAGCATTGTTTAGGCAGCTTAAGGGGATTCAAAATCCGGTTTCGAAACAAGTGACGGTTCAAGTCCGTCCTGCGGTACCAAAATATGAAAGCCCTGATTCGAAAGAGTCGGAGCTTTTTGTTTTTTAAATTCAGAATTTTAAATCCATATCTTGCCTAGGCTGTACAATTTCGTCTAGCTGTTATTTTTCATTGCCATTCTTATTTACTAGCAAGATAATCAGCATCATTGCGAATAAGACCACAATACTCACCTGTAGGGGGCCTGAAATGTTAACCCCTAACTTGCTGCCGTTAAGGATATCAAAGATATCTTTCAGTGCACCTATAGATATCAATGCCATTGAACCAGATAAAACACGGGTAAAGCGTTTACTATTTCGAGTGCGTATCTTTTCATACAGCTTGGCTGTTTCTGAAATAATTTCTTCTTGGCGATTTTGAATCTTATCTAAAGTGCTCTGAGTGCGGATATGGAGTTTTTCAAAATCCATATGCTTGAAGACCTTTTGGATCATACGTGTATGATCCGGAAAGGTCATCATACTACCTGCGCTTATCAAATCCAGTAACCAATGGGCATCGTTGGTGAACTGTTTGAGGCACTCACCTTCAGTTTGTAACTTTTCTACACGTGATTTAAGCTTTGAAGCAGTAATTTTTTTATCGCTCAGCGTTGGCAATGCTTGATCTAAGCTAAATTTCAGTTGTTTATCTAACCGTTTATTGGTGAGCTGAAATAGATTATTAATGGCGGCAGCAACACCCATCATTTCGGCAGATTGTTCTATCACCCAATTAGGTTGTTGAAGTAGACCTAAAACGCACTCATGATGATTGGTATAAGCAAACTCTTCATGGTTATAGCAATCTTGGTTCAAGTTAAACGATTCTGAGTTCACAGTCCTAAGGCACCAGTCATCAACCGCGCTTCGCAGCTCTCGTTGCTGCAGGACAAAAACAGGGTAAGCAAAATGTGATTTAATCGATTTAGCCGTGACTGCAGCGCACTCGCCATCGACACATTCAACTATCCGGTCCAGCAATGTAGATACGTAGCGATTCTCTGTTTTATTAAACGAGAGGATGTCAGAAACAGGTTTTTCATAATGATCAAAATTGCTATTGAGGCTATTGGCTAATTCGATAAAACGATTTTCAGCGAACTCTTCTAGTAAGCCCATATCTTGATTGTGCCAGCGCATTTTTTGGTCCATAGCAAATGGGGTGCCCAGTGACATGGCATGTCGAACGCCACTTGCGCTAACATTATTTAATTGTGCTTTTAGGTTTAGTGCAAAAATACCCATGGGATAATAAATCAACTCAACTGCAAAATTAAGATTGGAGTCTTTGCCGTTTTTATTGCGGAATGGCATAGTTAACTCTGGCAATTGCCATGAATAAATATCTTCAAAGTTTTTTGAAATTCCAGCCCAAATATCATTAAGCATATTGCGTTGAGGTGCTTCTGCTCCCCAGTCTTCAAGATAGAGTTTATGTGTTTTTGGTGCTTGGTCAACGATGTTTGATAGCGATTGCCTTAACTCTCGTGTCACCGTGTGATTGACGCAAGCAAAGTATGAAATATTAATTGCCCCACGTTCGACAAAGAGTTCTCCTGAACCTTTTGGCCTATTTTCACTAAAAAATCTTAACGATGGCCAAAGCGCTTCCAAATCCGTCGACATAATGTATTTGTCATCGTCGGTTAATGCCTTTACTGCTTCCAGAAACTTTGGCCGAAGCTTGGCCATTTGTTGAGTAAGGATTTCAGGATCTCCCCAGCGGATAGCACACAGCTGGGCAATAATTGAAACGCCTGCACTAAAGTGACGATATGAGCTGAACTCTTGCACTAAATGCTCAGAATATAATTGGCACTCAACGTCATTAAACTCAGCGGTTAGTTCGTTAATACATACTAAGTGGGCATCAATATTTTCAGCTGCTTGTGCCATCAACCATTCTTGACTGGTATAAATACCGCGATCGATATAGCAAATATCAATTTGAATTACGGCGAACTGTTGTAGCGTTTTGTTGAATGCACACGAGGGTAACGCTTTTAATGCGGTAATGCTTGAGCGCACTAATGTTTCAGCATGATTATACCAATTACTCTCTTCGACCTCGTGGCGAGCGTAGCCATAGCAAGCACAAAACAATAATAATATTTCATCGTTGTTAATGTTCTCGATACTTTGAGTGGTTATTGTGGCTTGGTCTTCTAATTGATTAACAAGCGTAAAAGCGGGAGAATTGTTGGCTTGTAACTCTGTTTTTGCCCAATGGAAACATTGTTCAAAATTTTCTGAGCGAATATATTCAAAAAACTTGGTTAAAATGATTTGTTGTCCGATGTTCTGCTCGAATGACATTAATTTTCCTTGGATAAGATACGGTTGCGTTGTTGCTCTAATCTTGGATCATCAGGCATCAGGTAATAGCTTTGCAAGAATATTTGTTCAATGATGTCAGCAAGTTGATATTTAGAGGGGGGGGGGTGTTTCGAGCTAGCGTGATACATCAATGCCATTGGCGTTGATTGCATATTATCATAATGGGGTGAAAGATATTCAACATTGAGCGTGGTAAACCCTAATTGCTTGTAAAAGTCTTCAGGTCCCGACTCGGCCTCGACTAATAACCATTTTAAATCAGCGTTAGCATCGAAAAAATCAAACAATTCATTGCATAGCAGTTTGCCCAAACCTTTGCCCTGATGATGCGGCGCAATGAATAAATAACCTAACATGGCAAAAGACAAGGGCGAGTAAAGCTCAGTTAATGACATACCGAGCACTCGATTATCTTTGCACAGCAAGATGCATCGAGATTGTCCGTTGTTAATAGCTTGTTCAATGTCAACTATCGGCTCTCGCTCCCATTGAGGAAATATATCGCAATACAACGCAATAGCCTCTTGCCAGAGTGGACCCTCGGCATGTGTAAGTTGTCTAGTCTGCATGAATTTAACTACTTCTTCTTTTTCTAAATAATATCAAAACTAGGCCAGAAATGTTTCTTATTTTTCAACCATAACCAGAGATTATGAATATGGCCAAGCGGAGTATTGTACTTCTATGTTTTTTATGACAATTCCTATAATCTCGGCTCCAGATATATTGAAAGCTATAGGAGAAGCAATGATCGGTTTAATAGATTTTTCTCAGCACAACAAGATCACAAACTTAATGAGATTGGTATAAAAAGCCGATATTTTATCTATATCGGCTTAACGTTAAATTAGTTCTCGTTATAATTATATCGCTTTTAGTCAGGAAAATTGGCCAACTAATAACTTATGATGATTCTAAAGTAAGTTTAGATAAAATAAATGAAATAGACATCGGCCATTACCATGAGGCCTCTTGGGATAGTTTGGTATTAAACAACACCAATAAGCATTTCACACTCGCTATGATGGACTGTCATTTAAAACAACAATTAGATAAGTGTGAATACCTTGATTTATCTAGCAGTTCGAATCAAGTTGCTGTTGATGGTAAAACACCAAAACCATGGAAAGGATTTGATCACCGTTATTCTACCGGCATGAATTGGCATATGTCTAAATGATTTTATTAGATGTATCATGAATTTGATTAAAATCGCTTATCAAGCGCTTGGTAAATCGTCTTTTATCATCAACGTTTCGCCGCCTTTATTCGACGAAACACTAGTTAACGAGTTTCATACTGACGATTTTTAAGTGGTTTTATTCATAATTTCCGTCTCTGATTAAATAACAGCAATCATATTTCACGCACTTCGAAAACAATATAGCTAGCAATAAGAATTACATGCCCTGAGAATTCGTTAGTTAGCAATGGTGGTACCTGTAGCGTCGAAAGAAAAACTGAAAACATCAATGTTTTTTGGAGGCATTATTCGTATGAAGCAGGCACATGACCTGAACTAGTTAAGTATGACTTAATTCAGGACGGAAAGACTATAATGCGCTTCCAGGAAACACTAACCTAACCTCTTGACCCTGTACGCTTATCCACTGGCAACCTAACACTTAGTATTGTGTTAACATTAGTATCGTCCATATTCATTGGGTGGGTGGCTATATAGTCTAGTGCAGGTGTGAATATATTTAAGTAATAAATTAACTCTGCTATTCAACATCTGCCTTAGTTACAATACCTTTATCAATAAGTTGACTATATACCTCAGCACATTTCATTTTCAAATGCTCCCTAAGTAATCTAACGGCAGGAGTAATGGTTTGTCTACTTGGGCAAATAAGCCATAACTCAGTCGGGTTAAGGGTAAATTCGGTTAATATTGGAATAATCTTATTTGAAAGCAAATCATTTGACATATCTAAACTAGATTTCGCCGCTATCCCTTTACCGCTCACGCACCATCGTCTAACCAGTTCAGCGTCATTTGACGTACGATTACTTTGCATTTTTACTTTAATGATTTTACCTTGCTGGGAAAACGCCCAAACATCATGAAGCATGTCATGCAATTGATATAATAGACCATTATGTGTGGTTAAATCATGAGGATGTTTAGGGGCACCATTTTTTTCTAAATACTTAGGTGTTGCACAAAGTACTCGCGGCACATTACAAATTTTGAAACCATATAAATTAGCATCCGTGGGTGAGCCGTAACGTAGCGCGATATCAACCGGGTCACGATAAAAGTCGATATTACTATCGCTAATATGAAGTTTTACACTAACCCCTTTATGCGTTTGCATAAATTCATCAAGCCAAGGCAAAATTAAATGCCGACCTAAGTCAGACGGTACTGATATTCTTAACTCACCATCAATAATATCTAAGTCGTCTTTAACATTTTGCTTAGCTTGGTCGAGCATTTGTAATGCTTGTTCACAATGGGGAATGTATCTTTCACCAGCAATAGAAAGCCTTAAACGCCGAGTTGTTCGGATAAATAGTTCAACGTCAAGTGCACGTTCAACGCGTTTAATTGCCGCACTGGCGGTGGCTGTACTCATATCTAAGCTCGCTGCTGCTGCGGTAATACTGCGAAATTCAGCGACTTTTAAAATAACATTAAGATCTTCTAATAACATGATTGTCAAAAATAATTTGATAAAGATTCAATCATTATGCGGTTTCTTTATTATCAAGCAAGGCCTAATATTACTGCCAAGATAACTTAACGATTAATTGAAACATACTCAGGGGAAAAACATGAAAGCAATTGCCTACACTCAATCATTACCTATTAACGATTCAGCCTCTTTAATTGATATTGAACTACCACAGCCTACCGCTTCAGGGGTTGACTTATTAGTAAAAGTCTCATCAATTGCGGTTAATCCCGTTGATTACAAAATACGTCAGAATGCTGCACCAGAAGAAGGTGAATACAAAGTACTCGGCTGGGATGCTGTAGGTGAAGTCGTCGCGACAGGTGAATTAGTTAGCCACTTTAAACCCGGTGATAAAGTGTTTTATGCTGGCGATTTAAATCGCCAAGGCAGTAACGCCGAATATCAGTTGGTTGATGAGCGAATCGTTGGTCATAAACCGAAAAGCTTATCTGATAGCGAAGCCGCCGCATTACCACTAACAGCCATTACCGCTTGGGAATTATTGTTTGAACGTTTAGCCATAAAACAGCAACAACCTGACGCAAAAACGCAATCAAATGAGGTTATATTGATTGTTGGCGCTGCTGGTGGTGTAGGCTCAATTTTAGTTCAATTAGCGAATAAACTCACAGGTGCAACCGTTATAGCAACCGCCTCTCGTGAAAGTTCGGCAACCTGGGTGAAAAAATTGGGTGCTGATCATGTTATCGATCATACCAAACCATTAACGGCGCAGATTGAACAATTAAATATTGGCCAGGTAACGCATGTTGCCAGTTTAACTCACACAGATTCATACCTAGATAGCTATGTTGAGCTGTTAGCGCCTATGGGTAAAATTGCCTTAATTGACGATCCAAAATCCCTTGATATCAGCAAACTTAAATTAAAAAGTTTGTCACTACATTGGGAGTTTATGTTTACCCGCTCTATGTTTAAAACCACTGATATGAGCGAGCAACACCGCTTACTTAATAAAGTTTCTGACTTGATTGACCAAGGTCATATCCAAACCACGGTGGGCAAAAACTTAGGCACTATTAATGCCAAAAATTTAAGAGCTGCTCATGCAGAACTTGAATCAGGAAAATCAATCGGAAAAATAGTGTTAGAAGGTTTTTAAAAACCTTTTAAAAGTAAATATTTAAAAACGTTAACAACAATTAAACGCATTAAAAAGACAACGGAAATTAACATGACAACTTTAACCATAGTAGCAAACATCAAAGCAAATTCAGATAAAATTGCTTTAGTAAAAGCAGAGCTTTTAAAGCTTATTGACATTACCCGTGCTGAAGCTGGTTGTATCAATTATGACTTACATCAAGACAATGCCAACCCGGCACATTTTATGTTGTACGAAAACTGGCAAACACGTGAACTTTGGCAAACACATATGGCCAACCAGCATTTAGCTGATTATATGGCGGCAACAGAAGGTTGTGTTGAAGAGTTTGTTTTAAATGAAATGACCGTAATCGTTTAAGCACTATTTTTATTAAGTAGTTACCAAAGGTTTTGTAACATTTTATAAAACCTTTTTAGTCTTTCACCTGATTATAGTTAGCACCTTGTTATAGTTAATACCTTATTCGGAAAATATAATGAAAAGTAAGGTATCAAACAAGCTCACTCTAGGTGTCACTACTTTATCTTTTCATCATGTTGCCGCGTCATTAGTTAGCCATATTTTAATTAACATGGGATTTGAAGTAGCAAGCAATGGTTGAGCGAAGCACAATTGAAAACATTAACTGCTTTACGTTTTTCAAATGACATTATAGCTGAGCTTGATGATCAAATTTGTTATGAAAATAAAGCACTTGATGATGTCACACTCATATGGCTAAAATTGAATAGTTTTTTGACGATTAAAAATTAATTTGTAGTTAAATAGGAATATAAATGAATATTAAATTTGATCACATTTCATTAAGCGCTAAAAATCCTGAAAAAATGAGAGATTTTTTGGTTGCTCTATTGGATGTAAAAGTAGGTACTAGAGCAAAGCTTTCTTTTGATGGTTATTTTCTGTTTGCTGGAGATAAAGATGTTATCCATATTTTTGGTCAGTCACAGCCTGGTAAACACAACGCAACTGAAGCATCTGAACAAAATATTGTTCACCATATCAGTTTTTTCAGTGATAACTACAAGGATGTTATGGACAGAATTTCATCGCTAGATTTACACTATTCTATCAAACAAGCCTCTGACTCATCAAAAGTACAAATTTTTGTACGTGCTCCTGAGAATTTAATGATTGAAATACAAGCGGTACCACCAAAATGATGGATATTAATACTCATCCATTTTATATTGCTGCCCATGAATCAGGCAGTTTAGCCAGTAACATTCCGTTATGGGCAAGCCGAGAAGAAAACCCATTTAAAATTACTCGTGCAGCGTCGCAAGTTGTTACTCGCAGCGAAATTGAAGGTGTACCGAGCGCTTTCCAGTTATTAAATGTATTAAGCGCAGAAGAATGCCAAGCATTAATTGATGCGACCGAAAGCATGGAATATACAGAAGATGCGGCAGTATCGTTAGGCCGTAATATTCGCCATAACATGAACCTAAGTTGTATTGTAGATACAAGCACTGAACGACTTATTTGGTCGCGAGTAGCTCCATTAGTCAACGTAGAAAGTACCCCTCCTTTTGCGGGTAAAATACCATTAGGATTAAATCAACGTTTTCGTTTTTATCGTTATAAAAAAGGTGACTATTTTTCCACTCATACTGATGGTGCATGGCCTGGCAGTAAAATAGTTAATGAAAAACCCGTTACCGATGCTTTTGGCGATCGCTATAGTTTATACTCCTTTTTGATTTTTCTAAGTGACGAATTTACCGGTGGAGAAACACAATTTTTAGTGGATAAAAGTGACCCTACACGCCCTGCTAGAACCCCTAACAATGCACAATTAAAAGGTGTTCGCACACCGGTTGGTGGTGTTTTATGTTTTCCACATGGTACGCATCCATTACATTGCTTACATAGCTCTCAAATGATTACTCAAGGCGTGAAGTATATTATTAGAAGCGATATTTTGCTTAGCCTATAAACACATTCAATATTAGCTTCCAGTAAATGTGTTTATAGGCTATGCCGTAAGATATATACAGACGTTTTGGCAATCTATGGGCGATATATTATTGCCAAGCATAAAGTAGACCTTATACTTGTTTACAATCCCCAAAATTAGCCGACAAGCTTATATTTTCGCCGTGTGACATCACTTAAAGTGCTTAAAGTAAACGTCACCGGCAGGTTTAGTTAAGCCCTGATATCTAAAAGCCTCAGATTAAGTTTAAGCTACTACAAAGCAATTTTTACTGATAAACACATAACTTGGCTTACCTTATTATTGTTCCTGAAGGACAAGTTCATTTAGACAAGCCAATGCTTTTTCGGCATCTTTAGATGCAACAAATATATGATCATGATAATACGCCGCAATAACATTTGCGCTAATATTTGATTGTGTTAATTTGGTTGCAACAGCAGCCGTTAAACCAACAGCATCAAGGCTAGAATGTACATTTAAAGTGATACATTTAAACCTACCTGAATGTATAATATTAAACTCCTCCGCTTTTTCTTTTTTAACGATAACCGTTAATCCTTCTTTTTCTTGAAAGGTACCAATAGGTTCTAACTGGGCTAGCTGTTCATAGCTGTTAGTATCAAGCGTGCCAAAAACATATTCTGTTTCAGCAAGAACGGGCGTCATTGCAGCAATTAGTTTTTTTAGATCGATTTCACCAGACATATTTATTTACTCACTTTGTTGATTATATTAATTAGATATTTTTAAGCCAAGCACGCCAATAAATATTAAGCAAAAACAGCATAATTGCTGAAGCGTGATTGGTTGTTCAAAAAAATAATGGTTTATGATAGCAATGGATGATGCACCAACAGCCAACCAAACAATGTAAGCTGTAGTAATAGGAATTTCTTTTAAAGCAACTGAAAATAACACTAAACTAAGTGTCATAGAGAAAATTGCAAAGATGATATAATAGGGTTTCGTAAAAGATTCGGATTTTTGAAGACCAACTAACCAGCCAGCTTCTAAGGTTCCTGCAATAAATAAGATAAACCAAGACATGTAAGCACTCAATAATATAGAGGTCGTCCTCTGATATAAATAGAGCGGTGAGGTCGTCCTCACATCAAAACTGCTTAGGTTTGATAAGAGCATAACAGATAGTAATAAAAAATAAAACGGGAACATTTAAAGTTACTTTAGCCGCTCATTACTCACTCATTTTTGTCTATGGAACGAAATGAAAGCCATACGCTCACTTTCACGGTACTGCTACTTAACCAATAGGGTAAACTGCTGTATCGTGCTTTTTATTTATTAAACAGCATACAATAATATTTAGGAATTTTTTTGGACATTTGGATTTACTTCACTTTATTAGCGGCGCTTATGCAAGCCATTCGCACCGCCGGACAAAAGCAGCTTTCAAGCCACCTAAATGCCATGGCAAATACCGGTGTTCGCTACTTATATGTGCTACCTTTTGCTTGGTTGTATCTATGGTGGATACTTGAATATCGCCAGCTAGACATGCCAACAATTAATCCAAACTTCCTAAAATATGCACTGATCGCTTGTTTTGCCCAAATCATTGGCACAGTTTGTTTAGTTATTGCTTTTAAATATCGTAATTTTTCAGTCGCTTCTAGTTTAGCAAAAACAGAGGCTATTCTAGTTGCTGTTGTTGGCGCCTTACTCTTTTCAACCAGTTTAACTTATTTAGGGTGGTTTTCTGTTGCTGTTGGTGTTGTCGGTGTTTTACTCGTGTCAAAAGTAAAATTTACTTTTGACGATGTATTTCGTAACCCGGGTGCTGGATTTGGCCTTGCTGCTGGCTTAGGTTTAGCCATAACAACATTGCTGATAAGACAATCAAGTTTAGCATTAGAAACCGATTTACTACTCAGTGCTGCGGTCACCTTAGTATTTATGATCACGGTTCAATCAGTCATATCTTTTGTTTATGTCTATTTTCAAGACAAAAATCAATTAGGGTTAATGGTTAAGTATTGGCGTATTTGTTTGTTTGTTGGCGTAACCAGCCTAATAGGCTCTATCGGTTGGTTTACCGCAGCAAGCTTTCAAAATGCGGCTTATGTCAAAGCATTAGGGCAAGTTGAGTTTTTCATCACCTTGTTTATTACCTATAGAATATTTAAAGAAAAAATATCCTTAATAGAGTTCTTGGGGATGGCTTTAATCATTACTAGCGTAGTGATTTTATTACTCTGGGCATAGTAGTTAATTCGTTTGATCGAAAAATAAAGCTATGTTTTTATTGTTTATTTATACTTGATTTTTTATTGCTAGCCACACAACAAATGTAGCTATGCCATATTATAATTGGTGTGCTTTGTTTTTTAAGTGATGCTAATAAGTAGTCATAAAATGCCAAAAATTTTCATAGCAGCATCCTTTGTATTTACAACGCCCTATAACAAAAACTAAAAAACGGCCTTGAATCGATTTATGATTGAATTCGAAGACCGTTTTAAGCACTTTATTTACAACTGGCAGTTACACTGAAGTGGTCAAGTAAAATTGTTACAGGCTAGCTCAATTTATTAAATAATTTAGACTGTAAACCGTGTTGTCTTGGTGTGTAATTGTTTTACCGCACCTTGCATTTGTGATGTTGACTCAAGCATTTCGTTTGCCCCATTGGAGGTTTCGCTTGATATATCACGAATATTTACCACACGTTGATTCACATCTTCTGCTACTCGTGATTGCTCTTCAGTCGCAACCGCTATTTGGGCTGTCATCTGAGAAATAGACGCAACAGATTCAGTTATTTGATTGAGTACGTCATCGGCTTTTGATACTTCTTCAACACTACTTCTGGCCTTGTCTCGACCTAATTGCATTTTTTCTACCGCTTGTGTGGCGCTATGTTGCAATCGCTCGATTATCACACGAATTTCAGCCGTTGATGTCTGTGTTCTTTGCGCCAGTGTTCTCACTTCATCAGCAACTACAGCAAACCCTCGACCTTGTTCACCGGCTCTTGCAGCTTCAATCGCTGCATTTAAAGCAAGTAAGTTAGTTTGCTCTGCTATCCCTCGAATAACCTCTAAAACAGTTTCAACACTTTTACTTTCACTTTCAACCGCTTCAATCGCTGTTGCCGACTCTTCAACTTGAATAGCTAAGTCTTGAATAGAACTTGCGACATTATTAACAACCAAGTTACCTCGTTGAACATGATCATTTGACTCTTTCGTTAGGGAGTCGGCAGTAACCGCACTTGATGCTACTTCTTGCACTGTTGCGGCCATTTCATTTATGGCCGTTGCAACTTGATCTACTTCATCTAACTGTTGACCCGCTCCTTGTCGTGTTTGTGCAGCAACCGCTGCGACACGTTCTGAGGCAATGCCCATCAGATCAACTGAACTTAAAATACTGTTAATTAATATTGAAAATTCTTGCGCCATTTTATTTAAATGACCCGCTAAAAATTGTATTTCATTAGAGGTATCTTCAAAATCTTCCGAGCCTTCTACCGTAACACGCGTTCTGAGATCTCCTTGTCCCAATAGTTTCAAACTTTGAGCAATGGCATTTAAGGGTTTCAACCAATGCTTTAACGAAAGATAAACTAGCGCCAAAATAACCAACGCACTCAAAATGGTCATTGCAATTAAATTATTACGCAGTGAAACGCTTTCCTTTGTAAATTCATCGGTATAACTTCCTGCAGCAATAACCCAGTCCCAGCCATTAACATGCTTATAGGCAACTAATTTATCCTGGGCCTGTCCTTGGGCATTATTCCATTGGTAATGCATAACACCTGAATCACCATCAAGTAATTTTTTAAAAACTTTTTTGCCTGACGCATCTTCCATTGCGACAAGATTTTTTCCTTCAATGGAAGGATGAATAACTAGAGTTCCCTGCTTAGGGCCTTTTTTAGCTGAAATTGCATACAAATAACCCGTATCACCAAACTTAATTTTAGCTAATTTTTCCTTAAATGTTGCTAGCGATGCCGTATAGTTAAAACCAACATACATAATTCCTATAACCGCACCGTTGACATCTTTAAAAGGAATATATTTAGTCATGTAGTTACGACCAAATAAAAAGGCAGGTCCTTTATAGGTGTTACCTTGCATTAAAGTGGAATAACCAGGATGACTTTTACCTAACAAGGTACCAAAAGCCCTATCATTGTTTTCTTTACGTAAAGAGGTAGAAACACGAATAAAGTCATCATTGTATTTCATAAATATAGTCGCACTTCCCCCGGTCATTTTGGTGAATTCATCGGGTAATGAAAAATTGCCGTTAATTGCTTTATCGCCATGCATTAATGTCGGCACATCAAAGTTACCTACTCGGCTAATATTAGCCATATCAATGCTCAGGTCATTTGAAAACATATTAAAGAAAATATCACCTAACTGACTGGTCCTTTGTTCTAAGGTCTCATGAAAAAATTCAAAATTTCCTGATATCGACTTTAATTCACGATTCAGTTGTTGCTCAACGCCTTTAATTGCGCCTCTACTGGTGTCATAAGAAACATAAAGTGTTAATAGCGAAAAAACTGCCAATGTAATAATAAAAACAATCGTTGTTAATTGATAAACAATGGATAACTTATTAAATTTTTTAAGCATAAAAAGGTCTCATATTAAATAGTAAAAATTAAAGGTCTATAAAAACAATATGTAATGTCTTTTTTACGTTAGTGAACTATACCAAGTCTAAAAGACTGGCAATAGGACTTAAGGTGATTTAACAGATCCTTGGTAAGTAATCAGCTTAAAGCTAAGGGTTAAAAATTATGATTTTAATATTATTGAATAACTTGTTGAATGTATTGTGTTTAAAAGTAGCTTCATTGGTTTTCCTGCTAGCCACTTTCTCCTCAAGAGCCCAATCTATTAATCTGTATACAGGCAATAAATTTAGCTAGCTATTGTATATAAACCGACAAAAATCTAGTCAAAACACTTCACGGGGCCTTAACAATAAAACCAAAAGTTAAAGTGATAATTTGTTCACAGATGTAATTAAAAACACACCTTTAATGATTCAAGCAATAATCTAACTTAGTAAAAATGGAAATACTAACATCTATTTCAAAATATAATCAAGTGCATGAATCAGCAGATAAAGCCGTTCAAACATCAGCCTGATAACAGTATTTTTTTTCTATAACAACTATAAAGCGACTATATAGCAACTAAGTAGTTAAATTAATTTTTAAAGCTATTTTAGTAAGATTTTTGATACCTATGAGTGCGAGAGGCATCAAACGCTCAACTTCATTGGCGCTAGTCATAAACCAATATCCCCTAAAGCTGCCATGTTAAATTCACCTTAGCTTTATCGCTATTTTTTAAGTATTCTAAAATCAAAAGTTTTTCTTATACCTGCTGAATTTGCCATTTTTTAAAGCGTGCTTCTTGATGCGAAAATTACATTTACTGCCCTAAAGGTCCTTTTCAATACCCAACAAGCTTGATCTGACTTATTTACAATAGTTCAATTAACGCTTAAACTCTTGAACTCTTAAATTTATAAAAATAATTAAAAAAAATAATTAAAAAACGTTTAAGTCACACTAACCCTAGCTCTTAATTTTCAAAAGGTTCATCATGCAGCAATCATTCATGAATGCGTTTTATAAAAACTTTCTTGGCAATTCGCCAGAATGGTACAAAATCGCAATAATTACATTTTT
Organism: Colwellia sp. MB3u-4; assembly: GCF_014077065.1. Taxonomy (NCBI): domain Bacteria; kingdom Pseudomonadati; phylum Pseudomonadota; class Gammaproteobacteria; order Alteromonadales; family Colwelliaceae; genus Colwellia; species Colwellia sp. MB3u-4. The sequence goes on along the minus strand of NZ_JACGVE010000045.1, from coordinate 15,876 downwards.
AGTAATCAACCCATTACTATTTTTCGTTGTCGACCCCTACATTGCCGGTTGGGCATTGGTTGTTGAGTTTATATTTACTCTAGCAATGGCACTAAAATGTTACCCTTTACAACCCGGTGGCTTACTCGCTATTGAAGCAGTTGCCATAGGTATGACAAGTCCAAATCAAGTCATGCATGAGATGATCTTAAACTTTGAAGTGATCTTATTATTAATCTTTATGGTTGCCGGCATTTACTTTATGAAAGGCTTGTTACTATTTTTATTCACTAAAATAGTCACTAAAGTTCGTTCCAAAGTGATGGTGTCTTTACTGTTTTGTTTCTCTGGGGCCTTCTTGTCGGCCTTCTTAGATGCGCTTACCGTCATTGCTGTAATTATAAGTGTCGCTATTGGTTTTTACTCTGTTTATCACAAGGTTGCTTCGGGTAAAGATATTAAAGTTGACCACGATCATACCAGTGACCATGAATTAGCTGAATACTCTCGTGTTGATTTAGAGCAGTTTCGCGGCTACTTACGTAATTTAATGATGCATGCTGGTGTGGGTACCGCTTTAGGTGGTGTATGTACCATAGTTGGTGAGCCACAAAACTTAGTTATTGGTCAACAAGCCGGCTGGGAATTCCTTGAGTTTGCTATTCGTATGTCACCAGTAACTATTCCAGTGTTTTTTGCTGGTATGATAACCTGTGTACTTTTAGAGAAAGTAAAATGGTTTGGTTACGGCGTTGCTTTACCAGAAAATGTTTACAATGTGTTGAACGACTACGATATTGCAGAAAGTAAAAAACGTAATAAGCTTGATAATGCCAAACTGATTATTCAAGGTGCAATTGCCGTTTGGTTAATTGTTGGTCTGGCATTACATTTAGCACCCGTTGGTATGATTGGCTTATCTGTCATCATTCTAGCCACTGCTTTTACGGGTATTACTGAAGAGCATCAAATTGGTCATGCCTTTGAAGAAGCGCTACCTTTTACTGCTCTATTAGCTGTGTTCTTCGCGATAGTTGCTGTTATTGTCGATCAGGGTTTATTTACGCCTGTTATTACTTGGGTGTTAACCTTTGAAGGTAACATGCAGCTTGTTATGTTCTATCTGGCAAATGGCTTACTTTCTATGGTAAGTGATAATGTATTCGTTGGTACGGTTTACATTACAGAGATTCAAAAAGCACTAATGGCTGGCCAAATTACCCGCGACCAGTTTGATTTATTAGCGGTAGCAATTAACACAGGTACAAACTTACCCAGTGTGGCAACACCGAATGGTCAAGCAGCGTTCTTGTTCTTATTAACCTCAGCACTAGCGCCGTTAATTCGTTTATCTTATGGTCGTATGGTTATTATGGCGTTCCCTTATACCATAGTGTTAACTATCGTTGGTTTACTGGCTATCTCAACGGGACAGTTAACCAAATACACCCAGTATTTTTATGATGAAAATATTATTCAGCATCACAGTGCAAAGCCTGAAACTAGTGCCCCTGGTGGTCACTAATAAGTTTTGTTCAAGTTATAAGCTGATATAAAATTTAACAAAAGCGCCCTTGTGGCGCTTTTTTATTATTGTTATTGTTAGCATATCTAGCAATATTACTTAAATAATTAATCATGGGCGATATGTCGTGAATTTCTTAAGCCAATTATCTTTAAATCAACGAGCTTGGCAATTGCTCGCTGTTAGTGCCTTATGTTTTGAATTAATCGCACTCTACTTTCAATATGTGATGGGGCTTGAACCCTGCATTATGTGCATTTATCAGCGCACCGCCATCTGGGGGATATTTTTAGCCGGTGTCGTTGGGGCTTTAGGTTGTCAATTTGTATTAATACGTATTGCCGCTTATGGTTTATGGGCTACTGGGGCTATTTGGGGCTTCATCATTGCTTTAGAACATGTCGACATGCAATCATCAACTATGTCGTTTTTATTTAGTTGTGAGTTTATACCAAACTTCCCAACTTGGGCGCCACTACATCAATGGTTACCGGCCTTGTTTGAAGCGACAGGCGACTGCGGTGATATTAACTGGCAATTCTTAGGCTTTACCATGCCACAAGTCATGCTAGTTATATTTGGTGTTTATAGTGCTGCGTTTGCTATTATTTTATTAGCACGTTTGCAAAAAGAGAAAATGTTTTAACCGTTTTTTATCAAACTCGCGTTATAACCCAAGGTCATAACGCGAGTATTTAAATTTGACGTTAAAGGCAGTTAGAGCAATAACAAGTAACAAGTAATACCCACTAAGCAAGAAATAATAAAACTGAGCACTGCCCCTTCTTTTACCATCTCTTTAATTTGTATTTCACCGGTTCCATAAGCGATGGCATTAGGCGCTGTTGCCACAGGTAGCATAAACGCACAACTGGCACATATCGCAGCAGGTATCATTAACACTTTAGGATCATAACCGGAGGCAATAGCCGCCGCCGCTAAAATGGGCATCAGTAATGTGGCTGTTGCTGTGTTACTAGTTATTTCTGTTAGATAAGTCACCACCAAACAAATAGTAACAATCATGATAATTGCCGGTAAGTTAGCAAATGACGCTAACCACTCACCCAATAAATCACTTAAACCTGAAGCGACAAAACCTTTAGCTAAGGCAATACCGCCAGCAAATAGCAATAACATACCCCAGGGAATAGTTTTAGCGCTGTCCCAATCGAGTAAGCGTGAGCCTTTACCGTTAGGCACAATAAACATCAACACCACAGCAAATAAAGCGACAGTGCTATCACCTGCTATCTCAATATCTAAGGCTCCACTCCAACCACCAAAAGGTTCTTTACGTGTGATCCATGCTAATGCAGTTAAACCAAAAACCCACAAGGTGCGTGTTTCTTCCGCGCGCCATGGCCCTAATACCGGTAAGTGTACCGCTTGTTCAAGTTTGACATTTCTGGTAAGCCAAAAGGCCATAATTGGAATAGCAAGTACCACGATAGGTACGCCAATTTTCATCCATTCTAAAAAGCCAAATTCAATGCCGGTTTGTTCTTCATAAATGCCCATAAAGATCACATTAGGCGGCGTTCCAATCGGGGTCGCAACACCACCCACACTTGCTGCATAGGCAATACCAAGAATCAGCGCTACTTTAAGATTTTGATTATCAATATGTTTTAGAATGGCCAAGGCAATAGGTAACATAATTAAGGTTGTGGCGGTGTTGGATATCCACATACTTAACAATGCACTCGCTAACATAAAGCCAAAGACCATACGCCTGCCGCTATTAACGCCCACCAAGCGCACCATGTAAACCGCTAACCGTTCATGTGCGCCACTTTTTTCAATGGCTTTTGACAGCATAAAAGCGCCCATTAAGAGCAAAATTACGTGGCTACCTAAGGCGGATGCGACCACTTTATGATCGACAATGCCAAATAGGGGCAGCAAGGCAAAAGGCACTAATGACGTGGCAGGTATAGGCAGTGCTTCTGTCACCCACCAAATAACCGTTAATAGCGTAATAGCCGCAGCGATAGAGGCTTTACTGTCCAGGCCAATAGCTTGCAAGGTAAAATGAAATATTACTGCTAAAACAGGGGCTAACGGAATGAATAGCTGTTTAGTGAGTTTCATAAATTTATCCAATATTTTTATTATTATATTTTTATTTTGATATGTTGTTAATATTCTTTATTATTTAAGTTTATTATTGAAGTTTATTGCTTTGTAATTTGAACAGCTTCGATCTCAGCTAAAAATCAACGATATTGGTTAAGGTATTGGCTCGCTTGTTGCCAGACTACATTTTCTTTAAGCCTTGACCAATTAGTGTTTTTATCTGGCGTTTTCAGCAGCTTATTAAGCCTTTCACTACCGACTAACGATGTAGAAATATTAGCATTATCAAGCACCTCTACACAGCCATCACGGTTGTTGCATAATAAAAGCATGTCGCAACCGGCTGCTTGTGCTGCCTCAGCGCGTTCAATGTAACCACCAATACTTGCCGCGCCTTGCATGGATAAATCATCACTAAAAATCACGCCATTAAAACCGAGTTGTTCACGTAAAATGTTTTGTAGCCAATAGCGAGAAAAACCTACTGCTTGGCTGTCAACATCGGGGAAAATAATATGTGCAGGCATCAAGGCATCCACTTTTCCTTTGCTGATAAGTTGCTTAAATGGCATTAAGTCTTGTTGAAAAATCTCAGTGCTTGTACGTGAATCAATGGGTAAATCAATATGAGAGTCAGCTTTAACACTACCATGACCCGGAAAATGCTTACCGGTTGCTTTCATACCCACTAGATGTAAGCCACTAATAAATGCCTCAGCTAATTCAGTGACGTAATCGGGTTGTTGATGAAAGGCTCTATCACCAATAACGTCGCTAATGTTATTAATATCTAATACGGGCGCAAAACTGATATCTATACCGACCGCTTGCACTTCCAATGCCATCAGGATCGCACTTTGTTTAGCGAGTTCTTTTGCTAAGGCGAGGTTTTGTTCTGACATTCGCCATAACTTACCCATAGCCGGGATTAAAGAAAAACCCTCTCGAAAGCGTTGTACACGACCACCCTCATGATCAACCGCTAATAACATAGGCTTTTTAGCTGCCATGCGGATTTGCTGACTTAAGTCAGCCATTTGTTTTGGTGATTGATAATTTCGAGTAAAAAAGATTAATCCACCGATCAGTGGATGTTGAAGTATTTCTTTATCTTCTTGAGACAATGATGTGCCTTGCACATCAAACATAACTGGACCCATAACAACACTTTACAATATTAAGATACGGCTACTTTACCTAATTAGCATGCATAAACAAAGATGCTGACGCTATTAAATAATAAGCCTGCTAAGGACCCTGTAACAAAATCTGTGTAATGTTTATCTTATATTTTAGCTAACTCAGCTGAGCACAACTTAACGTTTCAAGGGCATAGGTGCGCCAACACCGGCCGCAACATAGGGAATAACATTACGGATAACATCTGAAATTTGCAGATCTCGGTCGAAATCACTTTTAGCAATATCAATCAAAGCATCACTTGAAGACATGGTAAAAACCACTGTGCCCATGGTAAAATGTAAACGCCAAAACATCTCTTCAGCACTTAGTTCTGGATAGGATTTTTGTACCGCTAAAACAAAATTATCAATAACACCTGGGTATTGAGTGGTTAAAAACCAGCGTAAAAAACCTTGGCTGTCAGTATAACCTCGGCCTAAAAGCTGCAAGAAATTACTGGTACCATTGTCTTTAAACTTGTTTAAGGATAATAGCGGATCGATAAAAGCAGAAAACACGTCAGTTAGGTTAGGTGATTCTATTTCACAGACTTGTCTTAAAGCACTTTCTAAACGCGGAGATAACTCATTCATGTAACGAGACATAACCGCTTTAATTAGTTCTTTCTTCGAGCCAAAATGATAATTAACCGCAGCTAAGTTCACATCGGCTTGACCGGTTATTTCACGTAGAGAGGTACCATTAAAACCCTTATTTGCAAACAAACTTTCTGCTGCATCTAATATTTTATTCTTCGTGCTCATAGGTAAATAACGCCGTAGTTCTAGTGTGATCAACAAATTAATACAAGTAGTTTAAACAAGCGTTTAAACTAACGCAACTAGGATTAAATGCAGAACTAAAAAAAGTCTAAACAAATACCCAAAAAAGTCAATTAATGGCCACTAGATTAAAAATGCGTACCCATTTAACTTTCTCTACAGCAATATTAATACCTTGAAGTTATCTCAATTGATATTTTCTTGGTGCTTGGTGCTTGGTGCTTGGTAAATAATGTACTTCGACTTACTCTCCGTATAATATTTTAACCTTAAAATGATATTACTGAGTTGTTTTGCAATTATTCCTCTCATTCATTACAAACTATTACAGAAAAAACACAGTTAAAAACACCTAATGTAGCTATAATTTTTTGGCATTTCCTGAAGCAATTTTTGAAAAGCAAATTTCATACTTTCCCTAGTATATTTTATATGATGGCCCAGCACCCCTTTCGCTGGGCTTTTTTTTGTCCAAAATTTATCAATTCCCCCCGAATGTCCTTAACAAAATCAAGACTATTGCCAAGATGATAATCTCAATCTACACTAGCCATGACCCTAGATTAAGTTGATTAAGGCGCAAATCAAGCGCTAACAAAAACAATAATGGATATTTATGCAATCGACATTTAAATTAACCACAGCAGCTATCTTGGTAGCAGCAAGCCTTAGTGCTTGTAATGGTGATAACACAGTAAAAAATGCAGCTAAAGCGGCCACTGTAGTAAGTAAAGCATTAACCGCTCAAGAGGCAGAAAAATTCTTAGCCACTACCGAAAAAGAGCTGGTGCAACTTAACCTTGAAGGCAGTCGTGCGGCTTGGATCAATGCAAACTTTATTACGCAAGACACTTCAGCACTTGCCGCAGCAGCAGATCAAAAGTCGACAGAAGCTGGGGTTCGATTTGCCATGCAAGCCGCTAAATTTGACGCTGTAGAAGTCAGTGCAGATCAACGCCGTAAACTCAATATATTAAAGCAGAGTTTAGTGATGCCAGCACCACAAGATCCAGCTAAATCGGCTGAGTTAGCAAAAATTGGCGCTGAATTAAATAGTTTATATGGTAAAGGCAATTACACCACTAAATCGGGCGAAACCTTAAGTTTAGGCGAGATGACCGCTACTATGGCAACCTCTCGTAACTACGATGAATTATTAGAAATGTGGCAAGGTTGGCGCACCATTAGTCCAGCGATGAAGCCTTTATATATTCGCCAAGCAGAATTGGGTAACGAAGGCGCACAAGGACTAGGTTATGCCGATTTGGGCGCAATGTGGCGTTCTAATTATGATATGCCTGCTGATGATTTTGCTAAAGAGCTTGACCGTTTATGGGGGCAAATTAAACCCTTATACGATGATCTACATTGTTATGTGCGCAGTGAATTAGGCAAAACGTACGGCGAAGATAAAGTGCCACAAGACCAACCTATTCCAGCGCATTTATTAGGTAATATGTGGGCACAATCGTGGGGCAATATTTATGACTTAGTGGCACCTGAAAATGCTGATCCTGGTTATAATGTTACCAAACAACTTGCCAGCCATAATTACGACGAAATTAAAATGGTAAAAGGCGCTGAAAGCTTTTTTACTTCGCTTGGCTTTGAAGCCTTACCAGAAACATTTTGGCAACGTTCATTATTTACTAAGCCCGCCGATCGAGATGTGGCATGTCATGCCTCAGCATGGGACTTAGATGCCAAAGATGATATTCGCATTAAAATGTGTATCCAAAAAACCGGTGAAGACTTCTCAGTTATTCATCACGAATTAGGTCATAACTTTTATCAACGTGCTTACCAAAACCAGCCCGTTTATTATCAAAATAGTGCTAACGACGGTTTCCATGAAGCTATTGGTGACACCATTGCCCTGTCAGTAACGCCTAAATACTTAAAAGAGATTGGCTTAATTGATACCATTCCTGATGAATCAAAAGACATTGGTTTATTAATGAAAATGGCATTAAATAAAATTGCCTTTATTCCCTTTGGTTTAATGGTTGATCAATGGCGTTGGAAAGTTTATTCCGGTGAAGTTACCCCTGAAAACTATAATAGCGCTTGGTGGGAATTACGTGAAAAATACCAAGGTGTAACCGCCCCAATTGATCGTAACATCGATGCTTTTGACCCGGGTGCCAAATACCATGTACCGGCTGGCGTACCTTATTCTCGTTATTTCTTAGCACATATTCAGCAATTTGAATTTCATCGTGCCTTATGTGACATTTCAGGTAATACGGACCCTATTCATCGTTGTTCTATTTATAATAACAAAGATGCCGGTGCCGCGTTAAATACCGTCCTTGAAATGGGCTCAAGTCAGCCATGGCAAGCCGCGTATAAAGTATTGACTGGCAATGAACAGATGGATGCAACCGCCATTCTTGATTATTTTGCCCCCTTGCATACTTGGTTAAAAGATAAAAACCAAGGTAAACAATGTGGTTTTTAATCATTAGTTAACACTAAAAAGCCCTTAAATCAGCTGATTTAAGGGCTTTTTATTTATTGCAAACGATTAATATTGTTCTAGATAAGCTGCATTTTTATATCGTTATCAATACTCAGTGCTTACAGCAAACCAAACGCTGACATTAAGCTACGCCCACTCAAGAGCAAGGTAATCAAAATAACGCCGGCCGCGGCAATGTTCTGCCATAAATTATTGCGGTACTCACCTAGCACTTTTGTATTCATAATCCATAAGAGAAAAATGCTGATCAAAGGTAGCAGAATGCCATTGGCTACTTGTGCAAACCAAATAACAGCAACAGGTTTAAAACCTGCGCTGCTGACAACAACACCAATAATTAAAATAATCATCCAGGTTAATCTAAAGCCAAAAGCGTTAAGGTTTTTGTCTAAATTTAAAATACCACTTAACGCAAAGGCCGCAGCTAAAGGGGCGGTGATCGCAGATGATATGCCAGCACAAAATAAGCCAAGGCCAAGAAATAAACTTGCAGAGTCACCAAATAGCGGCTGTAGCGCAGGTGCTATGTCGGCAGCACTTTGCAAACTGAGTTGCTGACCAAAAAAGGCCGAAGCCGCGGTTGAAAGTACCGCTACTGAGATTAAAGCCCCAAGCGGAATAGATAGCAGTAAATCTTTCCTTGCTGTTGATATATCATCAACTGACTGCCATTTTTTACTCGCCGTTGAAGCATGTAAAAATAAATTATAGGGCACAACTGTAGTGCCAATGAGAGCAATAACCGTGAGTGTTGCACCTGTGGGTAATTCAAAGGTGACAAAACTATTCATTAACTCGTACCATTGTGGTTTGCTTAAAAAAAATGTCACTATAAATGCAATACTCATTAAGCCAACTAACACCACTAAAGCTCGCTCAATGACTTTGTAACTTCCGGTAATAAGTAAGACAAAAGCAAGCGAACCAATCATGATTGGAAAAATAATAGCTCCAAAAGCCACTTTAAAACCTAACTGTTCTGCAACACCTACTAAGCCTAAACTTGCGCCTGAAATATTACCACTTTGATAAGCGCCATTACCGACCACAATAGCGCTCACCACCAGCATAACAACACAAGCCTTAGCAAACGGCTGCTTAATCGCCTGTCGTATATTTTCGCCTAAGCCTTGTTGACTAACGATACCCAACCTTGCCGCCATTTCTTGCAAAATTAACGTCGCAAACATAGCAAATAGCAATGCCCAAACAAGTGATACACCATAATTTGCGCCAGCCATTGACGCGGTAATTATTGTCCCTGGACCAATAAACGCTGCTGTAACAAGAAACGCAGGTCCTATTTTTGGAAATTTCATATTGACATACTCTGTTATTTTTATATTGAGAGATCGTGACTTTTCAGCCATCATACCTATACGTTATTTGAAAAACCCAAGTGATTTTAGTTAAATAATGTTTATTTCAATAATTTCTCTAGTCGGTCGTTATAATTTTGATTAGACTACGGAATTTTAAAGTTAGGAGTTAGGAGTCTACTGTTATGGAAAAACACCAGGAATTATTAATTTCCTTAAGAAAAGTTATACGCGCCATTGATTTACATTCAAAACATCTTAATAAAACGTCCGGCTTAACCAGCCCACAATTATTAATTATGTTAGAGATCGATAAAGAATACAGTATCAATTCAAGCCAAGTTGCCAAAAAAGTTAATTTAAGTCCCGCAACGGTGACCAATATTATTGATCGGTTAGAAAATAAAAACCTTATTTCAAGAGTGCGTTATACACAAGACAAACGTAAAGTCGGCCTGTATTTAACTGATGATGGAAAAGCGCTTTTGCTTAAGGCACCGCAAGCATTGCAAGAACATTTTATTGAAAAATTTTCTAATTTAGAGCAATGGGAACAATCGCAACTGCTGTCTTCAATGGAGCGTTTATCAAATATGATGGATGCTGACAAAATAGATGCTGCACCGCTATTAGAATTACAGAGCCTATAACAATTTTGTTATAGGCTCTGATTATATGTAACGAGCGCCAGTAATATCGATAAAACTGACGCCGTTAGTGGTTAACGTAACAAATGCAAAAAGTGCAAATGTTTATGGTATTGATCAATAATATTATTGATCACTGCCGCCTTCGACCACCCCATAATGTCATAATCTTGTCCACCTTCACCTAAATGAACTTCTGCTCGATAATAATTGTGCTCATCATCATCGGCTTCATTAGCAAAGTCTGGTTGTGAATGCTTTCGAGCAAGCACCCGATAAACAAACTGCTGTTCTTCACCATGTTCAACCAATAAACTTAGGCCATTTTCATCCGAAACAACCACATTGATTTGGTTTTTCTTTAGTTCATCAGCAACGGATTTAAACGCAGGTACAACTGTCTTACTAATAAATTTATTAACATTGCCCTTGTTTGGGTAATCAACAATATTATTTAACCGCACCTGCCAGCTATCATCACGACCATTGTTTGAATGAGGTACCGCTGTTATAAGCTGGCTGTCTTGTTTAAAAGCTTCCACTCTCAATGCTTTAATCAAGCCAGCAATAGCAAGCAGTAGTACGATAGCAAAAGGCAAGGCACTGGCAATAGTCATCGTCTGCAGAGCACCAAGTCCACCCGCTAACAATAAAATCCCTGCGACCATGCCGATACCTACCGCCCAATAAACTCGTTGCCACAAGGGTGTGTTATTACTGCCATGCGAACAGAGCATATCCACTACCATCGCACCAGAATCACAAGAGGTGACAAAAAATATCACTATCATCAAGACACTAAAGAAAGACAACAATGTAGATAATGGGAAGTTTTCTAGAAAAATAAATAATGCCACTGATGAGTCTTTACTGACCATCTCTCCTAATTCAACCACCCCTTGGTTATGCACCAAATCAATGGCACTGTTACCAAAAATAGTCATCCAAAACAAAGTAAATACGGTGGGTATTAACATGACACCAACTATGAATTCTCTAATCGTGCGACCACGAGAGATTCTAGCAATGAACAAGCCAACAAAAGGTGCCCAAGCAAGCCACCACCCCCAATAGAATATCGTCCAACCACCTATCCAAGTGGTCTTTTTATAAGCGAATAAATTAAAGGTGTTATGTACTATATCAGCTAAATAATCACCAATATTTTGTAAGTAAGCCTGTAATAAAAACACCGTTGGACCGAGCACAAAAACCAACGTTAACAAGATAACCGCTAATACCATGTTGGTTTCAGAAAGTATTTTAATCCCCTTATCTAAACCGGTCGCAACAGAGATAATGGCAAGTCCAATAATACCAATCATTATAATGATTTGATTGGTCGTAGAAACCTCAATACCGAACAGATAACCAAAACCTGCATTTACCTGCGACGCGCCTAAACCTAACGAGGTGGCAACACCAAAAACCGTACTGACCACAGCAAAAACATCAACTAAATGCCCTGGCCATTGATAAATTCGTTCACCAATCAAGGGGTACAATGCAGAACGTAGCGTTAGGGGTAAATTATGGCGATAACTAAAATAAGCTAATACCAAGGCCACAATGGCGTAGATAGCCCAAGCATGTAGTCCCCAATGGAAAAATGTCATTTTCATTGCTTCTTGAACCGCAGCAACCGTGCCTTGTTCTGCCGTAGGTGGCGACAAATAGTGCATCAATGGCTCTGCCACACCAAAGAACATTAAGCCAATGCCCATTCCAGCGGCAAACAACATAGAAAGCCAAGTCAGCATAGAATAATCGGGGGTCGCATGATCAGGCCCTAAACGAATATCCCCGTAACGTGAGAATCCTAGAAAAATAACAAAAAAGAAGATAAAAGCGACGGTGAGTACATAGAACCAACTGCCGTTGTCAACAATGCTTGTTTGAATAAGCGTAAACAAGCTCTGTGCCTGTTCAGGTAGTGCTACTGTATAAAGTAAAAGCGCAATAATGATAGATGATGCACTAACGAATACTGTCTTATTTAATTGACTCTTGGCGGATAAAGACAAAGCCTTCCCCTAAATTTAATTTGTGTTGATATTATATCTTGTTAATCAAGGTGTAAATAGTCACTTGTGTGAACAATTAACCGTGCAACGAGATTTCACTAAAAAAGAGCACTCTATTATATTTTTGAATAAATTCCTATATTTTGTTAAGATACTCCAAAAGCCAAATATAGTTAGAACTCTAATGGTATTTATATTTAGAGTTCTAAGTGTATTTGTAGTTAGAGTTCTAAACGTATTAGGCTCTTCACAATAAAATACCAAGGGAAAATCAATATGAAATTCACTAAACTACACTGCGCTGTGTTAACCGCACTAGCAGCGTCAGGCACTTTGTACGCTGAAGAAACAAAAAAAAGAGCGTCAATAGAGACTATTGAAGTTACAGCGACTAAACGCGTTGAATCAATTCAAGAAGTGCCTGTAACTGTTACCGCCTTAACCGGTGATAGCCTAGAAAAACTTGGCGTTTCTAATTTTGACCAATACGTAGAGTTTTTACCGAACGTAGTTTTTCAGGGTACAGGTCCTGGCCAAAATGAAATATATATTCGTGGCGCAGCAACTACGCAAACTAATATCTCAGTTTCATCAGTTCAAGCACTACAACCTTCTGTTGCTTTCTATTTAGACGAGCAACCGGTATCAATGCAAGGGCGTAACTTAGATATTTATGCTACTGATGTTGAGCGTATCGAAGTTTTGCCTGGGCCACAAGGCACACTTTTTGGTGCTAGCTCTCAATCAGGTACCGTACGCTTAATCACCAACAAGCCAACCCATGATGGTTTTGCTGCAGGTTTTGATACCAGCACAAGTACCACCAAAGGCGGCGACATGAGTAACTCTGTTGAAGCGTATTTTAATATGTCTTTATCTGACTCGTTGGCTGTACGTGTTGCTGCTTACAACGACTACCAAGGTGGTTGGATAGATAATGTACTCAATGTTCCGGGTGAAGGTGGTTATACAGGTAGTGCAGAAGTTATTAGTCGAATTTCTGGTGGTGTATTAACTAATCCTGAAAATATTTCTGTTACCGCACCACAAAATGCTGCTCTAGTAGAAGAAAACTTTAACACGGCAAGTTATGCTGGTGCTCGCTTTGGTTTATCTTATTTAATCAATAATGACTGGGACCTTTTAGTTCAACATACTCAACAGTCACTTGATACAGAAGGTGTGTTTTCTTATGATCCAAACCTTAAAGGTGAAACATCAACAAGTCGTTTTATGCCAGAAAACAACAATGATGATTTTGGTTTAACGACTTGGACATTAGAAGGCCGACTTGAGCAACTTACCGTGGTTTATACCGGTGGTTATCTCAACAGAGATATCAATTCAACGATTGATTACACTGGCTATACTAACGGTGGTTCATTTTCTGCTTATTATGTTTGTAACTATTCAGGTGTTCCTGAAGCAGAACAAGAATGTCTTGACCCGACTAAGTATTATAAAGAAGAAACTAGCACCTCTCGTACTACGCACGAATTGCGTATGAATACCTCAGCTGAAAATCGCTGGCGTGTAACCGCAGGTGTATTTTACGACACTCAAGAGTTATCAACTGTTGGTCAATTCAAAATAGCTAATACCGAGAAGTTTCCTAATTTGGCAAGAACACTTGTAGGAAATGAAGGCGTTAATAGTAGTGAAGGCCCTTTCCCTTCAGAAGTAAGTTTTGTTAATGATGTTACTCATACCATAGATCAAATCGCCGTATTTGGTCAGTTTGAGTACGATATTACCGACGCAGTCACCGCAAGTTTTGGTGCCCGTTGGTATCAAATTGATGACATTTATAAAGGCTCTACAACAACCGCCGATGTCAGTGGTCGTTTACGTGCCTTTGGTGACGGAAGTGAAGCAGCATTAACTGAGTTTTTTGGTGCTGACGAAGCAGCAGCAATTCAATCAGCTATTGCTAGTGGCCAACTAGAAACTGACTTACTTGATAGTGACGGCACGTTAACCGTTGATGATACGATTATCAAAACTTCAGTTGATTGGCAAGTTAATGACGATGTGATGGTATTTGCATCATACTCAGAAGGTTTTAGACCGCCGGTTACTAACCGAGTGGGTGGTGGTTCAGCTAAAAGTCAAGAAGGCGCCTTTGATGGTTTCCGCATACCAGTGTATTCAACAACTGATAGCTTAGATAACGTAGAATTAGGTTTTAAATCAACATTGTTTGATCAAAACTTACGCTTCAACGCTACTGCCTATTATTCAAAAATATCTAATCTGCAAACATCACGATATGACCCTACCAATATCAGCTTCTTAGTATTTACTGATAATGTTGGTGATGCTGAAATTAAAGGTATTGATGGTGACTTTAGTTGGGTTGCAACAGATAACTTAATTATCTCTGGTGCTTTTAGTTTGATAAATGCCGAGCTAACGTCAGTTAATGCCCAGCTTAATGGTATTGCGCCACCAGAAGGCAGTAGATTACCTTATTCAGCTGAATTTTCAGGTAATTTACAAGCCCAGTATTTCTATCCAATTGGTCAAGGTATGACAGGTTATGTTAACGGTTCAATTAGTTATACCGGAGAGAGACTTGCCGGTATGGTGATGGATGCGTACATGGTAGAAGACTCTACTAATTTAATCTATGGCACAGGTTCAGGTTTGAGCATTGAAAAAGAAGCTGATGTTTATACCGGCGTTAATTATCAAGACAGTAATGGCGATACCCTTGCCGGTGGTCGTTATATACAGGATAGTTATGTGGTAGCAAATTTAAGCTTTGGTGTAACTAACGACGAATGGAAAGCTGAGCTTTTCATCGACAACTTAACTGATAAAAGTGCAATATTATATATTGATACTCAACAGTATACGCCAAAAGTAGTTTCTAACCGACCTCGCACTATTGGTTTTAGATTCTCTTACGACTTTTATTAAGTCTAGATTGATGATTAAAAGCTAGTTAAGTCAACACTAAAGTGATAAATAAAGCCGTTTGATATTTGTATCAAACGGCTTTTTATTGATAAAATAATCGTGTTTTAACCTAAAAATAATACGCTAACCTACCCTGGAGCTAAGTCATTGGACACAAGATCTCACTCTGCTAATGAAGACCAATTAAAATCAATTCAACAATTGATCCAAACAACAAAATTCAATGACGCCATTACACAAAGTAAACAACTACAAAAACAAACCACAGACCAAGAGCACCAAATTGAATTATGGTATTTAATTGCCGTTGCCCAACGCTATGCAAAAACTATCCCTGCGGCATTAAGCAGTATTAATGCATTACTTAAACTGGATGAAACACATAGCCGCGCTAATCAAGAACAAGGCTTTATCTATTTAGCCTTAGATGAACCCGCACTGGCTAAAATTTCATTTGAAAAGGCGGTAAAACTTAACCCGAGTTTAGTCGCTAGTTGGCAAGCATTAATTCACCTGTACCGAGATGAAAAGCAACAAGACAAGGTGCAAAAAGCCGCCAATCAGTTAGAGAAACTAAAAAAATTACCTCCGGCCTTACTCGCGGTAACTGAATTAATGCACGAAGGGAAATTATTAAAAGCGGAACAAATTTGTCGACATTTTTTGCAAGATAATCAACGCCACATCGATGGCATGTGTCTGCTTGCTGAAATAGGGTTAGAGCTAAAAATTTATGACGATGCTGAATTTTTACTGGCCAGTGCCCTTGAGTTAGCGCCCAATCATATACCTGCGCGCTCTCAGTACCTGAATTTACTTATTCGTTTAGGTAAATACAAAATGGCAGAACAGCAAGTTGAAAAGTTACTCGCTATACAACCTGACAACCTGAGCTTTAAAGTCGCTAAAGCGAGTGCCTTAACAGGTTTAGGTAA